>JBBRDZ010000001.1:0-96677 GCA_038203435.1 Burkholderiales bacterium
CAGTTGTCCATGTGAGTCTCCCTATAGTCTATATGTCGTACTCTGTCTGTTAAGCTCATCACCATTTTGAACCATATTAACCAAATTGGCAGTGGAGAAATTTCTAACCTTTACATGGGCATTTTCAATGATATGTTGATAGCCATGCCAATTATTCAATATCTCCGGAATCAGGGTGTTCAATTCCTCTACGTTGTCAAAGTATATGAATTCTTTGTCCGGTTCGTAATAGTCTTCGACAAGATTCCAGGGATCACGCTGGCACAAGATAAGCGTTTTGCATAGGGCAAGTTCGTGCAATCTTGTTTTTATTTGTGGCGCGATGGATACAGAGTCGAAAATATTGCTGAATGCCCTGTTACTTTGCCAGTCATCATAACTTTTTATGCTGGCGATGTGATTGGCCGTGGGGTACAGCTTGTTGAAACAAACCCCGATCTTGCTTTTGCGCACAAGATTCAGTTTGGCAGCATTGGATAAATATCTATGAGTGGCCCTTTCGACATCGCTTTGGGTGACAAATACATAGTTGAACCTTGCGATGATATCGATCATCAACTTGTGTTCCGGGCTATAAATCCCCCCCACATAGCAGACATCGTATTTTTTATCATTCATCCTGGATTCTTGCGGCTTGCTGCTTGACATAAAATCCAGCAACTTGCCGCCGAACTTCTTGAATACACTATCGTCACTTGCAGATTCGATATTATGCGGGGATACAGGATAAAAACTGTATCTCATCAACCGTTTCCCCAATTTCCTGTTTGTCCAGTCACAGGTGTAAGGACAGATCGAATAAACCTCATCAAACCCTTCAATAATCGAAAAATGATTGGGGTCCGAAAAAAATGCGCATGGGCTCCATAAATCCAACAGTATTTTTCTTTTGCCTTCTTTATGTAGTTTAAGAAGTTTCTTGTCAATCCCGCTTTGAATACCATAAAAGAAAACTACTTCATTACTATTGTCGGAAAACTCTTCAATATTCAGAGCCGTGTTATATCCATCCTTGTAATCCCCGCCAAAATCACTAACAATTTTCATATAAACCCCAATTTCAATTCTTGGTGCCAAGGCAAATATACTGAATTTACTTTGGTATCAGTAAGCTCAACCTATCGGAAGCGGAACTACAGTAGCAATGATGATGTCGTTTTGCACACGGATGATGTAATGGCTATTGATTTTTTTGATGTGATTGAAGACATCCGAAATATCAGGACGCCCGCCAAGTCCGTCAAATGTTCGCGCATCGTCAACAAAAATCACGTGCTCTTTAACAGGGTGGGCTGCGATTTGATTGAGCGAAATAAGTATTGGATCATCAAGCACCCCCCTGCCAGTCTCCCCGCCACTGTAATGCCCATCAAGCCAGAAAACTGCTGACTCATGTAACTCGGTAAGCACCCCTGGAAATTCACCGGCACAGTCCCCATGTACAATTTTGACATTAATGTCATCTGCAAACCTTGCACAAGCTTTGCGGTATAGTGCCTCGTCGACTTCGATTGAAATTACTCTCGCATACTGGTGCATTACCGACGCCACGGTCTCGCCATAGTAGGTCCCCGTTTCGATAAAGACTCTTGGCGGCGGGTTGGGGATGTTGTTACGAATTACTGCAAGCTTTATCGATTGCGGAGGCAATGCGTATCCCCCCCTCCGAATTGCAGCAAAATAGCGCCTTTCACGACGACGATTACCATACTGTCGACGCAACGACTGAAAAAATCCATTATTTTTTGACATAGCTTCTCCAAGAACCACACAATCTTAATCTAAGGAAGCGCTGAACAAGTTCAAATGTGTCATTCCGGCGCAGGCCGGGATCCAGTGTTTTCACTAAGCTGAACACCGGCCTGCGCCGGTGTGACGACTTGTTCAGTATTTCCCTAATATGATTTCACGCTTGCCCATTCCAATGGAAAATAATCATCAGGATGGTTATATTTCGAATCGTTACTGATATTCTCTGTTCTTACAACTATCTTCTTGCTATTCGGATTGAGGTATGCCGCCCACCAGCTGAACGTACTACCACCAGCAGTGATATTGTGTTTGCATCGGCTCATCAACCAAAGGTCTTCAAAGCCCCTTTGCGGGGAATTGAAGTCGACGTATGTCACACCGTAAGGTATTTTGAAATTCTCTTTTACCCACGGCATATCGTTTGAGAACACAAAAAAATGGGGTGTATCCACTCGCGAGGCAATGTGATCAACTGCATTGAGGTAATAGTGTTCCGTGATTATCCCCTCGATACATTTGTAAATTTCGGGATCAGCCACATAATCGCCTCTTCTGATATGGATGCTGACGGAGTTTGTCGATTCGATCAGCATGAATATTTCATTCCCTTCCGCAGAGGTATTTTCTCTGGGTGTGTACTCACGGGTAAGCATATCCCTGATCGGCTCAAAATATTTGTAGGAATTAAAATACCCCACGAGATACCTATCGTGGCCAAGTTTAAGTACCTCTTGTTTGAACTGTGAACCCTCGGGCTCACGGTACAACAAATCGATTTTAGATTTTGAGGAAGGTGTGCCGAATGTCGCAGCTATGAAATTGTTAATGCGAGAGAATGCGTTGGCAGAACTGGTCAGTTGCCGAATTTCTACTTTCGACGCCTGAGTGGCAGAAATATTAAAGCACGCAAGCTGTAATGTGTGTTCTTGGTTAGCAGTGAATTTTTTGAAATGCGTGCCGTCGATTTTGAGTTCGGTACCGTAGATGATTGCCAGATGCTTCGCGGTAGCATACTGGAACATCTGGTTTCCCAAGCCGCCCATTAGATTTATAACAATCATATTTCGCTTAATTACTCATTGCTCAATCACCAGATACATATCTTGCCGAGATCCTTCCCCTTTGCGCCGAGCCAGAAAGATTTCAAATATGTCCTGTCCAGGCTCATATCCATGAATGGGTTCAGCGTTGTTCCGACATCGATGTAAGTGTTTTCTGGACTGTGCTCGTAAAGCTGGTGTATCGCCATTTTGCTGAACGAGGACGCAGAAAATAGGAATAAATGGCCTTCAATGTCGTTCTCATCGATCCAGTTCTTCATAGTCTCGATCAAGCCATAGTCATTGACCATGGCGTTGTACCCTACCCTGAAATCTTTGGCCAGAAACGGCAATGTCGACAGATCGGCTTTTTCGTTGCAAACAAATATTGTTTTGTAATTATTGAACAGTGGATACATCTCATGGATGAATCTCGGGTAGTTGCCATTCACCAACAAATTGGCCCAGGTATAGTTCTCATCGTAGTTGCCATGGAAATCGAGTTGCCATTGAAAATTTTCCTCCCCTACACAGCAACGGCAACTCAGCCCATTAAAATAGTTCTTGGCCTGATACCTGAACGCATCAACCAGCCTATCCCGGTAAAATGAATGTTCGTCTGGGTGAAAACGCTTGTGGTCTTCTGCCTTGTAAATTCCATCCGTTACTTTTGCACCAACCTTGACCTGTTGGGTGTCGAGTATAAGTTCCTTATTCTGCAGGATGTAAAGCTCGCCATCCGAAAAACGGTTGAAGGCAAAAGGTTCTCTCGCCTTGAGCATATTGCACAGTTTGTAAAAATCACCTACAAATGTCTTTTCTGCAACTTGATGCATCATCCTAATCCCAGTTCATTTTTCCAGATCCGATATATCTGGTCATTTGTCAAAAATTCATCCTGGCCGATTTCAACGCCATGGTATCTGGTATTGGTCAGCGCGCACTCTCTGGGCACTTTACTCAACGGCCGGTTGACTGACGCGTAGACATCAGATACGGAGTCATACATTTTTTGCTGGTCATCGTTGAATCCCGCAAACTTGATCTTTCCGGGATGGGATTTTGTAAGGGGTACGATGTTTTGGTAAAAGTAGATCGGGTCTGCCAGAAAGCCATACAAGATGACTGTTTCCATGCCGGCTTCCAAAGCCATCTCTATGTTTTCTTTTGTCGCGTTCGCTTTGCTGATGCTACCGATTATGCCGGCGGCTTTTTCTGGCTTGTTATCGGAAGGCACTAGTGCGTTGAGAAAATCAGGACAAATAAACCTTTGGCGTTTCACCCTGTTAAAGTTTATTTGCATGCCACTCACAAAATGTATCTTGTTGAACAAGGAATATCGCAAGGCCGCTTTGTGGCTGGAATCAGCCTCACGGCAACTCAGGACAAGCATGAACTTTTTTGATGTGCTTGCGGGAAATAGAATTTCGGATACCGCGCTCCACATATTCCGCCAAATTTGATTTTTTGCTGCTTCAGAAATGGTCAATTCCAGGCTCTGTAAACCCGCTATGGTTAATAATTCTATGCCATGCAGTAGGATGGCATCGCCGTCTTCCGTTCTAAATTCATGTGGCGTTCCGGACTTACATTTATCCAAGTGCCAACTATCCGGGCCATAAAAAACACAGTTATGCCCTCGCGAATTCAGTTGATTACATAAATTAACCAAGGCTACAGTAGACCCATCAGGGTAACTATGTCCGGACACTATTTTAATCATAAATGACTGAATCTCAGTTATCGGAAATAACGTCAACAATCTTTTGGGCAGAGTGCCCATCGCCGAATGGTGAGGTAATCAATGTTTCGAGCGGTTTCATTGCCCATTCGATGTTGGCAAGAATTTCCTTGCCGACAAGTCGTCCCAGTCCAACTTCCAGAATCTCCGGGCGCTCTGTAGTTTCTCTGACGATAAGCACCTTCTTGTTGAAACAGGATGACTCTTCCTGCAAGCCACCGCTGTCGGTAATGATGAATCGGGATGCGGCGATCAGCTTCAACATCTCCAGATATCCGACTGGGTCGATGACCCGAATGTTGGCCGCTGTCAGCCTGTCCCTGAATTTCCGCACATTGGGGTTGGGATGAATCGGTAGAATCAGATTCAGGCCGGAATATTGGGTCGCCACTCTGTTCAGTTCATCAAAAAGCGCATCCATGATGTCGTGATTTTCACGTCGATGCAGGGTAACCAAAACGGTATTGGTAGTGGCCACATTGGCAAGTCCATGTTCATCTTTGATGATGTTGACCGCATCCACAACTGTATTGCCGACCAGATGAATATTTCTTGCTCCCGCTTTTTCCAGATTCGCCTTCGCTCCCGGTGTAGGTGCAAAATTGACTGCCGCAATCTGGCCTATCAGCACGCGATTAGCCTCCTCAGGGAACGGGTTGTCGAGATCGAATGTACGCAGCCCAGCTTCCACATGCGCAACCCTGATCTTGTTATAGAATCCGACCAGGCAAAGTGCCCATGCGGTAGTTGTATCACCCTGAACGACAACCGTTCCGAACTTTTTCGTGGTAAACAGCGCTTCTGCAGCAGAACATATCTTTATGAAACTATTGGTAAGTGTGTTGTGCTTGCCTGCTCCGGAAAAAAGTTGAGCGAATGTATAATCTGGAGAAGGGAGCAAATCTTTAACATCCGCATACAGGTCTGTTTGCTGGCCGGTAAACAGAGTCTTGAACGGGATACGTTTTCTCTGTAGTTCCCGAATGACCGGGAACAGCTTTATGATTTCAGGGCGGGTCCCATAGGCTACCAGTATCATAGGAGCACCAGTTTCCAACCATTTTCAACTTCATAACGCAGAACTTCGCCGTATTCCCTGCTTCTGTCCTTGCTGGTGCTGATGGCGACCTTGTCCTTACCCAGTTCGCCTTTCACCGACCCCCACAAAGATTTGTCAGTTTTCGGATGGGGCGGGCAAGCCACTCGAATTCCATGCTGTTGCAGCATCGCACCAAAGTGAATATCCTCGCCAAAAGTCCTGATCAGCGGTTCTTTGTCCCAGAAATAGCGGGCCCATTCGCGCCTGAAGAACCAGCTGTGCCCAACCAAATCGACAAATTCGATATTTTCATTGCATCCATCCCATCCCATGCGTGGTATTTGGGTCTTCGGTTCTTTGTCTGAAAGAAACCGTAGACCGATTGTTCCGCACATGGTCTTTTCCCGGTCTACATATTTAAGGCAACTTTCAAACCAGCGTTCTCCCGGCATGGTGTCATCGTCGAAGATGCAAACATATTCACCTTCCATCGCGGATGCCAGGGTAAACCGGGGAATGATGCCAAAATTGTAATCGCAGATTATCTTTTTAATCTTGTCGGAATTTTTGAATTTCAGATTCTGCTTTTGCTCAAGCAGACCCATGATCTTGGGAGGCTGGTTGTACCACAGGACAATCTCGTGTGGAGGGATGGTTTGGCCAAGCACCCGTTCCACCTGCTCTTCCAGATGTTGCGGCCTTTGCCAGGCAGTCAGTATGACGGATATTTTTGGTGTCATGTTGCAGTCACTTTAGCATTGAAATTGTGTTCGTATATATTGGCTACCTTTTTGGCCAGCCGTTCCCAGGTGTATTCACCGGCCCTGAGCTGCGCTGCTGCTCCCATGGTTTTTCTCCGTTCTGCATCCAGCAACTGGAGCATCCTGTCAGCAGCGGTGTCCGCATCGCGAAAGTCAGGAAGCACAAATCCGTTGGCACCCTCGGTAACCAGATCCTTTGCGCCCACATTGGGGCTGACGATGACCGGCAATCCGGCGGCCATTGCTTCAAGCACTACCATAGCGAACGTATCGAATGCCGAGAACAGGGTAAATGCATCGGCCGCACGATAGAACCGCTCAAGGCCGGCGTATTGCGTCCCTGCAAAAATGACAGCGTCGGCTACGCCAAGCGACTGCGCGATCTTGGCGAATTTTTTTTCATCTCCCCGCCCTACCACCAGTAACCTGATGTTCGCTTCCGGCTTCGTCGATCGTGCTTTGGCAAGCGCAGTGATAATGGTTTCCAGACCTTTTACTTCGAAGTTCATTCCGACGAAAAGCAATAACATGTCGTCGGTACCTATCCCATATCGCCCTCTGATCTCGGCACGGCAGGCATCGCGGTCGGGCGAGGAAAATCGAGCCACATCAACGCCCGGATGGACGATCTCCCAGTGGCCGGGCAAGGTTGCATATTCGTGGCGGAATGCCTCCATGGCGATGGACGATACCGGAAGGAAAGTGGACGAACCGCCATCCCTGATTAAACTTCGCTCGACATGGATGACCGCTCTGTCGTAAAGACTGGGGCTGCGTTTCCGAACACTCCTGACCCACCCGATGTGCGGCACACCGTGCGCCGAATATACATCCGCATGGAAAATCCAGTGATGGGTATGCACCAGATCGAAATTCATACGACGAAGTTTCCATTGCACAACCCAAGCAAATACCAAAGGTCCGAGAAAACGCGGGAAGCGGACTATCGGGATTTTGTGGAATTTTATGCGGTCAGATTTGGCAACCCAACGGTTTGCGAAAACATGTATTTCGAAATTTTCGTTCAACGCCAGGCGCTCGGTCACTTCGCTGGCAAAATGCTCGCCTCCGCCAACCAAACCGTATTTGGGCACAACAACAGCAATCTTCCGGCGTGTCCGGTGAACAACATCCATGTTTGTGATTCCAATCACAGGTTCTAAAGTCGATTATACATGGCAGCACCCGTGATAAGCGGCCTACGTCTTGGTAATTTTTGAATCGCATCCGGTATCCTATAGCCTTGGATGTGGCTAGAATGTCGCCACATCATGGCAAAATCCACTTTCAAGATATTGCCCAACCCTACCACCCACTTTTCAGGCCTATGTTCTCCATACTAATACCGACTTGGAATAATCTCGTACTGCTGCAACTTTGCATCAAGAGCATCCGACAGAATTCCGAATACGACCACCAGATCATAGTTCACGTAAATGACGGTAGCGATGGCACTCTTGAGTGGGTGCGCGCACAACATTTCGACTATACATACTCAACGCAGAACGTTGGCATCTGCCTGGCTGTGAATGAAGCGTCCATGCATGCCCGGATGGATTACATCCTTTATCTGAATGATGATATGTATTGCTGTCCCGGATGGGATAGTGCGCTGATCAGCCGGATCAAAGATCTGGGTACCGATCTGTTCATGCTGTCCGGCACCATGATTGAACCGGTGCAAACGAACAACCCTTGTGTTTTTGTATGCGACTATGGCCACAGTCCGGATCAATTTGCCGAGCAGCAGTTGTTGGCAAATCTGCCGAGTCATCGTCGTCCGGACTGGTATGGTGCAACCTGGCCCCCCACGTTAGTGCACAAGAAATGGTGGTTCAGGGTTGGTGGCTACAGCAGTGAATTTTCCCCCGGCATGAGCAGTGATAACGATTTTTCGATGAAGCTATGGCATGCCGGATGTCGCATATTTTTGGGAGTTGGCGATTCATTGGTTTACCATTTCCAGGCAAAATCAACCGGCAGGATCAAGAAAAATAATGGCGGAAAGCAGTTTCTGCATAAATGGGGAGTACGGCAATCGGTCTTTGACCATTACTATTTGCGCCGTGGTATTCCGGCAGGCGGCATTGCACTCACCGAACCCGAAGCAACACTGAATTTTCGTTGGCAGCTCTTACGTAGCTCGCTAAAGCGCAGATTTGGCTGAACGTAAAGTTTTTAACTGATCGTATTTGAGGTAAGTTGTCCTGGCATTCATCAAGGCAATGTTGAAGCCTGCCGTCCCATCCAGAAATCCACAACGAAAGCAGAATGTCCTGATAAAAGCCCACGAGGCACGCAGTGGTGCATCAACAAATGAAGCATTCTTGCCCGTATGGTACATCTGTATCGCCCCAGCCCTGGCGTACTGTTCTGTTTTGCGCTGCACATCTGCTTCGTTCAAATAACTGAAATGCAGCAACGGGCTGGACAATTGTCCGGCAGTGCCTTCAAGTATCACTCGTTCGTGCACCAGATCGTCGGAGAAGCGCCCTTTGATTCGTCTGAATAACCTCAGCACGTAATCCGGATACCATCCAGAGTGCCTGATGAATTTCCCGCAAAACTGAGAGAGTCGCGGCACATAAAATCCCTCTTTAGCATCATCTGCCATCGCTTGGATGAGTTGTGCCTGGAGGTCAGTAGTAATTCGTTCATCCGCATCTATTGAAAACACCCATTCGTGAGTTGCATAGGAAAGTGCCCGGTTCTTTTGTAAGCCAAAACCCGGCCAATCATGTATATGCACTTGCGCACCCAGCTCAAGGCAAATCTCCACCGTTGCGTCGCTGCTGCCGGAGTCAACGACTATGATCTCATCGGCCCATTTCACCGACTCAAGACAGGCTCGTATATTTTTGGCTTCGTTTTTAGTGATGATGATGACAGAAAGTTTTGGCATGCCGTTTTTTTCGCTAAGTTACTTGAGCAACTATACCAATCGTAACCTTCAAACCCGATTATTCTGTTCAGGCGAAAAAAGTTGAATATTCCTCTGGTATTCCGGTACCCATTGAGCAAGTGCCTTGCGCACCTCGTCATCTTCCATCACCGTTGCGGATATCCACTCCAACAATTCTGCCAGCCATGCCGCATCGGCCTGTCGTGCCTGGGCGATACGCAGTTTTGGATGCGGTGTAGGCAATGTATGTTCGTTGTCTGCAAGCAATTCTTCGTAAAGTTTTTCACCAGGGCGTAGTCCTGTAAACACAATCCTGATTTCTTCTTCGGTATAACCGGACAATCTTATCAAGTCCTTAGCCAGATCAACAATCTTTACCGGTTCACCCATTTCCAAAACGAATATTTCTCCACCTTGCCCCATCAGTCCAGCCTGCAACACTAACTGGGCTGCTTCTGGAATAGACATGAAGTAGCGTGTGATTTCTGGATGAGTGACGCAGACAGGGCCGCCTTGTGCAATTTGCATCCGGAATTTTGGAATAACACTGCCTGTGCTACCCAGCACATTACCGAATCGTACAATGACAAACTTGGCATGTTCTTGCTCAACACCAAACGATTGGTCTGGTTGGGGCGGGGTGCCCTGCAATGCTTGACAAACCATCTCTGCCAAGCGCTTGCTTGCTCCCATCACATTGGTTGGGTTGACCGCCTTGTCTGTAGAGATCATCACAAACTTCCTGACCCCATGCTGCTGTGCTGCACGCGCCACAGTCCATGTTCCCAAAACATTGTTGCGGATCGCCTGCCAGGCATTATGCTGCTCCATCAGCGGCACATGTTTGTAGGCGGCAGCATGGAATAGCACGCAAGGTTGGTGGGATTTCAGAACTTCATCCATTCTTGCCGCGTCTCGGGCATCTCCGATCAGGCAAGCATAATCCAGCGATGGAAAATTCTGTGTCAGTTCCTGTTCGATCGTGTACAGCGCAAATTCACTCAACTCGAACAGCACCAGCTTGGCGGGTGCAAACCGTGAGATCTGACGGCAAATTTCAGAGCCAATTGAACCTCCCGCGCCGGTCACCATCACCACTTTACCTGTCAGCAAAGTGTGCAAACCCGCGTTATCGAGTTCCACCGGATCTCGTCCCAACAGATCGTCCAGCTCGATAGCTCGCAGCTGCGATACTGCGACTTTCCCGGTCATCAAATCATCAAAGGAGGGAACGGTAAGGGTTTTAAGCTTGGCCTCATTGCACAATTCAATTGCACGTTTACGCTGCTGATGTGAACTGGAAGGCATGGCGATGATCACCTGCTTAACATCAAGTTTGCCAGCCCATTCAGACAACTTCTCGAGCGGTCCCAAAACCGTTACACCATTCAAGGTCCGCTGGTTTTTTTCAGTATCGTCATCTAGAAATCCAACCAGTCGCCAGTCACTCTTCTTGGACAATTCCTTGGCAAGATTTACGCCTACATCTCCGGCACCCAATATCAAAACTGGCACGCCATGGAGTCTGAAATCTCTGTACAAGCCCTTCTCTTTCCACAACCGGTATACAAATCGGCTCCCCCCCATCAGCATTATCAACAGCAACGGGTTGATCACCAGCACTGATCGTGGAATCACCAAATCTATTCGCACCATCGTAAACACCAATGGGACGACCGCTGCAGATAACATGACCGCCAGAAAAATGCGCCGTAAATCAGCAGTACTTGCATAGCGCCATATGCCACGATACAGCTTGAATCGCCAGAAGATTAATAGTTGCAACGGCACAACATATAACAACGTCATCCTTGATTCCGCTGCAAAGCTGGAAGGTAATTCAAAATTAAAGCGCAGCAGATAGGCCAGATTCCACGCCAGAACTGCGGCAAGCGCATCATGCAACACAGCCAAAGCCGTACGTACATTGACTTTAAGCATCGACCGTACTTTTTTTAGTTACTTCATACCGGCTCCAGCGCCGACCGATCCAGGCTGCCAGACCCAAATAGATGGCTCCCCAAAATGCCAACAAATTTCCCTGGCCCTGTGGATCCAAGCCTAATCCCCAAATTGCCGTTGCCCCAGCCGATAGCATCAAAGCGTATTCTGCAATGGCCACATTCCGATGTCCCCAACCCATTATTACCAGATGCTGGTAATAATGTTCGCGGTGCGCTTGCATGGGATTATCTCCATGTAGGGCGCGCTTGAGCAGCGTCACAGTCGTATCTACAACGAACGGTGAAAAAACCAGGACGGGGAACCAGAACTGCCAATAGTTTAATTGCCAGCCCCACACTCCGAATGCTGCGGCAAGAAAACCAAGTGGAATTGAGCCCGCGTCACCCATGAATACTCTTGCCGGATGAAAATTATGATAAAGAAAGCCCAATGCTGCCGCACCTATTGAAAAACTTAGCATCGCAAAAGCTTCATTGCCACTCATCAATGCGGCTATGCCGTAGAAACTGAAACCGAACAGCGCCATGCCCCCAGCCAGACCGTCTGAGCCATCCATGAAGTTGTAAAGATTGGTCATCCACACGGTATATATCAAAACAGGCAGCAACCAAAACCAGCTTACACCTGATCCCCACAAGAATATAAGCGCAGCGACAAAATGCCCAAGCAGCCTAATCTTGGCTGACAGGGTGCGTACATCATCTACCAAAGAAAGCGCAAACAGCCCCAGCATGGGCAATACGATCCACCATGCCCAGAATTGAAACAGCAATACCCATCCGGACAGTATGCCTGCCATGATAGCCACACCACCAACCCTCGGTATAGGCTCGCTGTGCAACGATCGATCATTGGGGATATCTTGTATCATGCCGTTCTTGTTCAGCGTAAGAATCAAGGTCAGCATCATGGTGACGAATACGGAAATAATCGGTGGATAGTGACTCATCTGCTATGTTCCTAATTAGGGGTTTCGCATTTTAGCAGCTTAGACTGCGGTTGCTTCCGGGGATGCCAGCATCGCCAAACATTGGCGGTAGACCTCTATGGGTTGGATCGTTTGTTGGCACGGCGGGATTTCATCGGAAGAATTTATCCTGGGACAATTCCGCTTGAAGCATGGTGAACAGAATATGCCGCTGGTAATGTGCCGGCATGATTTCCCCAATACGCCGCTATAACTGGGATCAGTCGGTCCATGCAGCATGATTCCGGCAATATTCAGCGCAGCAGCTATATGCCCAATACCGCTTTCTACACTCACAAAAGCTCTGGCATGCAACGTGAGTCTCATCATTTCAGTCAGCGTCAACTTGGGTAATACCTGAACAGATTCGCCTCCGATAGCCTGCAAGCGATACGCGCGCTGCCTTTCTTCTTCATTGCCCCACGGTAAAAGACAGTTCCAGCCTTGTTGTGACAGCAAATCGATCAGTTCTTCCCAGGACGCCTCCGGCCAGTATTTGCTATTCCAGGTAGTGCCGTGTAACAGCACTATGGAAAGCCGACCATTTATTCTTTGCAGCTTGCCTTGCATTCCTGCCAGCAATTGCTGCTCGCGGAATTTTTTCAAACCGAAATCTGCTGGCTGGGATATGTCCGTGTTGAATGTTTTTGAAACCAGCTGCCGGTTCTTGTCGATGATATGTATGCCTTGCTGGATTACAGCGCGCTTTGTATAGAAGCGTGCTGCCAGTGATTCCCTGGCGCTACCAGTAGCAAACCCATATACTGTATTGCCAGCCAACCTTGCCAGGATTGCGCTTTTAATCAATCCCTGGGCATCTAATACTATGCTGTAATTTTCAGCTAGTAGTTGTCGCCGCAACCTTAAGAGCATCACAGGAATCTTCCACCAGGTCTTTTTATTTGAACGTAGCGGTACTGTGATTACTTTATCCACAGCAAAGTGCCATCCCGCCACTTCAGCAAAAGCTGGCTCCACCAGCCAGTGGATCTGGGCTTCTGGCAGATGGCTGTGCAGATCACTGATCGCGGGGAAAAAGTGAAGTATGTCACCTAGTGAGGATAACCTGACTACTAGAATTTTCATTTACGATTATGTTTTATTTCCAATGTTCAAAGCCTTTTTCAGGCAATGCCTTAAGTCCATTCTATTAGGCAGCGGACCTTACAACAAATTTTTTCTTGAGCGGCTTGGGCTTCAGCACTACTATTCACGGCATTGACCTAAAAGTGAACTCTGGATGATCTTTCTTTATACTTTTGCTCTTTGGCTACTGTTACCGTATATCTTTTTACATCTGATATGGCGTGCACGAAGGCAACCCGAATATTTACGGCATATCGGTGAACGATTTGGATACTATTGCTTCAGTTGCGATAAGCCCATCATTTGGTTGCATGCAGTCTCGGTAGGCGAAACACGCGCGGCACAAAGTCTTATTATCCTTCTGCAAGCGACCTACCCACTGCATCAGGTTTTACTTACCCACACAACACCCACCGGTCGTACTGCCGGGCAGCAACTTTACGGCACCGATATATTACAAGCTTATCTACCCTATGATTATCCGTTTGCAGTAAGCAAATTTTTGTTTCACTTCAAGCCGGTTGTGGGCATATTGATGGAAACAGAGATATGGTTCAACCTGATTCGCACATGCAAACTGACCCATACTCCACTGCTGCTGCTGAATGCGCGCATGTCAGAAAAGTCTGCTAAGATTTATGCACGTTTTGCGCGCCTCACACACGACGCGCTTAGAAATCTTGCCGCCATTTCAGCACAAACTTCCGACGATGCGCTCCGCCTGAGTAATCTAGGGGCTAGCAACGTTTCCGTGATGGGCAACCTCAAGTTTGATATCAACCCTCCACCCGCCTTGCTTGAGCTTGGAAAACAAATGCGTGAACGTTTTGGGCACGCACGCAAAATTTTCCTTGCTGCAAGTACTCGTGATGGTGAGGAAGCATTGTTACTTGACGCCCTGAAATACATCAGCATCCCCGGCTTTTTACTAGTGATCGTTCCGCGTCACCCACAACGCTTCTCGCTTGTTGCAAAAATGCTGGAACAACGCCGTATCAAATTTTTTCGCAGAAGTGAACTTTCACATTCAGCCATGTCAAGCAAAGCAGGAATGAATGTCCCGTTCGTCCCTGCTGATACACAAGTTGTATTGGGTGACAGCATGGGTGAGATGTTTGCCTACTTCGCAGCGGCGGATATCGCTTTCATTGGAGGAAGCCTGCTTCCTTTTGGAGGACAGAATCTTATAGAGGCTTGCGCTATGGGTACGCCAGTTTTAACTGGGCCACATATGTATAATTTCTCTGAGGCAACCAGGCTGGCTGTTTCTGCAGGGGTCGCAATACAAGTACCAGACTTGCCCGCACTTTTAACAGAGACGAAATTCCTGTTTCAGAATCCCGCCACTTTGCAGCATATGCATGAACAGAGTGCTAAGTTTATAGAATCCAATCGGGGTGCAACAGATAAATCATTCCAGCTTGTTAAGAAGCACCTTGGTCTTGTTACACATCCAGATTCTTTACGCCCAGCGCATTCTTCTCAATAAAGGCACGGCGCGGCTCGACCACATCGCCCATCAAGGTGGTGAATATCTCATCAGCTGAGATTGCATCTTCAATACGCACGCGCAGCAAAATTCGGTTCTTCACATCCATCGTGGTTTCCCACAATTGTGATGGGTTCATCTCTCCCAAACCTTTGTATCGCTGTATGTTAACGCCTCGTTTTGCTTCTTCAAGTAACCACTCGATGGCTTGTTTGAAGCTGCTCACTGCGCGTTTTTGTTCACCTCTGGCAATATAAGCAGTTGGCTTTATGAGTCCATTCAACATTTCCGCCGCATGCCGGATTTGCACATAATCGCTGCCTTTCAGGAAGTCCTTGTCCATGTAGCTAACTGAGTAATTTCCATGATACAGTTTTTCAAGTCGCATGCGATGTTCTCCTGCCTCATCTGTTTCCACAACGACTTTGATACTGCCTCCACATGCAGCCTCAAGTTGCTTTGCACTGCTTTGGGCCTGCTTCAAGTCATCCAGCGACAATTCAGGCAGGATGAGCAGCGCATGGGTTGCTTCCGGTGCAGTGAAGCGCGATAACCTGTCTATCACCGCCTCGGCAAGAAAATATTGTTTGGCCAGCAATTCAAGGGCTTCGGATTGTATAGGGGGCGCTTCGGCGGCCGGGTAAAGTACGGCATTATTTAGCGCTGATTTGAGCATGTATATTTTCATCTCCTGATCATCCTTGAGATAACGCTCTTCCTTACCTTGTTTGATCTTGTACAACGGCGGCTGGGCAATGTATATATGGCCGCGCTCTACCAATTCCGGCATTTGACGATAGAAAAATGTGAGCAGCAGTGTACGAATGTGCGATCCGTCAACATCGGCATCCGTCATGATGATAATGCGGTGGTAACGCAGCTTGTCTGCGTTGTACTCATCCTTGCCGATTCCTGTACCCAAAACCGTGATCAGGGTGGCAATTTCTTGTGACGCAATCAGTTTTTCGAAACGAGCTTTTTCTACATTCAAAATCTTACCCTTGAGTGGCAGAATTGCCTGAAACTTACGATCGCGCCCTTGCTTGGCTGATCCCCCTGCGGAGTCTCCCTCAACCAAATATAGTTCTGACATTGCTGGATCTTTTTCTTGGCAATCTGCCAACTTTCCTGGTAGCCCCATACCATCCAAAATACCCTTGCGTCGAGTCAAGTCGCGCGCTTTGCGTGCTGCCTCACGGGCACGTGCTGCATCAATTATTTTATTGACAATTATTTTCGCATCATTGGGATTTTCCAACAAAAATGAGCTCATTTGCTGCGCTATCAAGTCTTCTATAACTGGGCGCACCTCAGAAGAAACCAATTTATCTTTGGTCTGTGAAGAAAATTTCGGGTCTGGCAATTTTACTGATAATACCGCTGTCAGGCCTTCGCGCATGTCATCACCAGTTGTATCAACCTTGGCTTTTTTCGCCAATTGTTCTGCTTCTATATATTGGTTAAGGGTTCGAGTCATCGCTGTGCGCAAAGCGGTTAAATGGGTACCGCCGTCGCGTTGAGGAATGTTGTTGGTGAAACACTGAACTGATTCCTGGTATGAGTCGTTCCATTGCATCGCGATTTCGGCCGTGATGCCGTCCTTTTCACCAATTGCGTAAAACACTTTAGGATGGAGCGCCGATTTATTTCGATTCATGTATTCAACAAAACTTTGGATGCCGCCACTAAACGCAAAATTTTCCTCTTTCCCGTTTCGGTGATCTATCAGCGAAATTTTCACACCATTATTCAGAAATGAAAGTTCGCGTAAGCGTTTTGCCAAAATATCAAAGTGAAATTCAACCAACCCAAAGGTTTCTTTGGCAGCAAGAAAATGGACTACAGTACCTTTTTTACTTGATTCACCAATTACCTTTAGAGGAGCCACCGGGTCACCATGACGAAATTCCATAAAGTGTTCTTTTCCGTCACGGAATATGGTTAATTTCAGCCATTCTGAAAGTGCATTCACTACTGATACACCCACCCCATGCAATCCACCAGAAACTTTATACGAGTTACTATCAAACTTTCCTCCTGCGTGCAGGATAGTCATAATGACTTCAGCTGCTGAGCGATTTTCTTCTTTATGAATATCTGTCGGTATACCGCGCCCATTATCGCTTACGCTGATTGAATTATCTGCATGGATAGTGATGTTAATCTCATTACAATGTCCTGCAAGCGCTTCATCTACGGCGTTATCCACCGCTTCGAATACCATATGATGCAAACCTGTACCATCGTTGGTATCACCAATATACATTCCTGGCCGTTTGCGAACCGCTTCTAAACCTTTTAGGACTTTTATACTGCTGGAGGTGTATTCACTCATTGGGTGCTTTCTAAATTGATAGGTGTTTCACGTGAAACAATTTCATACTTGTTTTATATTCTCATGGGCATTACGACGTATCTGAAATCCTTGTTTTCTGGTGTTGTAATCAAAATACTACTATTGGGGTCACCAAAAGAGAATGTTGCTGATTCACTACTTATATTATTCAACCCATCCATAAGATAATTAACGTTAAAGCCAATATCTATTGCTTCTCCATGGTAATCATTTTCAATTTCTTCCTGAGCCTCTTCATGTTCGCTATTACTACTTATGATGCTTAGATTTTTTTCGGTCAAAACAAAGCGTACGCCACGAAATTTTTCATTGGATAAGATTGCCGCTCGTTGCAAAGCCTGTTGAACAAGCATTCGGTTCATACTTAAATGGTTGTTATATTTTGGTATGACCCTTTCATAATCTGGAAACTTCCCATCTATAACCTTACTGATCAGGCTAATACCAGAAAAACTTACTTTCACTTGTTGTGATGTAAACTCAATTTCTACAGGCTCTTCTGTATCTCCAAGTAATTTGCAAAGCTCTGTAATCGCTTTCCTTGGTATGATGATTTCATGCTTCTCATGGCTACCTTCGATTAAGGCAGCGTTAAAGGCTAGCCTATGTCCATCAGTAGCAACTACTTTCAGATTATTCCCCTCAATAATTAATAAAATGCCATTTAAGTAGTAGCGAACATCTTGCTGTGCCATTGCATACTGTATTGAAAGTAGTAATTTTTTTAATAGTGCTTGACCCAGGGTAATCTTGTTTGAATCTACTAATGTGATATTTAGTTTTGGGAAATCAGGTGCCGGCAACGTTTGCAGGCTAAAGCGACTTTTATTCGCTTTAATCATTGCTTTATTTTCTTTGGTTTCAATGGATATTTTACTTTGATCCGGTAGTATGCGAAGGATCTCCTGCAATTTTTTCCCCCCAACCGTAATACTGGATATCTCACTGCCACCAATGTCTGTTTCTATCGTAGTTGTAATTTGAATTTCCAAATCGGTTGCAGTAAATCTTATTTTCCCAGGTCCTTTTTCAATTAGTACGTTAGAAAGAATTGGCAAGGTTTGCTTGCGCTCAACAATTCCAATAACAACCTGTAATGGTTTTAGTAATGTTTCCTTTTCTGTATTTTTAATAAACATAATATAAATTCCTAATAAGACTAATAATGCGGTTTGTTATTGTTGGTAACGGATAATTCATTTTAGATACAGCTATATGTGAACAGCCTATGTTCTGATTTTGTTGTTAATTATTAGGTGGATAAATGTTAATAACTTTTAAAATCCCAGTGAGTTGCTTTTTTTGTACAATTTATGCACAAGCCAACAATCAAACTTATCCCCTTAATGTCTGCAATAATATTTTATAGTCCGCATCGATAGTAGTATCGATAATTCGCAGGTTTATTATTGTTTTGCAAGCATGTATTACAGTTGAATGGTCTTTTCCGCCAAACGAGCTGCCAATTTCCGGAAGGCTCATCGATGTAAGCTCTCTGGCTAGTGACATTGCTATCTGTCTTGGGCGTGTCAAATTTCTTGTGCGCCTCTTTGAAAGTAATTCAGCCATCTTTATTCTGTAATAATCAGCTACAGTCTTTTGAATATTATCTATGGATACCAAGCGGCTTTGTGCAACCAGGATATCTTTTAATGCTTCTCTGGCTGTTTCTACGGTAATGTTTAGTTTGTGGAATTTAGTATAAGCTTCAACACGTTTTAAAGCGCCCTCAAGCTCACGAACATTTGAGCTGACATGCTTGGCAACAAAAAACGCGACCTCGTCGTTCAGCGTATAGCCAGTCAAGGAAGCCTTTTTCAACAGAATGGCCACACGCATTTCCAGTTCAGGAGATTCAATGGCAACTGTCAATCCCCAACCAAAACGCGACACTAAACGGTTTTCTAATCCTGTAATTTCTTTTGGGAAGGTATCGCTAGTCAATATTACTTGTTTGTGTGTGTCAACCAACGTATTAAACGCATAGAAAAACTCCTCTTGAGTTTTTGCTTTTCCTGCAAAAAACTGAATATCATCGATAAGCAACACGTCAAGTGAATGATAAAATTGTTTGAATTCCTCAAACTTGTTGGTTTGATAGGCTCGGACTACGTCCGCAACATATCTTTCAGCATGCATATAGCAAATTTTTATTTGCGGATTGCTGACACGAATTTGATTGCCTATTGCTTGCAATAAATGGGTTTTTCCTAGCCCAACGCCACCATATACAAACAATGGGTTGTAAGATGATCCGGGTAACTCAGCTACTTGGGTGGCGGCAGCAAAGGCAAGTTGATTTGCCTTTCCAATAACAAAATTTTCAAATGTCAGGCTGGGGTTTAGCTTTCCATAACCCCTAAATGAGGTTTCGGCCTTGGGTTTGTGATCAACAACAGCAGAAACTTTGGCAGCAGGTGCTAATTTAGCCTGCTTGCTCACAACATCTGTTTCGATTACACGAAATTCAAACAAGGGCACATGCAAGTATGCAAGCTTTGCTTGCCGGCTGATTTCTGGAAAAAAGCGCTCTTGAACCAGTTTCAGCGTAAAACTGTTTGGTGCAGTTAGAACCAAAGTTCCATTTTCGTTCTTAAGATGCAGGGGCTTGATCCAAGAGTTATATTGTTGCGGCGGCAGGCTTTTTTCAAACGAGCTTAGGCATGAGTCCCAAAATGAAAGATCCTGCATAGTTACGTTGTGGGAGCTGTTCCAGCGTCTGTGTAAGTGTTTGTATTCTACATCGCAAACCTTAACTTATCCACAGGCATAAAAGCAAAATTGACTTGACACGTCTTCGTTAAGGCTTTGTAATGCTGCGTTTTACGATTTACGAAGGAATAAGACATGAAACGCACCTACCAACCATCAGTAGTAAAGAGAAAACGTACCCATGGCTTTTTGGTGCGAATGAAGACGCGTGGTGGCCGAGCAGTAATCAGGGCGCGTCGCGCCAAAGGTCGTGCAAGGCTTGCCGTCTAGTATTGCTATATCTTCAAAATTTTCAACCGCTAATAGGTTGCTGCGAACAGACGGCTTTGACAGTGTAGTTTGCGCTGAAAATGTTGCTGATAAGTATTTTAAAATCTACTTTATTCGTAATGGCAAGAATTTGGGCCGTCTTGGCATAATCGCTAGCAAAAGAACGCTTCCCAGTGCTGCGCAAAGAAATCGAGCTAAAAGAATCATTCGGGAAGCTTTCCGTAAGCACAAGATCAAGTTGTGTAAATTGGACTTGGTTGTGATGGTTAGGCGCGACTATTCCCTGAAGGCCGGTGCGCAGGTCTATAATTTGGAAAAGCTTTTTAGCCAAGTAGAAAGCAGATGCGCAGAATACTAATATCGCTGATACGTGGTTACCAATACCTGGTCAGCCCCCTAATTCCTCCTACGTGCAGATTTACTCCAAGCTGTTCTCATTATGCCTGCGAAGCCATTGCAAAACATGGAGTTGCAAAAGGAACTTGGTTGGGCATTAAGCGGTTAATGCGTTGCAACCCTTGGAATCCCGGCGGATACGACCCAACGCCCTAACATTTTAGGTTCGATCATGGATTTACAAAGAATATTTCTTTTTTTAATTTTTTCATTTTCCCTGATGTTGGTTTGGGATGGTTGGCAACGCTATCAACATCCCGAGCAACAGATAGCAATAGCTAACAATCAGCTTCCAAAGACTCAGTCAGCTGTTCCAGCGGCCCTGGAAAAGCCCGCATTTCTGGCCAAAGCAATTACTTCTCAATCGCGTGACCAGCAGGAAGCCGGTCAGACTATAGGTGTCAATACTGATTTTCTGCGAGCCGAAATCAGCACGCTGGGTGGGGATATCAGCCATTTAGAGTTGATAAAGCACCCTGACAGTTTGGATAAGAACAAGCCGCTGGTACTTTTTGAGCGTGGGATAGGGACACACAATTATTTTGTTCAAAGCGGTCTGATAGGGGCTGGGTTACCCAACCACAACAGTTTATTTACTGCCGAGCAGGATCAATACGAGCTTTCTGGTGATGCAGAACTGGTGCAGGTCAGGCTGAAAGCCACTGGGGATTCAAGTCTTAAGGTTACCAAAGTTATAACTTTTCACAAATCGAGCTATTTGATTGATATAACCTATGAGTTGGAAAATTCAGGTCAAAAAGCGATAACAACAAGCGGTTACTTTCAATTAATTCGCGATAGTGTTGCGCCTTCGGGCAGCTTGCGATTTTTGCCAACATACACAGGTGTGGCGGTATATAACGCAAAGGAAAAACTCAAAAAGGTAAAATTCACAGATATCGACTCGGGAAAGACAGATTACCCCAGGCAATCCGACGATGGGTGGATTGCTATTTTGCAACATTATTTTGTGGCCGCTTGGTTACCCAAGCAAAACATGCCCCGAGAGTTTTTTACGCACAAACTGGATCAAGGATTGTATTCGGTTGGAGTAGTATTGCCCAGTATGGATATTGTTGCTGGCGGCAATGCTCAAATCAGCGCTTCCTTGTATGCTGGTCCTACGGAGGCCAACCTCGATAAAATTGCGCCTGGTTTGGGGCTTACGGTCGATTATGGATGGTTGACAATCATTGCCGTGCCTTTGTTCTGGGTGATGTCTATGTTTCACGATTGGACAGGAAACTGGGGCGTTTCAATCATTTTGCTTACCGTACTTATCAAGCTAATATTTTTCCCGCTTTCTGCAGCCAGTTATCGTTCTATGGCGAAGATGCGTATAGCCGCGCCCAAACTGGAAAAACTTAAACAACAGTATTCCGACGACCGTGAGCAACTTAATCGCGCCATGATGGAGTTGTATAAAACAGAAAAAATCAATCCCTTGGGCGGTTGCTTGCCAGTGATAATCCAGATACCGGTATTCATTGCATTGTATTGGTCAATTTTGGCGAGCGTAGAAATGCGGAATGCCCCTTTTGTTGGTTGGATCACCGACTTGTCAGCAGCTGATCCGTATTACATTTTGCCGCTTATAATGGGGGCGAGCATGATTATCCAGATGCGCTTAAATCCAAAGCCGCCTGATCCTATGCAGGCCAAGCTCATGCAAATTATGCCTATCATGTTCAGCGTTATGTTCTTCTTTTTTCCTGCCGGACTGGTGTTGTATTCGATCGTGAACAACATCCTTTCGATCGCTCAGCAATGGTATATAACTGGTGCAGCCGAGAAAGAGAACAAAGGTGCTGTCGCCAAACGCTGACACTATTGCAGCTATAGCTACGGCGCAGGGCCGTGGCGGGGTTGGAATAATACGGATCTCTGGGCCCGGTATAAATGCCGTGGCCAAGGGGATACTCGGAGAATTACCCAATCCAAGGCTCGCTGTTTACAGCAATTTCCAGGACAAGTATGGCGATGTGTTGGATCAAGGCATCGCCCTCTATTTTCCTTCCCCTCATTCCTATACCGGCGACGACGTACTCGAACTACAAGGACATGGTGGACCAGCTGTATTGCAACTTGTCTTGCAGCGTTGCCTGGACTTGGGAGCGAGGCTGGCGCAACCTGGAGAATTCACGCGCAGAGCATTTTTGAACGGAAAACTCGATCTCGCACAGGCTGAAAGTGTCGCGGACCTGATTGAAGCGAATTCATCACAAGCAGTGCGCAGCGCGATGCGCTCTTTGCGCGGAGAGTTTTCTGCAACCATTCGTGAGTTGGTAGATGAACTGATATATCTGCGTATGTTGGTTGAGTCCATGCTGGATTTTCCCGAAGAAGAAATTGATGTTGTCGACATTGTTCGTCGTGACACGCTACTTAAAAACATCAAATCGAAACTGCTGAGGACATTGCAAAGTGCAAAGCAGGGCAGCCTGTTGCGCGAGGGGGCATATGTTGTTATTGCAGGGCAGCCAAACGTAGGAAAATCAAGCCTATTGAACCGATTGTCCGGCGAAGAAGTGGCTTTGGTCAGTAACATCCCTGGTACCACCCGCGATGTAATTCGCCAAGTCATTCAGCTACGTGGCGTACCAATACACATGCTGGATACTGCCGGACTACACACATCACAAGATGTCGTTGAAAACCTGGGTATAGCTCGAACTCACCAGACCTTGCGACATGCTGACCTGATATTGTTGCTGATGGATGCCAGTCAAGGTATGACGGCGCAGGATCAGGTTATTCTTGCAGGGTTACCGCCTGAAATACCTCGATTACTGGTACTCAACAAGTCTGACCTATCACAAGCCCCACAGTCCGCATCATCGCAGTTACCTGAATCGGTCATTTATGTTTCAGTATTGACCGGAGATGGACTTGAAACTTTGTGTGACAGGCTGCTTGAAGCCGTTGGATGGCGCGATCAGGAATCCGGTGCTTTCATGGCACGTGAACGTCACTTGATAGCTTTGGCGCAAGCATTAACCCACCTGAATCAAGCGCAGTCAGTATTGTCCAGTTCGGAGTTGTTCGCAGAGGGGCTGCGGCTGACACAACGTGCACTTGATGAGATAACAGGTGAATTCACGCCAAATGATTTGTTGGGGGAGATATTCAGCCGGTTTTGTATCGGGAAATAATATTCATTGTTTCACGTGAAACACAATGTTTGGGAATGCCGCAAGGCTGTTGTATGATGCGCGTCCTTTGCAGAACAATAGCGACATGAAATTTCCTGATATATTCGATGTGATCGTGGTGGGAGGAGGGCACGCCGGTACCGAGGCGGCCCTGGTAAGCGCGCGCACTGGTTGCAAAACATTGTTACTCAGCCACAACATCGAAACACTGGGGCAAATGTCCTGCAATCCGTCCATCGGCGGTATAGGTAAGGGTCACCTAGTGAAGGAAGTGGATGCTCTTGGCGGTGCAATGGCGGCTGCAACCGACGAAGGGGGCATCCAGTTTCGCATCCTCAATTCGAGTAAGGGCCCTGCAGTACGCGCTACTCGGGCGCAGGCCGACCGATTGCTATACAAACAAGCCATACGCTCCCGTCTGGAGAATCAACCTAACCTTTGGTTGTTCCAGCAAGCAGTGGATGACTTATTGATCGAACAAGATCGGGTAACAGGTGTTATCACGCAACTCGGTATACGCTTCAACTCGAAAACCGTGGTGTTGACAACTGGTACTTTTCTGTCCGGATTAATTCACGTTGGCCAATCAAATTACCAAGCCGGTCGGGCAGGAGATCCGCCATCAGTCAGTCTGGCACACCGTTTGCGAGAATTGAAACTGCCTATGGGGCGCTTAAAGACGGGTACTCCCCCGAGAATAGATGGTCGTACCATAGATTATTCAATGTTGCAGGCCCAACAAGGGGATGATCCGACGCCGGTGTTCTCATTCATGGGGCATGCAGGTCAGCATCCGAAACAGTTGCCATGCTGGATTACCGAAACAAACCAGAAAACGCATGACATCATTCGCGCTGGCTTGGATCGGTCACCGTTATTTACAGGTGTGATAGAGGGTGTAGGCCCACGTTACTGCCCCTCAATCGAAGACAAAATCAACCGGTTTGCCGACAAATCTTCACACCAGATATTTCTTGAGCCGGAAGGCTTAACCACCCACGAAGTCTACCCAAACGGCATATCAACCAGTTTACCTTTTGATGTGCAATTAGATCTGGTGCGTTCTATAAAGGGTATGGAGAACGCACATATACTCCGCCCTGGTTATGCGATCGAGTATGACTATTTCGATCCATGCGCTTTGAAAAGCTCACTGGAAACCAAGCTGATTCAGGGTTTGTTCTTCGCTGGACAAATTAACGGCACAACAGGCTATGAAGAGGCGGCAGCACAAGGGTTATTGGCTGGACTTAACGCGGCGTTGCAGGCTATGGAACAGGTTGCCTGGTGTCCGCGCCGGGATGAGGCATACCTTGGTGTACTGGTAGATGACTTGATCACGCGGGGAGTTTCCGAACCATATCGCATGTTTACCAGCCGTGCCGAGTATCGTTTGCAATTACGTGAAGATAATGCGGATTTAAGATTAACTGAAATTGGCCGAAAATTGGGCATAGTTGATGATGCCCGCTGGCAGGCATTCGAACTAAAAAGAGAGTCTATCGCCTGTGAGCAAGAGCGGTTGCGTAACACTTGGGTGAGCCCCCGCAACTTGTCCGTGGAAGACGCGATAAGGGTATTGGGCAAACCAATAGAACGTGAATATGCGCTGTATGAGTTGTTGCGCCGACCGGACGTGAGTTATGCCAGCTTGTTGACGCTGCCAGTCTCGGGCCATGGTGTGGAAGATGAAAAAGTTGCCGAACAAGTGGAAACGCAGGCTAAGTACCACGGTTATATTGAGCGACAACGAGATGAAATCGGAAAGAATGAGCAATTTGAAACTTTAGTGCTGCCCAGCTCATTTGATTATCGCGAGGTGCGAGGATTATCAATTGAAGTGCAACAAAAGCTCAATCAACACAAACCCGAAACGATAGGGCAAGCGGCACGAATTTCAGGCATCACGCCTGCGGCCATTTCTTTGCTGCTGGTACATTTGAAAAGGGGCTTTCGCGAAACACGCACTACTAAATTACAAGCATGAATTTGGCCGAAGAGCTGCAGCTTGGTCTCGAGAAAATGGGAATCGCGGTGAGGCTGGAAACGCAAAGCAAGCTGCTCGATTATCTTGCTTTACTGCAAAAATGGAACAAGTTCTATAACCTGACTGCAATCCGTGATCCTCGGCAGATGGTAAGCCATCACTTGCTTGACAGCCTTTCTGTTACGCCATATTTATGGTCTGGGAGGTGGATAGACGTGGGTTGCGGTGCAGGATTGCCTGGGGTGGTGTTGGCAATTGCACATCCAGAATTGCACTTCACTTTATTGGATAGCAATAGCAAAAAAATCAGTTTTGTGCAGCAGGCAATTATCGAACTGGGATTGCACAATGCAGCTGTGCTCTGTTCACGTGTAGAAAAGTGGCATCCGGCACAACGATTTGATGGAATCATTTCCAGGGCCTACAGTGAATTGGGTGAATTCTTGCGTAGCACGCGTCATCTTGCTGCTGAGCACGGACGTTGGCTGGCTATGAAGGGCATGCCGGAAAAAGAAATGGCTGACATACCTGATGGTTGCAGGGTCGAGCGGTTTATTCCGCTACAGGTGCCGGGTCTGCAGGCTGCACGTAGCTTGGTAATTGCATCATGTGACAGGAGCAAGGCGGCATGACAAAAATAATGGCAGTAACCAATCAAAAGGGCGGCGTGGGTAAAACCACAACCACGGTAAATTTAGCAGCCAGCCTTGCCGCTGCGAAGCAGCGGGTATTGCTGATCGACCTTGATCCGCAGGGGAATGCCACGATGGGCAGCGGTATAGACAAGCGCGATTTGCGTTTTAGCGTCTACGATGTTTTGCTTGGCAACAAAACAATAAACGAGTCAAAGTTGAATTCAGATGCCGGAAAATACGATTTACTTCCAGCCAATCGGGACTTGGCCGGTGCAGAAATAGAATTAGTCGATCTTGCTCACCGCGAAACTCGATTGCGCGATGCTGTTCAGTTGGCAGCTGCGGAATACGACTTCGTTTTGATTGATTGTCCTCCCGCTTTAAATCTGCTGACTTTGAATGGTCTGTGCGCGGCCAAATCGGTGATGATTCCCATGCAATGTGAATACTATGCACTGGAAGGGTTGAGCGATTTAGTCAATACCATCCGGAAAGTGCGCGCCAATTTGAATCCGGAATTGGAGATAGAAGGCTTGTTGCGCACCATGTTTGATCCGCGAAACGCCTTGGCTCAGCAAGTGTCGGATCAATTGCAGGAGCATTTTGGCAGTAAGGTTTATCGTACTGTTATACCGCGTAATGTGCGCCTGGCAGAAGCGCCAAGTTTTGGCGTGCCGGTGTTGTATCACGACAAATTATCCAAAGGCACACAAGCTTACCTGGCTTTGGCTGATGAACTATTGAATAAGGCGGTACAACCAGTTGCAACCGCATAAATAAGGAATCTAATATGGCAAAGTTACACAAGGGATTGGGACGCGGGCTTGATGCGTTGTTATCTGGCGGTAAAAGCGAAAAGGACGAGGTGATGCGTGATTTGAACGTCACTTTACTCCGGCCTGGTAAATATCAACCGCGAACGCATATGGATGAAGCTTCACTGAACGAGCTTGCAGCCTCAATCAAAGCACAAGGGATTATGCAGCCCATTCTGGTACGCCAAATTGCCGACAGCAGTTATGAAATAATTGCTGGTGAGCGACGTTGGCGCGCTGCGCAATTGGCAGGGCTTACGCATGTTCCGGTGCTGGTACGCAGCGTGCCGGATAATGCGGCGCTGGCAATGGCCCTGATTGAAAATATACAGAGAGAAAACCTGAATCCGCTGGAAGAGGCGGTAGGTATACAACGACTGATCGACGAATTCAAGATGACACACCAGTTGGCTGCTGAAGCGGTTGGGCGATCACGAAGCGCCGCCAGCAATCTGCTGCGGTTGTTAAAACTACCCAAAGCGGTGCAGAATTTGCTGATGGAAAATAAGCTGGATATGGGGCACGCCCGCTCATTGTTGTCCTTGGATTCCGCCCAGCAAGTATTACTGGCAAATAAAATCGTGATGGAACAACTTTCTGTGCGTGAGGCAGAAAAACTAGTACAGAAACAAACTGCCGAGCCAGCCAAGGAGCAACACAAAAAAAGCAGCAAGCCAAACCGAGACACCCAGCGTTTGCAGGAAGAAATCAGCGCTCAACTCGGAACCCGTGTTGAAATCAAGCCAGGCAACAAAGGCAGCGGCAAATTGGTCATCAATTATGCGAATCACGGGCAACTTGATGAATTTCTGAACAAGCTGAAAAAGAGCAAATAACTTGAGCAAAGAGATAGGTATTTCCCGGCAACAATATTTGACACCCCCGGAAAACGCCGCTATCATCTCCGCGCTTTTAGAAGTTGAAGCCGAAGAAAAAAAAATAGCAAGCCAAGTAATTCTGTTGCAGTTAGCAATATCACTAATTGGTGCAAGCTTAGCTTATAGCATTAAAAGCGCGCCACAATTTGCGATAGCGGTGCTGAGTGGTGGCGGTATATCTGTTGTCAACGGGGCTTTGTTGGCATGGAGGATGGTTCGAGCCGCTCTGCATCCTGCCCAAGAAATACATCATCAATTACGGCTCATGTATTTTTACGCCGCCGAAAGGTTTCTGGTGGTCGTAGTGCTGCTATGCATTTGCATCGCAGCGCTGAAATTATCGCCTCTTGCATTATTGGGGGGCTTCGTGATGGGTCAGGCAGTACTAATTGCAGGCCGGTTTATTTTGCGTATATTTAAGATCTAGTTAGCGACCAAAAATGTCCAGTGAAGCACACACATCTGCGGAATACATCAAGCACCATTTACAGAACCTGACCTATGGCCAATTGCCGGATGGTGTGTGGGGGATTGCCCATACGCCCGAGGAAGCCAAGGCTATGGGATTCTGGGCGTTGAATCTGGACACGTTGATCATGTCCTTGATACTTGGCATGGTGTTGATGCTGGTATTTTACCGTGCCGCGAAAAGCGCTGGTACCGGTGCGCCGAGCGGGCTGCGTAACTTCTGCGAATGGTCGGTGGAGTTCGTCGACAGTAGTGTGCGCGGATCATTTACCGCAAAAAACGATATGGTCGCGCCGTTGTCACTGACTATTTTCTTTTGGGTGTTTTCGATGAACCTGATGGACCTGTTGCCGATTGATTACGTGCCTTTGCTGATGCACGAACTGGGCGTTCCGTTCTTCAAGGTCGTACCTTCTACAGACCCGAATGCGACATTCGGCATGGCGATAGGCGTGTTTCTGCTGGTGCTTTATTACAGCGTCAAGATGAAAGGAGCCAAGGGTTTCTTGGGTGAATTATCACTCACACCATTTCAAAATAAGAACATTGCTATTCAAATAGCTTTCGTTCCGATTAACCTAATTTTGGAAGGCGTTAACCTGATAGCAAAACCGATTTCTCTTGCACTGCGACTATTCGGCAACATGTATGCAGGCGAGATGATCTTTATCCTTATTGCCCTGATGGGCGGGGCATGGGCAGGCCTGACGATGGGTGGCGCCACCCTGTATGGCTCACAGATATTTCTTTCGCTGGGTTGGGCCATCTTTCATATTCTGATCGTCACTTTGCAGGCATTCATCTTCATGACGCTGACGATAGTTTATCTGGATATGGCACACCAGGAACATCACTAAATAGATTTTATCAACTTTACTTTTTTAACAGGAGAAATAGAAATGGAAATGGCAAATGCACTGCTGTATATCGCTGGGGCCTTGATGATGGGCTTGGGCGCTCTTGGCGCGGCTGTAGGTATCGGCATTCTGGGCGGCCGCTTCCTGGAAGGCGCTGCACGCCAGCCTGAACTCATCCCGATGCTGCGCACCCAGTTTTTTGTGGTGATGGGCCTGGTCGATGCGGTTCCGATGATCGCGGTCGGTATTGCGATGTACGTTCTGTTCGCAGTAGCGCATTAAGCTTCCCGGGCGACAACGTAAAATTTTAGAAAGGTAGTTTGCATGAATATCAATGCAACTCTTCTGGCACAGACGATCATGTTCGCGCTGTTTGTGTGGTTCTGCATGAAATTTGTCTGGCCACCCATCATGGCCGCGCTGGAACAACGCAAAAAGCAGATAGCCGAGGGATTGGCAGATGCAGAACGCGCAAAGCTCGATCTGGAATTGGCCGCAAAACGTTCTGCGGAAATTTTGCGCGAAGCCAAGGAAAAAGTCGGTGAGATCGTAAATAATGGTGAGAAACGCGCCAGCGAAATTATCGAATCCGCCAAGGTGCAGGCCAAAATAGAAGGAGATCGCATCGTTGCCGGCGCCAAGGCTGAAATCGATCAGGAAGTGTTTCGCGCCAAGGAAAAACTGCGTACCGAGGTTTCCGCGATTGCGCTGGCTGGAGCAAGCAAGATACTCGGTCGAGAGATCGATGCCAAAGCGCACAACGATCTGCTCGATAAACTCGTTTCGGAAATCTGATTCCCATGTCTGAAGCCATTACCACTGCCCGACCCTATGCACAGGCCGCATTTGAAGAAGCGCAAAAACTGGCGGATTTGAAAGGCTGGTCGGAAGTTCTCGTATCGCTGGCCGAGGCAATCTGCCATCCGGAAGTTCAAGCGGTGATCAACAGCCCACGTGTTGCAAAATCACAAGTTGAAAATCTGATGGTTGGTTTGATGGGCGAACCGACGAAGCTGCAGTTGCGCAACTTTGTTAGGGTACTGGTGGATAACCAGCGCTTGAACCTGTTGCCGGAAATTGTCGCCATCTTTGAATCATTACGCGCCGATGCGGAAAAAACCCTCAATGTAGTGGTTGATTCAGCTTTTGAATTGTCTGCCGCGCAACAGTTAAAAATCATAAACTCGCTGAAAGCGCGAATGGGCCTTGAAATAAAATTGGTCTGTAAAGTCAATAAGGAATTACTGGGCGGTGTGGTCATCCGCGCCGGAGATAAAGTGATCGACGGTTCTGCCCGCACCCGCTTGGGCGAAATGGCAAACGCGCTGGCCTGATAACAGATATATCAACGAGGAAATTCAGATGAAGCTCAACCCTTCCGAAATTAGCAATTTAATACGCAGCCGTATCGACAACTTCGAGGCACTGACGCAAGCACGTACCGAAGGTACGGTAGTCAGTGTCACCGACGGTATCGTGCGTGTACATGGACTTTCCGACGTGATGCAGGGTGAGATGCTGGAATTCCCCGGCAACACCTTTGGTCTCGCACTTAACCTCGAGCGCGATTCTGTCGGCGCGGTTATTCTGGGTGAATATGAACACATCACCGAAGGTGACACCGTAAAATGTACCGGACGTATTCTGGAAGTGCCGGTTGGTCCCGAGCTGTGTGGACGCGTGGTCAATGCCCTGGGTCAGCCCATCGATGGCAAAGGTCCGATCAACACCAAGATGACCGACAAGATTGAAAAAGTCGCGCCGGGTGTGATTGCGCGTAAGTCGGTTGACCAACCCGTACAAACCGGTCTGAAGTCCATCGACTCCATGGTCCCGGTGGGTCGCGGGCAACGTGAATTGATCATTGGTGACCGTCAAACGGGCAAAACGGCCGTTGCCGTGGATGCGATCATCAATCAAAAGGGTCAGAACATGACCTGCGTGTATGTTGCAGTTGGTCAAAAGGCATCAACCGTGGTCAACGTGGTGCGCAAGCTGGAAGAGCACGGCGCGCTGGGTTATACCATCGTGGTTGTTGCAACGGCATCCGATTCGGCGGCGATGCAATTCCTCGCTCCTTATGCCGGTTGCACGATGGGAGAGTACTTCCGCGATCGCGGAGAAGATGCGCTGATCGTATACGACGACTTGACCAAGCAAGCATGGGCGTACCGTCAGATATCATTGTTGCTACGCCGCCCACCCGGCCGTGAAGCATATCCAGGCGACGTGTTCTATCTGCATTCCCGTTTGCTGGAGCGCGCAGCACGGGTGAACGCAGATTATGTTGAAGCCTTCACCAATGGCGCAGTAAAAGGCAAGACCGGTTCGCTGACCGCCCTGCCCATCATCGAGACGCAGGCAGGTGACGTATCCGCATTCGTGCCGACCAACGTGATCTCCATTACCGACGGACAGATATTCCTTGAGGCCGACTTGTTCAATGCCGGCATCCGTCCTGCGATCAATGCGGGTATCTCGGTATCGCGTGTGGGCGGAGCAGCACAGACCAAAGTGATCAAGAAACTGGGCGGCGGTGTTCGTCTGGCATTGGCGCAATATCGCGAATTGGCGGCCTTCGCACAATTCGCTTCAGACCTCGATGAAGCGACCCGCAAGCAATTGGAGCGCGGACGCATGGTTACTGAACTGATGAAGCAGTTGCAATACGCGCCGTTGTCGGTTGCCGAAATGGCGGTCACGCTGTTTTCGGTCAACAAAGGATATTTTGATGATGTGCCTGTGCCCAAAGCGCTGGCATTCGAAGCTGTACTGCACAGTCATCTGAAATCCAACAATGCGAGCCTGCTGGAAACGATCGAATCCACAAAGGATCTGTCCGCCGACAACGAAAAATTGTTGTCAGCAGCGATCGAGAAGTTCAAAACCACAGCTGTTTACTAAGGCGGGGTGAGAGATGGCTGGCAGTAAGGAGATACGCACGAAGATCAAGAGTGTAGAAAATACACGCAAGATCACGCGCGCGATGGAAATGGTTGCCGCAGCCAAGATGCGTAAAGCGCAAGATCGCATGCGCGCAGCCCGTCCATATGCTGAAAAGATCCGCGCCGTGGCCGCGCATCTTTCGCGCGCCAATCCTGAATACAAACACCCGTTTCTGGTCAAGCGCGAAGGCATCAAAAACGTCGGCATGATCGTGGTGACTTCGGACAAGGGATTGTGCGGTGGCTTGAATACAAACGTACTGCGTCTTGCCGTGAGCAGTATGAAAACCTGGGAAACCGAGGGCAAGGGAATAGTGGTATGTCCGATAGGCAACAAAGGCATGGGTTTCATGTCGCGTATCGGTGCCAAGGTGAAGTCGCATTTGACCGGCCTGGGCGATACACCGCATATCGAAAGACTGATCGGTGCCGTGAAAGTGATGCTGGATGCGTATTCGGCTGGTGAGATCGACGCGATATATATCAGTTACAACCGGTTCATCAATACCATGAAGCAGGAGCCGTGCATCGAACAACTGCTTCCGCTGAGCGGCGAACAGATGGGAACGGCAGAAGGTAATTGGGACTATATCTACGAACCGGATGCGAAACAGGTGATTGACGCGCTGCTGCTGCGTTACATCGAGTCTCTGGTTTATCAATCCGTGGTTGAAAACATGGCTTCCGAACAAAGCTCGCGGATGGTTGCGATGAAGGCTGCATCGGATAACGCCAAGAGCGTGATCGCGGACCTCAAGCTGATATACAACAAGGCTCGCCAGGCAGCCATCACACGTGAGATTTCAGAGATTTGCAGCGGCGCCGCCGCGGTTGGCTAACGAGTCAAAGACAGCAGCAACAAATATTTATTTAGACGGGGTAACTCAAAAATGAGTGAGGGTAAAATGAGTCAAGGAAAGATTGTTCAGTGTATCGGTGCGGTGGTTGACATCGAATTTCCGCGCGATCAAATGCCCAAGGTATATGACGCGCTGACACTGCAGGCAGATACGGGGTCGATCGCTGAAGCGGGCCTCACCTTCGAGGTGCAGCAGCAACTCGGTGATGGCGTGGTGCGTACCATTGCGATGGGATCATCGGATGGCCTGAAGCGCGGCATGCCGGTATTGAATACCCATAGCCCGATCTCTGTGCCGGTTGGCGCGGGTACCTTGGGCCGCATCATGGATGTGCTGGGTCGCCCGATCGATGACGCGGGTCCGATCCAGTGTGACGAACGACGCCCGATCCATGCGAACGCGCCGAAATTCGACGAGCTGTCCCCTTCGATCGATTTGCTTGAAACCGGCATCAAAGTAATTGACCTCGTGTGTCCATTTGCAAAGGGCGGGAAAGTGGGCCTTTTTGGTGGCGCCGGTGTGGGCAAAACCGTGAATATGCTGGAATTGATCAACAACATCGCCAAGGAACACGCGGGCCTTTCGGTGTTCGCCGGAGTGGGCGAGCGTACTCGTGAAGGCAACGACTTTTACCACGAGATGTCGGAAGCAGGTGTCATCAAGCTGGACAACCTGTCCGAATCCAAAGTCGCGATGGTGTTCGGCCAGATGAACGAGCCGCCCGGCAACCGTTTGCGCGTCGCGCTGAGCGGTCTGACCATGGCGGAAAAATTCCGCGATGAAGGTCGTGATATCCTGTTCTTCGTCGACAACATTTATCGATATACCCTGGCCGGTACCGAAGTATCTGCGTTGCTGGGCCGTATGCCTTCTGCCGTGGGATATCAACCGACACTGGCTGAAGAAATGGGCCGTCTGCAAGAGCGTATCACTTCCACCAAAGTCGGTTCGATCACTTCCGTACAGGCTGTATATGTACCGGCGGATGACTTGACCGATCCCGCGCCGGCAACCACCTTCCTGCACCTCGATTCCACCGTTGTGTTGTCTCGCGATATCGCTTCCTTGGGTATCTACCCGGCTGTGGATCCTTTGGATTCGACCTCGCGCCAGCTTGATCCGCTGGTGGTGGGTGAAGAGCATTACAACGTGGCGCGCAAAGTGCAGTCCACGCTGCAGCGCTACAAGGAATTGCGCGACATCATTGCGATTCTGGGCATGGACGAACTGGCACCGGAAGACAAGCTGGCTGTGGCACGTGCGCGTAAAATCCAGCGCTTCCTGTCGCAGCCGTTCCACGTGGCAGAAGTGTTTACCGGTAGTCCGGGCAAGTATGTCACGCTGAAAGAAACCATCAAGGGCTTCAAGGGCATCGTTGACGGCGAATACGATCACCTACCGGAGCAGGCGTTCTACATGGTCGGCGGCATCGAAGAAGCCGTCGAAAAAGCCAAGACGCTGCAATAATAACGGGAGCAACTATGGTAATGACCGTACATGTCGATGTGGTTAGCGCGGAAGCATCGATCTTTTCAGGGCTGGCTGAAATGGTCGTGGTCCCCGGGGAGATGGGCGAGCTGGGTATATACCCGCGCCATACCGCCCTGATGACGCGTATCAAGCCGGGCTCGGTCAGAATCAAGCGTCCGGATCAGGAACAGGAGGAGCTGATCTATGTGTCTGGCGGCATGCTCGAGATACAGCCCGGTGTGGTTACCATCCTGGCTGACACCGCGATACGCGGCGGCGAATTGGATGAAGTACGGGCTTTGCAAGCCAAGCAGGAAGCGGAGGAAGCGATGAAAAACCGCACTTCCGACATCGACTACGCCCAAGCGCAAGCAGAATTGGCCGAAGCGATAGCGCAGCTGGCAGCTATCAAACATCTGCGGAAATAGCAGTAGAAGATTGCCCTTAAGAGATTGATGAAATTAAAAGGCAGCTTCGGCTGCTTTTTTGCTTAATACGGCTTTGGTATAAACCTAATAGCCTGATTCAATGCGCTAGCATTCATCCGCCACACCAGCATCCGATTATTTGAAGGCATGTCAAAATCATGCAGCAACTCAAGACCGCGGGTTGTTGCAAGCATGTTAACCGCTTCAAAATCTCGCACGCCGCTATCGGGGTCGCGTGACTTTAACCAGTCATCAAACCGGGCATTGCTTTCAGAAGTGAAATTTCCACCGTAATTAAAGGGCCCGTAGAAACACACATAACCACCGGGTTCAATCACACGTGAAATATGCGCGAATAATCGCTCAACACCAATCCACGAGATTATATGCACAGTGTTGGCATTGAATATCGCATCAACAGATTTGATCTGCCAGCTGGCATCATTCACATCGATTGCCAAGGGTGGTAATACGTTTGGCAGTCCCGCTTCGTTCAACCAATCTTGAATTCCAGCAAGATTATGTGGCAATTCGCTGGGCTGCCAGATCAAGTGGGACAGCTCGCGGGCAAAATACACGGCGTGCTGTCCGGTGCCGCTGGCGATCTCCAGTACCTGCTTGCGGTCGGCGAAGACATCCTTCAATACGGCAAGTATCGGTATTTTATTGATTTCACTCGATTCGGCGTAAGGCTTTGTACTCATATGGACTAGGCTGTCGAAAACCGGGTCAAAATTTAATCGCCAGTCTGCAATACAGAAACATTCTTTGCAGCCTGAATTGACCCAGCGGAAGTTATTTGAAGGCCTTGCTGATAATAACAAAACACCAATAGTTGCGCTTATGAAAAGTCATTTTGGATAGCGCGCTTTGCTTGTCGGCCTGATTCCATTTTCATGAATGGGCCGTACGACAGCATGCGCGTCCGTAATAGTGGATCTCACTGTTGAAGGTGCGATAAGCCCCGGTACGCTGGACTATGTGGTTCGCGGCCTGGAGACGGCCGCAAACGAACAGACGCAATTGGTCGTGCTGAAAATGGATACCCCAGGTGGCCTTGATACGGCGATGCGGAAGATCATCAAACAGATCATCGCTTCCCCGGTTCCCGTTGCCGTATCCGTCGTACCCGAAGGCGCGCACCGCGAGTGCCGGCACCTTACCCACTACGCCAGCCATGTCGCTGCGATGGCACCGGCCACCAGTCAGGGTTCTGCCACGCCGATAGCAATAGGTATTGACGGCATAGACGGCGGTCAGCCGAATTCTGGAACTCTGCCGAAGAAAGGCGGAAAAGAAAAAAAGTTGTCGGGCCGGCTAACAGCAGGTTTGGTAGAGCAACTGTTGGTAAGCCTGGCGCAGATGCGCGGCCACAACATTGTCTGGGCGGAGCAGGCGGTGTGCGCCAAGCAAAGAGCCTGAACGCAGAAGAGGCCTTGAAGCTCAAGATCATCGATTTGATCGCGCAGGATGTTCCTGATCTGCTCCGGCAACTCGACGGGCGCAAAGTGAATGTGCTGGGACGGGATCGTGCCTCGGAATTAACCGGGGCGCGCATAGCTGTTCTGGAGCCGGATTGGCGCAGTCGTCTGCTGGTCGTGATCGCCGATCCGAGCATCGCCTATCTACTTATGCTGGCCGGCATCTTTGGGTTGTTCTTTGAATTTTCCAATCCCGGCTTTGTATTGCCCGGCGTGGTCGGTGCGATCCCGCTGCTGCTCGCGTTCCAGATGCTTTGGATTACGGCATTCTCTGGTGAGTCGTGGTGTCAGGCGCGTTTACCAGCGCCCTGTTCATCTTCTGCGTGGCCGATATGGCGATGAAAGTACAACGACGGCCCGTGGTGACCGACAGAGATGAATTGATTGGCAGCGGCGGCGAAGTGGTGGAAGATTTCGATGGCAAGGGCGGCTGAGCGCGGGTGCATGGCGAAACCTGGCGCATCAGGAGCAAGCAGCTGTTGGTCCGTGGACAAAAGGTCAGGGTCGCGCGCATGGACGGGCTGATCTTCGATGTGGAGTCGGACACCGGCCAGGAATAATTTCTGACAATAAACGATAAGGAGAATGATATGGTCTTCAATTTCAGTTCTGGTGCTCGTGTTGCTGGCTTTTTCCAGCATACGCATTTTGCGCGAGTACAATCGCGGTGTGGTGTTCACGCTCGGGTGGTTTTGAGAGGTAAAAAGACCGGGGCGATACTGATCATTCCCGGCATCCAGCAGATGGTCAAGGTTGGCCTGCGCACGGTGGTGATGGACGTGCCCAGCCAGGCTGTGATCGCGCGGGACAACGTTTAGGTCAAGTTGAACGCAGTGATCGATTTCCGCGTGGTCGATGAGCAAAAGGCGAGCATCCGGGTGGAAGATTACCTTAATGCGACCAGCCAGCTGGCGCAGACAACGCTGCATTCGGTTCTTGGCAAGCACGAACTGGACGACATGCTCGCAGAGCGCGAGCGGCTCAACATCGACATCCAGAAGGCGCTCGATACCCAGACAGATACCTGGAGAATCAAGGTCACCAATGTGGAGATCAAGCATGTGGATATCGACGAGACCATGGTGCGTGCCATCGCCCGTCAAGCTGAAGCGGAGCGGGAACGGCGTGCCAAGGTGATCCACGCCGAGGGCGAACTGCAGGCATCGGAAAAATTGTTGCAGGCTGCCCAGATGTTGGCACAGGAACCGCAGGCCATACAGCCCCGTTATCTGGAAACGCTGACGGTGATCGGTGCTAACAATAATACGGCCGTCGTGTTTCCGGTACCGATCGACCTGACCAGATTGTTCTCCGAGAAAGCCCTGGGCAAGGAAGTGCAAATGGGTTCGTGCCAGGTAAATTCCAGATCAATGAAGATCCGGTGAGCAGTTAAAATGAACGCATGAGTACACCCCTGCTGAAGATTATTGAAAACCTCGCGGATATCCCCGCAGCAACCTGGAATCAGCTGGCCGGTGATGATCCGTTTCTGTCCCATGCTTACCTGTATGCGTTACAGGCTAGCGGTTGTGCGACGATGCAGTTCGGCTGGCAGGCGAAATTCCTGACGCTGTGGCGGGACGAGATGTTGCTGGGCGCAATGCCGCTATATCTGAAGATGAATTCGTATGGCGAACATGTGTTCGATTGGGCATGGGCAGATGCATATCAACGACACGGATTGCGTTACTACCCCAAGCTGGTATGTACCGTGCCATTCTCCCCAGTCACAGGTGCGCGTTTGCTGGTGGTGCCGGGTCCAGAAGCTGAACAATTGCGCACCTTGCTTCTCGAATCGGCACTCCAACTTGCTGGAGAGTCGGCTGTGTCCTCTCTGCATTGTTTGTTTCTTGACGAAGCAGATACGCGGGTAGCGCAGGAGCAAGGCATGATGTTGCGTCACGATGTGCAATTCCATTGGCACAATCCCGGCTATCGTGATTTTGAAGACTTTCTGGCCGCGCTGAGTCGCGACAAGCGCAAGCGTATCAGGCAGGAACGGCGCAGGGTAGAAGCAGCGGGAATACAATTTCTCTGCATTACCGGGGAACAAGCCAGTCCAAAACAATGGACGTTCTTCGCTTCGTGCTATGCGCATACCCGGCAGCAGCACCATTCCCCTCCCGCGCTGAACGATGATTTTTTCCTGCGCATCGGCACCGCGCTACCGAAAAATACCCTGCTGGTGATCGCAATGCGCGAAGGTCGGATGATCGCAAGTGCGCTGAACATCGTGACCAGAGACGTGTTGTACGGGCGTTCATGGGGCGCGTTCGAATTTCACCCCGGGCTGCATTTCGAGGCTTGTTACTATCAGGCTATCGAGTTTTGTATCGCGCAAAAAATAACAACATTTGAAGGCGGCGCCCAGGGCGAGCACAAGTTGGCACGCGGCTTCCTTCCGGTGACCACCCGATCGGCTCATTGGTTGGCACACCCGCAGTTCTCGCGTGCCGTGGAAGAACATTTGAAAGAAGAAACCAGTGCGATATCCGAATATGTGGACGAGCTGAGCCAAAGGAGCCCCTTCAAACACCACTCCTGATCGAAGTGTGGAAGCGACAATTTCTGCGATTCCAAACGCAAGTCGGGATACTTCGTTGTTATTGAAATCCTATTTCGCGAGCAGTACCCTTGCCAACTTGGCGATCGACATCCATACCGCAAGAAATGCCAGCCACAAGGTGATTCCGGCAACTGTGGCAAATACGATGCTCTCAGGGGACAAATTGAAAGCAGGCGAAAATATTTCCCAGGTTGCGCGGGCAATCAGCGGATCCGACTTGCCCAGCATATAGAGCAGCTGGTGGAACAAATCCGTGTTGAGCGCTTGCAGTGCCAGCCTTAATTGTTCTGCCGAATTGACCATGGCCTGCAACGCTGAACCCTCATCGTGAAAAGTCGGATCCTGGCTGGCCAAGTGGTAATTGATCAGCGTTTGCAAGCTGCCATGATGGAATTGGTTGGCGATCTCCTGGAACGGTGATATATCCTGCAGCACCTGATCCAGCCGACCGCCGACACGTTGTCGATACTGGGCGATGAAGCTCGGGATGCAACCAGCCGCGACAATGCCTATCACCAGTATGATGCGGTCGAGGATTCCGCGAATGAATGTCATGTTCATCGCGCTATGGCGCAGGAGTTTTCATATCTGCATCGTGCAGTGAACCAGGTGAAATATCAAGAAAGATTTGATATTCCCGCCAAATGAGGAAACAAGGATCACGTCGCTTCAAGCAAAGTCTTCAACGAAATCAGGTCGCGCATCACCCATTCCGTGTCGGAAGCAAATTTTTCGTCAGAGACGCCGGACAATCGCAACAGCGTAAAGATCAGCAAACAGCCGGAACCGACCGAAATGACGCGCATCGGTATATAAAACGGCAGCCCGAGTTTTGGACTTACCCAGTGATCCAGAACACCGAATCCATTTAGTTTTGAAAATCTGACATTCGCCGGGCCTACATCCGTTTCGGCAACCCATCCGTCATTTGCTTTCCTTAGCGATTTACCCAGTCCCGACGCCCAGAGCGGAAAATTTTCCGGTACGCTGGCGAAAGCGTATACGTCATTTATATCCCGCTGGATAAAAACATCAAGGTGGCAAGATTGCTGTATCGTTGTCATATGAATCGCTCCCTGCCATTTACTGTAATAAGTTCATACCTATATCCTCGCGCTCCACCCGGATATTGCTGAAATGCGGTGTTTAGTACCTGCACGTTACCAAATTAGACGCCCTATCCTTGTTAAATTCAAGAACGCAAAGATGTCTGCACTGCCACCGTTCAATTAAAACAAATCTCTGACAAACGCGATGGCATTCCGGCGGCATACGGATCGTATGACGCTTTGCAGAACTTCTCCTTAAATCAATCACTTTTGTTTATACTTCGGAATCTTCAGAAAGCCCGAACATGAGTCCGCTAAATATCGTTATTCTTGCTGCCGGAAAAGGTACGCGCATGTACTCTGACCAGCCAAAAGTGCTGCACACGCTGGCTGGCAAGCCGCTGGTGCAGCATGTGCTGGATTGTGCCGCTGGACTTAAACCGCAGAATATCTGCGTGGTTTACGGGCATGGCGGCGAGGCGGTACCCAGGGCGATGCAACAATATCCGGCCAAGTTTGTCATTCAGGAACCGCAGCTTGGCACGGGCCATGCCTTACAGCAGGCGATGCCGCACCTGGGCGACGCAGGCAGCACGCTGATATTGTATGGCGATGTTCCGCTGATCCAGCCCAGTACGCTGCACCAGATGCAACAATCGGGAGGCGATCTGGTGCTGCTGACCGTGAACCTGCCCAATCCGACCGGTTATGGCCGTATCGTGCGCAATGCACTGGGCGAGGTGCTCAGCATCATCGAGGAAAAGGATGCCTCCCCGGAGCAGCGCGATATCAGGGAAGTGAATAGCGGCATCCTGCTCGCGCCGACGCACTTGATGCGAGCCTGGTTGGCGAAATTGCAGAACAACAACGCGCAAGGCGAGTACTACCTTACCGATATTGTCGGCATGGCTGTGCAGCAAGGGGTTGCGGTGCATACGGTACAGCCAGCCCACGAGTGGGAAATACAGGGGGTCAACAGCAAGTCGCAATTGATGGTGCTGGAGCGAACCTGGCAACTGGTCGAGGCTTCGCGCTTGCTGGTCCATGGTGTGACGCTAGCCGATGCGTCGCGCATTGATGTGCGTGGCAAGTTAAGTTGCGGGCGCGATGTAAAGATCGATGTCGGCTGCATCTTCGAAGGCGAAGTGCGCTTGGGCGACAATGTTCGGGTGGGTGCATACAGCGTGATCAGAAATTCCAGCATTGCCCTCGGCACGGAAGTCGCACCATACAGTCACATCGATGGCAGTGAAGTAGGCACTGACTGTCACATCGGTCCCTATGCGCGACTGAGACCGGGAACCAAGCTTCACGATGGTGTGCACATAGGCAACTTCGTCGAGATCAAGAATAGTGAGATCGCATCGAACAGCAAGGCCAATCATCTCAGCTACATCGGCGACAGCACGGTAGGAAGCCGGGTGAATATCGGCGCCGGTACGATCACATGCAACTATGATGGCGCAAACAAGTACCGCACCATCATCGAAGACGATGTTTTCATCGGCTCTGACACACAACTGATCGCACCGGTGACGGTTGGCAGGGGTGCGACAATTGGGGCGGGCTCGACGATCACAAAAGATGCGCCGGCGGGTGAGCTTACCTTGTCGCGGGCCAATCAGGTGACGGTCGCCGGCTGGACGCGTCCTATCAAAGGGAATAAATAGCATGTGCGGAATCGTGGGAGCCGTGGCGCAGCGCAATGTCGTGCCGATTTTGCTGGAGGGTTTGCAGCGTCTGGAATACCGGGGCTATGACTCTGCCGGCCTGGTTGTGGTGCATGAAGGACATCTGGAGCGTGTGCGCAGTATCGGACGGGTCGCTGACCTCAGCGAAAAAAGTGCGGCCACCCACGGCTTGACCGGTATCGCCCATACCCGATGGGCGACCCACGGTGTACCCAGCGAGCGCAACGCGCACCCGCATACCAGCAAAGATCACATCGCGGTGGTGCACAACGGCATCATCGAAAACTACGAGTCATTGCGCACCCGGTTGGCCGCGGAAGGCTACGAGTTTACTTCCGACACCGACACCGAAGTCATCGCGCACCTGATCCACAGCCACTACGCCCGCGGTAATTCCCTGCTGGCGGCAACGCAGGCATCGCTTGCCGAATTGGTGGGCGCTTACGCCATCGGCGTGATCGCAGCGGACATTCCCGATCAGCTCATCTGCGCGCGGCGCGGCAGTCCATTGCTGTTGGGCGTCGGCATAGAGGAACATTTCATCGCGTCCGATGTGTCCGCGCTGTTGCCGGTGACGCGCAAGGTCGTTTATCTCGAAGAAGGCGATGTGGTTGAAGTGTCCCAGCACGGCTACCAGATATATGATTTGCGCGGTTCACGCGTTGAACGCACAGTGCAGCTCAGCGAAATGAGCAACGAGAGTGTGCAGCTGGGAGAGTATCGCCACTATATGCAGAAGGAGATCCATGAACAGCCTCAAGCTTTGGCGGATACGCTCGAATCGGTTTGCAACAGTCAATCACTGGTGCCGGGCATCTTCGGCGCAGAAGCTGCAGAGGTGTTTGCCTCGATCGACAGCATTCTGATCCTGGCATGCGGAACCAGCTATCACGCCGGATTGGTGGCGCGCTATTGGCTGGAAGAGATCACCAGCATGCGCTGTACTGTGGAAGTCGCCAGCGAGTATCGCTATCGCGTCAGTGTCTCCAACCCGAACACCCTGGTGGTGGTCATTTCACAGTCCGGAGAGACCGCGGATACCCAGGCCGCGCTCAACCATGCCAAGGCGCACGGCCACATCCATACGCTCGCGATCTGCAATGTGGCGGAGAGCGCCCTGGTGCGGCTTTGCAAGCTGCGCATGTTGACACGCGCGGGACCCGAGATCGGCGTCGCATCGACCAAGGCATTCACCACGCAACTTGCCGCGTTATTCCTGTTGACGCTGGTGCTCGCCAAACAACGCAAGCGACTGTCCGCCGAGCAGGAGCAAAAGCATCTGCACGATTTGCGCCATCTGCCCAGTGCGGTGCAAAAAGTGCTTGATCTGGAACCCCAGATAGCCAAGCTCGCCGAGCAATTTGCCAACAAGCATCACGCACTGTTCCTGGGTCGCGGCCTGCATTATCCGATCGCGCTGGAAGGGGCGCTCAAGCTCAAGGAGATATCCTATATCCACGCAGAAGCCTATCCGGCCGGTGAATTAAAACACGGCCCACTGGCTCTGGTGGACAAGGACATGCCGGTGATCTCGGTTGCGCCGAACGATGCGCTGCTGGAAAAGCTCAAGTCCAACCTGCAGGAAGTACGTGCACGCGGCGGGGAGCTATATGTATTTGCCGACGCAAATACGCATATCCGCGAGGCGGACGGTATTCACATCATGCAAATGCCGGAGCACGCCGGATATCTGAGTCCTATCCTGCACACCATACCTTTGCAGTTGTTGGCCTATTACGTTGCGCTACAAAAAGGCACTGATGTGGATAAGCCCAGAAACCTTGCGAAGTCGGTGACCGTGGAATAATCGCCTGGTGCCATTGGACGAATAATGATCTGCGATACTCACTCTTTCACAGCGAAACACTCAGATTAATTACCCTCTACGATAAAACAAACCCGCCTCAAGGCGGGTTTGTTTTATGATCAAGCTGTAGTACCAACTCTCACAATCCGTAAATCGCCGAATGTGCGCCGGCTGCCATGAAAAAGAGCAACGGGATCGAAAGCATGGTATTGGTGCGCGAAGCAAGGAATGCAATGCGACGAGCCTTGTTCTTCTGTTCGTCGCTTGCAGGTTTCATGCCGAGTACCTTTTTCTGGTTCGGCCAGATCAGGCCCCAGACATTGAGTAACATGATCGTTCCCAGCCAGGCACCGATACCGATAGGCACGTGGCCGGGTTGCAAGGCAAAAGCGGCGGGAAATGAGGAACCGAGCAAAGCCGCTCCGGCAAGCCAGGTCACCAAGGCAGACCAGCGAAAGTAGAACAGCGCTCGCGGTGCGACATGTTTGGTGATACCGGCTGCCGTGCTGTCCGCGGCAGCCGCCTTGAGAGCGGCGACCTGGACAAAGTTGAAGTAATACAGCAGCCCTATCCACATCACGCCTGCCATCAGATGCAGCCAGCGCATCATTGCCGGTACGTAGTCCATATTTAATCTCCTTAAAACGTTAACATCAGAAACGTGCAAATGTTGTAGTTATTTGATAAGTCCGAGTGCAAGGCTATACAACGCGATGGTCAAAATGACGCCTGAGATTACCGTTCCCCACAATGTGTCCAGTGGATTCTTCATGATTTGGATTTCCTTTAACAGTTGAGAGAATTTCAGTGCCCGTTTAATACCCTAGTGTATTCGTTGGAAAAGACTCTAGCGTATTTTTCCGATAGCAGCAATAGACTTCAGCCTATGCCGTAAAAGTGAACCCCGAATAAGGTCAGGCCAAAAACCATCAGAATGAGCAATGTCAACAAAACGTTATGCAGGCTTTGTTGTTTCAGTATTTTGTCCAATAATTCATCGTTGCTGTTCGTGTTTTGAGCGGCCAGAAATCGGTGCAGCAGACGCGGCAGTTGCGGTAACAGGCTGGCGTAATTGGGCGCTTCAACACGCAGTGCCTTGACAAAACCGCGCCAGCCGATCTGCTCGCTCATCCAGCGTTCCAGCCACGGCTTGGCGGTCTTCCACAGGTCCAGCTCCGGATCGAGCTGCAAACCCAATCCTTCAATATTGAGTAGCGTCTTTTGCAGCAATACCAATTGAGGTTGGACCTGGATACCAAAGCGGCGCGAGGTCTGGAACAGGCGCAATAACACACGGCCGAATGAAACCTCACGTAACGGTTTGTCGAAGATCGGTTCACATACAGCGCGTATCGCTGTTTCCAGCTCATCCACACGGGTATCGATAGGCGCCCAGCCCGATTCGATATGCACTTCGGCAACGCGCTTGTAATCGCGGCGGAAAAACGCGATGAAGTTCTGCGCCAGATAATGTTTGTCGGTGTCGGTAAGCGTGCCCATGATGCCGAAATCCAGCGCGATATACTGACCGTTCGCGGTGACCTGAACATTGCCGGGATGCATATCCGCGTGAAAAAAACCGTCGCGGAACACCTGGGTGTAAAAGATCTCCACGCCGTTTCTGGCCAGTTTGGCGATATCCACCCCGGCGTTGCGCAGCTCTTCGACCTGGCTAACGGGCGTGCCATACATGCGCTCCATCACCATGATTTCGGTGCTGCAATATTCCCAGTAGATTTCGGGAACCAGCAACAGTGTCGAATGGGCAAAATTGCGCCTGAGCAGGCTGGCGTTGGCTGCCTCGCGCATCAGGTCCAGTTCGTCCTCGAGATGCGTTTCAAATTCGATGATCACTTCGCGGGGTTTGAGACGGCGTCCGTCGGCCCATAGCCATTCGATCAGCTCGGCCGCCACTTTCATCAGTGCAACATCGTGCGCGATGACTGCGGTGATGCCGGGGCGCAAGACCTTGACCGCTACCGCCCGCCCGTCCGGCAGTTCCGCAAAATGAACCTGTGCCACTGAAGCGCTGGCGACGGGGGTAGATTCAAAACTTTTAAACACCGCCAGCAGGGGTTTGCGATAGGCTCTTTCCAGTAGCGCGACAGCCTGTTCGGACGGGAATGGAGGAACCCGGTCTTGCAACTTGGCAAGTTCGTCGGCAAGGTCGGCGGGCATCAGATCGCGGCGCGTGGACAGCATCTGCCCGAATTTGACGAAGATCGGCCCGAGCGCTTCCAACGCCAATCGCAACCGTACCGCGCGAGGCTTTTTGGTGTTGCGCAGAAACAGCATCACGTTCAGCGGCAAGCGCAACCAGCGTACCCGTTCATGCGCCAACAGAAACTCATCCAGTCCGAAACGCAGCGCAACAACGATGATTTTGATCAGGCGGAAGATGCGCATGCTCAGTTCTTGTTGCCGGAAGATAATCGGTCGATACGCTGTTGCAGCCGCGCTGCATCATCGCGTAACGCATCTACCTGTTGCATGAAAGCGGAAACCTGCCGAGGTTTGGCAAGCAGCGGGCGCTCCTCGGTCAGGTATTCCGCGGCAGCTTGCGTGAGACTGGCCGCAGCATCACGCAACTGTTGTTGCGTGCTATGCAAGGTATGTACAACGCGTTCTGCAACCATGTCACCGGTGAAGGCACTCAGGTCTTCCGCAGCATCCCATCGCAGGTTACGCGACAGAAAGAAAATTTCTGCAAGCAGCCCCGCATCTCCTTCGCTGCGTATCTCGGCATGGGACTGCTCGTCATGCACAGCCAGCCGGGGCAACAGGGAGGGAGCGATGACACAGCAGACATCGGTAGCGGATGCAATATCTGCACTGCGCAGCGTGCCGTCTTCCAGGATGGTGCAGGCAAAAGAAAACGGCGCGATATCAAACCTGGCCGATTTGCCCGCGAAACGAGCGAGTCTGGGCAGGGCCCAGCTGTTTTGCCTGAGCAGGTGATTCAATGCCATGACGGAAGGACGGGCGAGCATGCTGGATCAAAGCAAAGCGGCATGCCGGTTCAGTATCATCAGCATCTGTAATCGGTTCATGGATATCACATCGGTGGGTAAAGCAAAACAGATAGAAGTATACCACCGGCAATTGAAGCTACGGCGCACCTGTATTTCAGCTCAGACCAAAAAGTATGGCCATGCTGTGCTAATTTACAGTCGTATCACTTTATTTTGGGCGGTAGCAGGATGGACTCACCGTCGATCGAAAATACGCCTTTGCCATGGTGATGTTTCGTCCGTGGATGCTTTAGCTCGCGGCTTATCGCTTCAAGAACACACAAGTTGAATTCGGGAGCCATCTTCATATAGGCAACCGTGCACCAGGTTTGCATAACAATCTGCGATGAGCGGCGCCTGGACGCGGGAGGCTGGCATCGAAGTGAGCCTGAATTTATCGATCCTGCAACAGGAGCTATTTCCGCAACCCGCCACTATTCTTGCAAGTGCCGTTGTCGGTATGCCACGCACTTCTTGCTGGCCGTCAACAAGTTGAACGAATAGCTGCGGTTGCTGATCACGCATCCCAAGAGTGGCGGCTCGAATTCGGGCATGGTGTGCCACGACATAGTCATGATGTTTGGGCGGCGCTTGCCGGCGGTCGTGTCCAATACTACCGGTCCCGGGTCGAGCAGGCGATAGACTTTGGACAAAGGAAAGGATTTCCTGGGCATCTCCATACCTCCACTGACGACAATAACCACGCCATTCGAACCTTGTCAAAACGGCGGTTCGCAGATCAGCGACAGCGTCTCATTGAGGGATGGATGGACGAAATTCAGCCCGCTGGCGTGCAGTAACAGTCGTTCCGTTCCAACATCTGTATCGTCCCCGTACAACGCATCGCCAAGAATCGGATGCCTGATGGATGCCATATGTACCCGCAACTGGTGAGTACGCCCGGTTACCGGTTCCAGTTCCAGGCGGCTGTCAGTCAGAGCTTGATGTGGCGCAGTGCCGATAGGACGCTTTATATATTCAAGCAGGCGGAATCGTGTGAGCGAGGGTTTTCCGACGGAGATATCCACCTTTTGCCGCGGGCGATTCGGCCAGTCTGCGCCCAACGGAAGATCAATCTCTCCAGTGGCGTCCTCAACTCGTCCGGATACGATCGCGATATAGAATTTTTTCACCCCGCGCTCGCGGAACAAACGGGAAAGCCGTTGATGCATATCAGCATCCCGGGCAAAAACCAGCAGGCCGGAAGTGCTCATATCCAGCCGATGCACACACAGTGCTTCCGGAAATTCCTGATGTATACGGGTCAACAGGCTGTCATTTTTATCCGCGCCGCGTCCCGGAACCGAAAGTAGGCCGGCAGGTTTGTTTACTACCAGTAGCGATTCGTCACAGTAGCGCAAATCAAGGCCGCTGTCGGGAGGCGGGTCGTAAGATGTCGGGGACACAATCGTATTCAGGCTATGGGCGTGCATATCGCATTTTGCCAAACAGGCAATCATCCATACCTGGATACATTAAGTGCCCGGTCCGGCTTAGCTGGAAAAGATTTGATGCTAGGAGAATTGCCGTTGTATGGCATTGGCAGACAGGATTGAAAATTCGACCACATCGGACGAGTTTTCGGCAAACGACTCACCCAGGCTGATAGTGCCATTGCCTTGCAGAAATAATTCCTCGCGGGTGATGTGCGCCACTTTGCCGTCACTGAAACGAATATAGGTTCCGTTAGTGCTTTGATCGATGATGATGAATTTTCCGAAACGCAATTCAATGTGTATATGCAGGCGCGAAGCCAGGTCATTATGGACGACCAGGTCACAAGTCTCATCCCGACCCAATATCACGCTTCTGCTTTCCTTGTTGACCTTGATCGTACTGTCACGATAACGCAATACCAGCTCATCGATATTGTCCGGAGTCTTGCGGTATGCTGGCATGCCGATGCGGGTGCTCATGGTATCTTGCTGCTCGATAACGATCTGGTAGATATCGAGCCGATCCTGTTTACCCTTGAATTCAGCGCGCAGGATAGGACGCATTCTGTTCTGCAAATCGACGGGCAAGGCATCGAATACCGCCTGGGTCGCCATGATCTGGCCGGCCCTCGTGATCGCCGCGACGCGCGATGCGACGTTGACCGTATTGCCGAACACATCATTGGACTCTTTGATGACTTCGCCGAAATTGAAGCCGATGCGTATATGCGTGGGAAGTCCGTCCAGCGGCCGGATGTGTTCCACCGCCGACCGCATTGAGCAAGCCGCATGAAAGGCTGCTTCGGCATCCGGGAAAGTGGCCATGACCTCGTCGCCTATGGTTTTGATCAGCGTACCACCGAAGGCAAGGATCTTGTCGCTCATCGTGTTGATGCACTGGAACACCAATTTGCGCGCCAAGTCGTCGCCCAGGTTTTCATAGAGCGACGTGCTGCCGCAAATATCGGCAAACAGGACCGCAAGTTTTTCTACGCTTTGTGACATAAGGGATTGTTAGAGGCGTCTAAAACAGAACAGAAAATGAAATTGCTTGTAATTATCGCTGCATGCGAACACCGGAATCGGTTAGGCGCCCCGCTTCGCGAAGCGCCGGCACGGCTGTGGTTTTTATTGAATACCTGCATTACAAACATGGTACGCATCATCGCTGAAGTGGGTGAGGGATGCAAGGGGGCAGGCTGAAAGCGGGGCCTGTAGCCTGTTCGGCTGAAATCATTTACGTGCCAAAATTCGTCCGTGTTCTAGGCTTTCCTGACAAACTCCGACTTCAGTGACATCGCGCCGATGCCGTCGATTTTGCAGTCGATGTCGTGGTCGCCCTCGACCAGGCAGATGTTCTTCACTTTGGTGCCCACCTTCACCACCGACGACGAACCCTTGATCTTCAGGTCCTTGATCACTGTGACGCTGTCGCCATCGTTCAGCACGTTGCCGGAGGCATCTTTTACCACGCGCTTCTCGTCTGCACTTTCTGCTGCTGCGGTTGCGCTCCACTCATGTGCACATTCCGGGCAGATGAAAATGTTGCCGTCCGCGTAGGTGAATTCGGAATTGCATTTCGGGCATTTGGGTAAACCGCTCATGGAGTTTCCCTGGATTTGATTAGCAAGGGGTATTTGTGTTTCAACTGTCCAACCACCACAAGCTATAAGCATTGAATGTTGGCAATGGGTCAGTTTTAGACAAGGTGTCTACAACTTCTCTGACAAGACTGACAAGCCACGATACATTGAAGTAAATAAGCCGGTCTGGTTTATCAATCCTATTGATGTAACTGATGGAGCTATCCTGTCGGGTCATAGCCCATGAATCAGAGCGTTCCCCAGGTTTATATTCATGTACATAACCAGAGCGAATTTCCTCATACAGGACACATGAATAAGAATTTTTCTTTAATGTCGCTGTATCAATTTCCGGATAAGCCACCCTAAGTTCATCAATAGTTTTGTCAACATCGCTACTTGTTATAACTCGTGTTTCTCCAAAAGGCATCAAGTCACTTTTGATTTGGTTGGATAACGGAATATATCCACAATTTCGAATCGCACCGACAAGGAGGGGGACGCTGACTTTCTGACAATCGAAAGATGCCGCAGTATATTTAATCAGGAGTTCAACGAAGCGTTTTCTATCTTGATTTCGCCCTGGCCAAACATCTGCGGCGATGCCACTCAATACGCTACAAAGAATAATTACCGCTTCAGCATATGAACCCCCACATTCACCTGCATTCAGGCGTAATGCGAGTTCAACTTTCTTATCGGACCATTCCTTTAACCAGCTATTGCTCATCGATTCTTTTGTGGCGGGATATTTAGTTGATGGGCGAGAGCGTTGCTACAGCTTATACCCCCGATGCACCGCCACCACGCCGCCCGTCAAATTGAAGTATTCGACGCGCCCCAGCCCTGCATCGACCATCATCTGTTTGAGTTCTTCTTGCCCCGGATGCATGCGGATGGATTCGGCGAGATAGCGGTAACTGTCCGCGTCGCCCGCGATGAGTTGTCCCATTTTGGGCAGCAGCTTGAAGGAATAGAAGTCGTAGGCCTTTTCCAGCGGCTTGGCGACCCTGGAGAATTCCAGCACGATGACGCGGCCGCCCGGTTTGAGCACGCGATACATCTCGTGCAGCGCGGCATCCTTGTGCGTGACGTTGCGCAGGCCGAAGGCGATGCTGACACAGTCGAAATAATTATCGGGGAAGGGCAGGTGTTCGGCGTCGCATTGCGTGGTCGGCGTGGCGATGCCCTCGTCCAGCAGGCGGTCGCGGCCGACGCGCAACATGGCATTGTTGATGTCGGTGAGCACGACTTGGCCTGTTTCGCCGACTTCCTTGAGAAATAGCCTTGAAAGATCCGCCGAGCCGCCCGCCACGTCCAGCACGCGCTGTCCCTTGCGCACACTGCTGAGGCTGACCGCATAACGTTTCCAGATGCGGTGCAGTCCGGCCGACATCAGGTCGTTCATCACGTCGTATTTGCCGGCGACCGAGGTGAACACGCCCGCGACGCGCTTGGCCTTCTCGGTTTCATCTACCGTTTCAAAACCGAAGTGGGTGGTTTTACTCATGGTGGATACTCCGTTGTCTAATGACCGCAGCCCTTAGGGGTTGAGGCGGAAGTCTGATTGACGGTAGGCTTACGGCTTGCACCGGCATCTTCCAGTTTTTGCAGATAGGCCTGCCAAAGTTCATCGCGTCTGTCGCCCAGATGCCGCAGGTATTCCCAGGAATACAGACCGCTGTCGTGGCCGTCGTCAAAGGTGATCTGCATGGCATAGCTGCCGACCGGTTCCACGCCGAGTACTTTCACGTCTTGTTTGCTGACTTGCAGCACTTCCTGCCCCGGGCCGTGTCCGCGTACCTCTGCAGAAGGAGACTGCACGCGCAAATATTCGTAAGACAGGCGATAGTTGCAACCATCGGCAAAGGCGAGCTCGAGCTCGCGGGATTGCTGGTGCAGTTTGATCTCAGTGGGTTGTTCTATCATGGTCTATAGGGAACGGATCTTTTTTAACAAGGCAGTGGTTGAACGTTCGTGCAAAAACGGGATGCTGTGTACTTTCCCTCCCCAGCTTTGCACCTCGCTTGCGCCGACGATGTTTTCGACCTTCCAGTCACCGCCCTTTGCCAACACCTCGGGGCGACAGGCGAGGATCAGGTTCAGCGGTGTGTCTTCGTCGAACTTCACCACCAGGCTGACCGATTCCAGCGCGGCAAGCACCATCATACGGTCCTGTTCGGAATTGATCGGACGGTCATCGCCCTTGCCTTGCCGCTTAACCGAGGCATCGCTGTTCACGCCGACGATCAGCGCTGTGCCGAGTGCGCGTGCCTGCGCAAGGTAAGTCACGTGGCCGCGATGCAGCACGTCAAAACATCCGTTGGTAAATACCAACGGGTGCGGCAATGCGGCAGCCCGTGCGGCCAATTCTGCCGGCGTGCAAATCTTGCTTTCGTATACGGGTGCGCGGTACATCCGGCTAACTATTCAAACAATCGGGGAAGTGACACGGTCATTCCCCCAGCAGCAGGAAATCAATGATGTCGCACAGGCAGTGCAAAGTCAGCAAATGAACTTCCTGGATGCGTGCAGTACTCTGCGCATCCACGCATATCAACACATCCCCGCTGCGCAACGAGCGTGCCATTTCACCGCCATCCCGTCCGGTCAGCGCGATCACCCGCATATCGCGTTCATGGGCGGCCTTGATGGCGGCCACCACATTGGGCGAATTGCCACTGGTGGAAATCGCCAGCAGACTGTCGCCGGGCAAGCCCAGCGCACGAACCTGTTTGGAAAAAATCTGGTTGTAGTCGTAATCGTTGGCGATCGAGGTTAGCACCGAACTGTCAGTGGTCAATGCGATACATGCCAGTCCCGGGCGCTCTTTTTCGAAGCGATTCAGCAGCTCTGCGGCGAAATGCTGCGCATCGGCTGCCGAGCCGCCATTTCCGCAGCACATGATCTTGCCGTCGTTGGTGACGCAGTCGAAAAAGATTTGCGCGCTGTCGGCGATGGGTTTTGCCAGTCCGTCCTTGACCTTCAGCTTGATCTCGGCGCTGTCCTTGAAATGCTTGATGATGCGTTTGTTGATGTCCATGTTAAGACCTCTATATATCGATATATTCAGCTAAGCCAACCATGCTGTACTCCAGGTAGTACCTTTCATGGTTCTTGTTGCGGGCCAGCCCTTGAAGTCGCTGGAGCGGCTTATCTGCAACGCCTGCCGCCGGCATGATCACGGATATTAACCGAATCATGCATCGAACGCATTCTTGAGCCACTGCATATTTTCTCCCTGATCGCCGCCCAGCAGTACGGCATCGAAGCGGCATGGCGGTGTGCGTACCAGGGTGGCGAGGTATTGTTGCGCGGTATGGATGATGCGTTGTTGTTTACGCGTGTCGATACTGGCAGCCGCCCCGCCAAAATCGGAGTTGCTGCGCAAGCGCACTTCGACGAATACCAGGGTAGTCCCATCCTGCATGATCAGATCGATCTCACCGAACCGGCTGCGATAGTTCTGCACGACCAGGATCAGACCCTGTTGCAGCAAATAGTGCGCAGCCAGGCTTTCCGCCTGGGTACCCGACATTGTCATGGCGTGGTGTTGCCCTGTTCGGGGAACATCTGCGTGATCGGCATGACCGGTGCATCGGACGGTTGCGCGCGCCCCTGGGCGAATATCGCCTGAGTGGCGAGACGCTGGAAGTTGTGTCCGCTGAGCAGGATCTGTCCGCTCACGCCGTCGAGGGGCAGGGAGTTCAATTTCCCGGCAAGCAGCAGCTGTATGAGACGGAATGAATCTATGCCTAGTGCATATAGCCGTTCACGGTCTGTTGGAAGAGGCGGGTCGGCCCGCGGATACACCATCACGGCGGGATGATCGGGCTGCAGCAACCAGGGCATATCGACAAAACGGATGCCGTTCAAATCGAAATTAGTCAGCGTGTTGTCGTTACCGACAAAGATTTGCGAGGTAGCGTATACCGGCAGCTTGTTCGGCAGGTATGGGCGTATCAGCCGTGCCTTTGCCGCATCGACGGCCAAAAACACCATCGTGTCGGTGATGTCCGCGATATCAGCGAACATCGTTGGATCTTCGTTAAATTCGCCCTCACGCAATATGCCATGATCCGGATCAGACCATTCTTCCTCGAATGCGGATTGCAAGCGTTGCGACAGCGGCGTGTGAGTGGTGATGATGATGGCCTGGTGCAAACCCTGCTGTTTGGCCAGTTGCGCGACCTGACGGGCTTCAGTTTCCACTGACATGCCAAAGAAATACAGTTGTCCGGCTGGCTGGCCATCCACGATGTTCAAAGCCAGCGTCGGTACCGGAATGTCGTGTTCCGCAGCCAGTGCGCTTACGCCGCTGCGTGTCAGCGGACCGACCACGGCACGTGCGCCGTTGGCGATGGCTTGACGGTAGGCAGTGACGACACCGTTGCCTTCTTCGAAGTCGCTGTATACGCGAACTGGCAAGATCAGGCTTTTGGGATTGATCGCCGCCATGAATCCCTGTTGCACCGCATCCGCTGCAGGACCGAAGACCGGGGATTGCAACGGTAGCAATAGCGCGATATGCGCGAAGGGCGTTATGGTCGGGAGAACCGGAGGCGTGACGATGGCTTCGCCGGGCGCGGCCAGCGGCACGGGCTGTTCGATGCCAAGCGGCGCGGTCGGCGGCTGTTTAACCCCCGTCGCGGGAACGACAGGTCGCTCAACTTCCGGCTTATGCGTTACGGTGCAAGCGTATAGTGAGAACAAGGTTAACAGCAAGAGGAATACACGTTGCATAGCGAACATCCGCAAAAGTTGGAACCCGCATTATATGTAGTTGCCACGCCGATAGGAAATCTGCGTGACATCACCCTGCGTGCGCTGGAGGTGCTGGCTGGCGCAAGCGTGATCGCAGCCGAAGATACACGTAACACCGCGCACTTGCTGACCCATCACGGGATTAGCGCAAACAGGCTGATCGCAGTACACCAGCATAACGAGCGCGGTGCGGCGGAGAAGGTCATCTCATTGCTGCAAGCCGGGCAAAGCGTGGCTTTTGTCAGCGATGCGGGCACACCGGCAGTCAGCGATCCCGGCGCGCTGCTGGTGCAAGCGGTGCGGGCAGCGGGACTGCGTGTCATACCGATCCCCGGGGCAAGTGCCGCGATAGCGGCGATGTCTGCAGCGGGTCTGAACGATCCGCATTTTTTGTTCTACGGATTTTTGCCTAACAAATCCGCAGCCCGGTGCGCCGCGCTGCAATCGTTGGCCGCTTACCCGTGTACTCTGGTATTTTACGAGTCACCGCACCGTATCGTTGAGTGCGTTGCCGACCTGTGTGCGGTGTTGGGCGGGGAACGGCAGATCGTGCTGGCGCGCGAGATCACCAAGCTGTTCGAGACGATACATGCCTGTGCGCTGAGTGATGCTGTGACATGGCTGGAATCCGACAGCAACCAGCAGCGCGGCGAGTTCGTGGTACTGGTTTCCGGCGCGATACCTCAGCCCGGATTGTCGTCAGAGTCAATCAGCATACTATCGAAATTGCTCAACGAGTTGCCGCTCAAGCAGGCGGTGCAGCTTGCCGCACAGATCTCCGGCGCCAATCGTAACGAGCTCTACCAACTTGCATTGAAGCTCAAAAACCCCGCGTAGTTTGGGGGAATCGACGTGACTTGTTTTACTTTCAAACAACCGTTTGATACAGTGGTTGGGTGATTTGGATTCCCAAGCAATCGGGATGAGCGGATCACTGTATTGGTTTTCTCCGGCTTTTGTGGCCAGGTCTATGCATAGCCGTTCGGCCAAGGCAACGCATGACCGTACCTCAAGCAACAGTCATGAAGTCGCAATTTTATCGCATCAGGAGTAATCAATTGCTATTACAAAATCACATAGAGACCTACATCATGACAACTCCAATCAAATCGATCATTTCTATAGCGCTGATGATGGCCGCGCTGGCCGGTTGCAGTGACAAGCCTGCTGCGGGTCCGGGATCCGGCTCGGCAATGCCGCCCGCCGAAGTGGATGTGATCACCGTCGTTCCCGGTAAAGCGACACTGACCCAGGATTTGCCCGGGCGTATCCAGGCCTATCGCACGGCGCAGGTGCGCGCGCGCGTGGCGGGGGTGGTTGAAAAAAAACTGTTTAAAGAAGGCAGCGACGTTCAGGAAGGTGATTCCCTGTTTCGCATCGACCCGCGTATATACAAAACTGCCGCAGCATCGGCCAAGGCCGATCTGGAGATCGCGCGCCAGAATGTAGAACGATACAAACCATTACTTGAAATCAAGGCGGTCAGTCAGCAGGAATTCGATCTCGCGGAAGCCAAAGCCAAGCAAGCGGAAGCTGCTGCTACGCGCGCGTCGGAAGATCTCGCATACACCACGGTTCCTGCCGCGATTTCCGGGCGCATCGGCCGCTCGCTGGTGACCGAGGGCGCATTGGTGGGGCAGGGTGAAGCCACGCTATTGGCCACCATCGAGCAGTTGGATCCCATTTACGTTAATTTCACGGAATCCGGAGCCGATTTGCTGCGCCTGCAACAGGCCGTCCAGGCCGGAACACTGAAACGCGCGGAATCGGCCAAGGTGGAATTATTGCAGGAAGACGACAGTGTTTATCCGCATCCCGGCAAGATCTTTTTTACCGACATGGCAGTTGATCCCGGTACAGGTTCGGTGTCACTGCGTGCCGAATTTCCCAATCCCAGGCGCAATCTGTTGCCCGGCATGTTTGTGCGTATCCGTTTTCCCCAGGCTTTGGCGGTGAATGTCATGCGAGTCCCGCAGCGCGCGGTGCAAATCGGACCACAGGGTCAATATGTCATGGTGGTCGGTGCAGAGGATAAGGTTAACCCCGTACCGGTAACAGTGGGCGACATGGCGGGAGAAGATTTCGTCATCTCCGCAGGCCTCAAGGGGGGTGAACGGGTCATCGTGAACGGTTTGCAGAAAGCGCGGCCCGGCTCTGTGGTCAAGCCGGTGCCGCTAACGGAGGATAAATCCCTCCCGGCTTCCGCAAACAACAAACAGTAAGGATCCGCCATGTTCGCAAAATTCTTCGTCGACCGCCCGATCTTCGCCTGGGTAATCGCGCTCATCATTTTGCTGGGCGGTGCGCTGGCACTGAAAAATCTGCCGGTCGCCCAGTACCCGTCAGTGGCACCACCGGCGCTGTCGATCTCCCTCAATTACCCGGGTGCATCGGCACAAGTCATTGAAGAATCGGCGGTGTCGCTGATAGAGCAGGAAATGAACGGCATTGAGCACCTGCTGTACATGGAATCCTCGTCCGAACTGGGAACCGGCAGTATCACGCTGACTTTTGAGGCAGGCACGAACCTTGACCTGGCCTCGGTCGAAGCGCAGAACCGCGTCAAGCGCGCCGAGCCGCGCTTGCCCGATGATGTGCGCCGGCTCGGCATCACGGTGACAAAATCGGCGCGCAATTATGTGATGTTCGTTGCGCTGTTCTCGCCGGACAAGAGCATGAACGATGTCGCGCTGGGCAGTTTTACCACGGCCAATGTGCTTGACAGCATCCAGCGCGTGCCGGGAGTGGGCGAGGCACTGCTGTTCGGCACCGAGTACTCGATGCGCTTGTGGCTGAAGATGGACAAGCTGAAAATCTATAACCTTTCGCCCGCGGATGTGGCCAATGCCGTGCGCGCACAGAATTCCCAGCTGGCGACCGGGGAACTCGGGCAATTGCCGTCGGCACCCGGACAACAGCTCGATGCGGTCATCGTCACCAAAAGCAGATTGTCCACGCCCGCGGAATTCGGCAACGTGATCGTGCGGACCAATCCTGACGGATCCACGCTGCGCGTAAAGGACGTGGCGCGAGTTGAGTTGGGTGCGCAGGACTACAACCGGGCAGCACGTATCGACGGGCAACCGACTGCCGCGATCGCGGTTCGGTTGACACCCGGCGCAAACGCCCTGGATACCGTCAAGGCGGTCAGGGCCAAAATGGCGGAGCTGGCCAAATTCTTCCCCAAAGGCGTCAGTTGGGTGGTGCCCTATGACACCTCCAAGTTCATCGATATCTCCATCAGGGAGATTTTGAAAAGCCTGAGCGAAGCATTGTTGCTGGTGGTGCTGGTGATGTTTTTGTTCCTGGGGAACTGGCGCGCGACGCTGATACCCGCCATCGTCATCCCGATCGCGCTGGTGGGCGCATTGGTCGGACTGTATTTGCTCGGTTATTCCATCAACGTGTTGACGCTGTTCGCGATGGTACTGGCGATCGGTATCGTGGTGGACGATGCCATCGTGGTGGTGGAAAACGTCGAACGCATCATGACCACGGAAGGTTTGTCGCCGCGCGATGCGACGCGCAAGGCGATGGACCAGCTGGTCGCCGCGATCATCGCTATTTCCCTGGTGCTCATGGCCGTGTTCATACCGATGGCGTTCTTCCCGGGATCCACCGGGGCGATCTACCGCCAATTTGCCGTCACGCTGGTTCTGGCCATGATGTTCTCCGCGCTGATGGCGTTCACGCTGACGCCGGCACTTTGTGCGACGCTGCTCAAGCACACGCCGGGTAAAGCGCTATTGCCAACCAGCGGTGTGCTGGGCTGGTTCAACCGTTTCTTCGCGCGCACCACCACGCATTACACCAGCGGTGTGGGCAAGATCGTCAGGAAGACCACACGGTATCTGCTGGTCTACGCAGTGATCTTTATCGCGATGGCGGGGTTGTTCAGCAAATTGCCCGGCAGTTTTTTGCCGGCAGAAGACCAGGGTTATTTCATCAATATCATACAGCTGCCGCCGGGCGCCACCCAGGAGCGCACGCTTGAGGTGCTGTCCAAAGTGGAAAAATTCTATCTCGGGCAACCTGAGATCGAACACGTGATCGGTGTGGCGGGCTTTTCATTCGTCGGGCGCGGCCAGAACGTCGGGATCGTTTTTGTGACCCTGAAGCCCTGGGATGAACGAAGCGCGGCGGGCAGTTCGTCGGTCGCGCTGGTGCGCAAAGCCAATATGGCGCTGTTTCAAATAAAGCAGGCGATGATCTTCGCGGTCAATCCACCGCCTATTCCGGAGTTGGCGGCATTGGGTGGCTTTGACTTTCGCTTGCAGGATCGCGGCGGTGTCGGCAGGGAAAAGTTGCTGGAAGCGCGCAACATGGCGTTGGGTATGGCCTCGCAGAATCCGGTATTGGCCGGGGTCCGTCCCGAAGGTCAGGAAGCCGGACCGCAATTGTTGCTCGATATAGACCGATTGAAGGCAGAGACCCTGGGCGTATCGATTGCAGACCTCAATAGCACGTTGCAATCCACATTGGGTGTAGCCTATATCAATGATTTCACCCGCCTGGGGCGTACCCTGCGGGTGCAGATGCAGGCGGAGTCCGGCATACGCAGCACGCCCAGGGATATATTGCGGGTGTCGGTACGCAACGACAAAGGCGATATGGTTCCCCTGTCGGAGCTTGCCAAAGTGCGCTGGACCGCCGGCTCGCCGAAGCTGGACCGTTACAATGGTCTGGCGGCGATGAAAATATCGGGCGGGCCTGCACCCGGACACAGCAGCGGCGAGGCCTCGGCGGCGATGGAGCAGATCGCGCAAAAATTACCGCAGGGCATAGGTTATGAATGGTCGGGTACCTCTTTAGAGGAGCGCCAATCGGGAGCGCAGGCCCCCTTGTTGTTCGCCATCTCGCTGGTCGTTGTGTTCCTGTGCCTGGCCGCGCTTTATGAAAGCTGGTCTATCCCGTTCGCGGTGCTGCTGGTCGTGCCGCTGGGTGTGTTTGGTGCGGTATTGGCGGTGACGCTGCGCGATTTGCCCAACGATGTTTATTTCAAGGTGGGTTTGATCGCGATCATCGGTTTGTCTTCCAAGAACGCGATTTTGATCATCGAGTTTGCACGCAGACTGCAGGACAGCGGCATGACCGCGATCGACGCCACACTGGAAGCTTGCCGTCTGCGTTTCCGTCCGATCCTGATGACCTCGATCGCGTTCATAGCCGGGGTCGCGCCGCTGGCATTCTCGGTCGGTGCGGGCGCGCAAAGCCGGCATGCGATCGGTACTGGCGTGATGGGCGGTATGCTGGCAGTGACCGTGCTGGCGGTGTTTCTGGTGCCGGTGTTTTTCGTCGTGGTGAGGCGTATCTTTCCGGGGCACGCACGCCAATCGGCCGAACACGAGGAGAGCCAGCATGATTAAGCGGCACAACAAATCGGCACTGACCGTGCTGGCAGTCCTGCTGGGCGGCTGTTCCATGATGCCAAACTACCAACGGCCAATGGCTCCTGTAGATGCTGCATGGCCGGACAGCGTCAAATTGAAAACAACATCGACGGGCTCGCCTGGCGACTGGCAGCATTACTTCACCGACCCGCGCTTGCAGGGTTTGATTGCGGCCGCGCTGGAAAACAACCGCGACTTGCGCATTGCCACCGCACGCATCGCCGAAGCGCGTGCGCAATACGGTATACAAAGCGCCGACCGGCTGCCGAGCGTGAATCTTGCGGCGACACGCAATGCTTCCCTGACGCCTGCCGGCGCTTCAGTTTCCGGCAGTGCGATCAGTACGCAGCGTTATGATGTGGGGGCGAACCTGGTGTCCTACGAACTGGATTTCTGGGGACGGGTCAGCAGCCTGAACGCGTCTGCCAAGGCCAGTTACCTGGCCACCGAGTCGGCGCAACAGGCGTTTCGCTTGTCGTTGATCGCCGATGTGGCGAATGCCTATCTGGCATTGCTGGAAATGCGCGAACGCACCCAACTTGCCGCTGAAACCGTCAAGGCTCGCGCCGAATCCAGGGAGTTGGTGACACGGCGTCGCGAGGCCGGCGTGTCCAGCGATTCGGATTGGTTGCAGGAGGAAGGGTCATACCAGACCGCAGCGGCTGAACTGGCCAATCTGCAGCAGCAGCAAGCTGCCGCGGAGAATCTGCTGAACCTGCTGCTGGGTGAATCGATGGTGCAGCTCAAGGATTTGCCGGCCGGACGCAGTCTGGCCGAACAGGGGATCGATTCGGAAATGTTTGGCGGTTTGCCTGCCGAGGTGTTGTTGCATCGCCCTGATGTGGTCGCCGCAGAACAACAACTGATCGCCACGAATGCCAATATCGGCGCAGCACGTGCCAATTATTTTCCGCGTATCTCGTTGACCGGTAGCGTGGGTACGGCCAGCCGAAGTTTGTCCGGACTGTTCGACGCGGGCAGCGGTGCTTGGAGTTTCCAGCCTTCTATCATCCTGCCACTATTTGATGCAGGGCGCACTTCAGCCAGCGTCGATGTCGCCAAGGTACGCAAGCAGATCGCCGTAGCCGAATATGAGAAGACCATACAACAGGCGTTCCGCGAAGTAGCTGACCTGTTGAGCGCGCGTGACAATCTTGCCATACAGCTTGCCGCACAGCAGGCCAATGCCGACGCGCAGAAGCGACTGCTGACACTGGTCGAGGCGCGCTACAAAGCGGGTATTGTCAGTCATCTCGAGGTGCTGGATGCGCAGCGTCAGGCCTTTGCCGCCGAGCAGGGCGCGATACAGGTGCGGCGTGCCTGGTTGAGCGCGGCAACGCAACTATACAAGGCGTTGGCAGGGGAGAGCAACGACACGCCAGACAGCGCAACGCAGGAGATCAGCAGCAAATGATGGCCGAGGCAGAGATCAAGACCGCCAGCGAGCAGACCCGCATGAGATTGCTGGATGCGGCGCGCGAGGTGTTTTCGGAGAACAGTTTTCAGGGTGCCACCGTGCGTGAGATATGCCGTCGTGCCGATGCCAACGTTGCTGCGGTGAACTATCATTTCGGCAGCAAGGACGGCCTGTTGGCCGAAGCTTTGAATTTTGCGCCGCTTGCGGCTTTGCAGAAAGCAAACTTTTCGGCTTCCGAGTGCCCCGAGATACGCTTGCGAATGTTCCTGCGCGACTTCATGCTGATGTTGCTGGACGAAAAGAATCCTTCGTCACAATGCCGGATCATGGCGCGCGAATTGGCCGACCCCACCCCGGCGCTGGACAAGATCGTGCGCGAAGCCATCGCGCCGCTGCATGCATTTTTAGGGAAACTGGTGCGCGAGATTGTCGGTGAAAAAACCAGTGAGGCGGAATTGCGCCGCTGCGTGCACAGCATCGTCGGCCAGTGTTTGTTCTACCGCCATTCTCACCCGGTACTGCAGCGCCTGCATCCCAAGCTGCGCTTCGACAGCAAGGAGATCCAGGCGATCGGTGACCACATCGCGGAATTTTCTTTGGCAGGAATCAAACAACTTGATAAAGCACAGCGCCGCTGAGTGATAACAACCGATGCCTGACTTGGCGTGCCGGTCAGGTTGATTATGTCGATTGCCGGATGGAAAGCGGGCCAATGTTTGGGTGAACCGGCAGGAACGAACGGGTAGAATTCAACTCATGAAATCAAACCGACTGGCTAGCGCCGCGCTTATCCTTTGGCTACTCACTATCGCGATATTTGCGTGGTTCTTCATACACGGGAACACCACTCCAGGCAGTGATGGCAGGACAGTGATCAGGCTGCAACCGGCAGAACGCGAGCTGGTATTGTCGGAAATGCGCGGCCTGCTGGCCTCTACGCAGGGGATACTGGAGGGAGCCAACCAGAACGATGTGCCACGCATCATCGAAGCGGCGCGCGCGGCAGGCATGGCGGGAACAGCCGATGTCAACCCTGCGATGATGGCTAAACTCCCCCTCGAATTCAAAGCGCTGGGCATGGGTGTACACCACGACATGGATGCGATCGCCAAAGCCGCAGAGGGGGGGAAACCGCCGGCGGAACTGTTGAAAATGGCTTCGAACACACTAACCAAATGTGTTGCCTGCCACGCAGTTTGGCAGATCAAAGCAGATAGGTGATCGGGAGATTGCGGGCGATACGCTACGCTACAGTTTTGCGCTTGGCCGGTTTTTTGACTGTCGCAACTTTTTTGTCGGCTGGTTTGGCCGCTTTGGTTGCGGTTTTGGACTTGGCAATGGCAGATTTTGCTTTGATAGTCTTGGGCGCCGCCTTGACCTTGGACACTTTGGCCGCAGGCTTCTTCTTGGCCCTGGTTGTTTTCGCCGTACTCTTGCCGCCGCCTTTGGCAACCTTGGCGGCGATCAATTCCAGCGCCTCCTCCAACGTGAGGTCATCCGGTGAAACGTCCTTGGGCAGCGTGGCATTGATCTTGCCGTGGCGCACGTAAGGACCGTAGCGCCCGCTACAGATTTCCACACTGGCCTTGTCATCCGGATGATCGCCAACCACACGCAATACCGTGTTGCCGTCCCGCGCCTGGGCCAGTAATTCTACCGCGCGCGCCAGACTGATGTCGAAGATGCTGTCGCTGCGCGGTATCGATTTGAATTTGCCATCGTGCCCGATATAAGGTCCGAAGCGGCCGATGTTGACGATGACTTTCTTTCCGGATTCGGGATGTGTGCCGATTTCGCGAGGCAGCGAGAGCAGCTTCAGCGCACTGGCGAGATCGGCTTGTTCCAGCGGCATTTCCTTGGGCCATGAGACGCGCTTGGGTTTGACTTTCTCTTCCTTTGCGGCTTCCCCGAGTTGCACATAGTGGCCGTAGGGTCCGCGCAACAACAATACGGCTTGCTGGCTGTCCGGATGCATACCCAACTCGACTCTGGCCCCGGCATCGTCTTGCGATTCGCCGCTCAGGCTGCGCTTGTATTTGCACTCGGGATAGTTGGTGCAGCTGATAAAGCTGCCATAGCGGCTGAGTTTTTTTGCGAGTGGTTTTCCGCACTCCGGGCACGCCTCGTCGATCAACTCGACCGGACGGTCAATGTCGGCCTTTTCCTTGATGAGCTTGGAGAAACCCTTCCAAAATTCGTCCATCACCCCAATCCAGTCGCGTTTTCCTTCGGAGACTTCATCGAGTTCGTCTTCGAGATGCGCGGTGAAATCGTAATCCACATAGCGGGTGAAATGATCGGTCAGGAAGCGGGTGACGACGCGGCCGACATCGGTCGGCATGAAGCGCTTCTTGTCCAGCACGGCGTATTCTCTGGCTTGCAGCGTGGAAATGATGGTGGCGTAAGTGGACGGCCTGCCGATGCCATATTCCTCGAGCGACTTGACCAGGCTGGCTTCGGAATAGCGCGGCGGCGGCTGGGTGAAGTGCTGTTCGCCATACAGTTTGTCGACAGGCAGCACATCACCTTCTGCCAGCGGCGGAAGTTTGCCGCTCTCTTCCTCGGTCGCGTCATCCACATCTTCCATGTAAACGCCGATGAAGCCGGGGAATACCATCACTTGCCCGTTGGCGCGAAACAGCGTGTTGTCACCGCCCAGGCGGATATCCAGGCTGACGGTGTCGAAACGTGCCGGCGCCATCTGGCAGGCCAGGGTGCGTTTCCAGATCATTTCGTACAGACGTGCCTGGTCGGCAGTCAGGTGGCTGCGCATGCTGTCCGGGGTGCGCAAAATAGAAGTCGGGCGGATCGCTTCGTGCGACTCCTGCGCGTTCTTGGTTTTGCTTTTGAAAACCGGCTGGGTTGAGGGCAGATATTCAGACGTGAAATTGTCCTTAATGTAATCGCGGATCTCCTGCACCGCTTCTTTGGCCAGCGACACCGAGTCGGTACGCATGTAGGAGATCAAACCGACCGTCTGCCCGCCGATGTCCACACCTTCGTACAGCGATTGCGCGGTGCGCATGGTGCGGTCGGCGGTCATGCCCAGTTTGCGCACGGCTTCCTGTTGCAGGGTGGAAGTGGTGAAAGGTGCTGCGGCATAACGCTGCTTGGCTTTTTTCTCGACGCGCACCACCTTGGGGGGCAACTTCGCATCATTGAGCTTGGCGTAGATCGCGTCGTATTCCGCCTGGTTGGCTATGCTGAGCTGCTCCAGTTTCTTGCCCTGGTACTGGAACAACCTGGCGGTGAACGGCTGGTGATCCTTGTGGCTGTCCAGATGCACGGTCCAGTATTCCTGGCTCTTGAACGCCTCAATCTCCAGCTCGCGCTCGACGATCATGCGCAGCGCGGGACTCTGCACACGTCCTGCCGACAAGCCGGGGCGGATCTTGCGCCACAACAACGGCGACAGATTGAAGCCGACCAGATAATCCAGCGCACGGCGTGCCTGTTGTGCGTTCACCAGCGGCTGGGAGATCTCGCGGGGGTGAGCGACCGCTTCGCGCACCGCAGACTGGGTGATCTCGTAGAACACCACGCGCTGCAGGTTCTTGCCCTTCATGCCGCGTTTCGCTTTGAGCACCTCGGCAATGTGCCAGGCGATCGCTTCTCCCTCGCGGTCCGGATCGGGCGCCAGATAGATGTTGTCCGCGCCGGCTGCCGCTTTGGAGATCGCGTCCATATGCTTGCTGTTGCGCGCGATGGTCTCGTACTTCATCGCAAAATCGTTTTCGGTATCGACTGCACCGGTCTTCGGGACCAGGTCGCGTACGTGTCCATAGGAGGCGAGTATCTCGAATTCCTTGCCGAGATATTTTTGCAGCGTCTTGGCTTTTGCCGGAGATTCGACGATCAGTAGATTGGTTGCCATGCGTGTCGGTTGGTATTAATGCAGTTGTGCGGAATGAAGCGGCGTGAGCAGCTCCTCGATCAACAACGGATCGAGATCTTGATGGCGGTTCCACAATACCATCAGCATGATCAGCTTGAGCTTGTCCAGGGCGAGGTTTTCCTGTTTCAGGGCAACCGAGCGATCGATGATCATCTCGCGTTCGACTGCCGAAATCAGGTGCTGTTGTTCGGCAAAAAGCAGGAACTGGCGGGCTTCGTCGCTGATGAGCTGCAATTCAAGCACAGCGAAATGACGCTGGCCGGCGTGCTCCAGGATGGCCGGATAGTTGTCCGGATTTTGCTCGTTCAATGCGGACAGCCAAGTCAGCGCTTCGCTGATTTCTTCGCCTTCAAAACCGGCGGCTGAGAGTTTTCGCGAGAGCTTGTCTGGTTCAGGATAACTGCCTGCGTCAAAATAACTTTCAAACAGGTACATCAGGATTTCAAACATGATTTGCGCAGTGAGTTAATGGATTCTTTGGTACAAGCCACCGGGCAGTACACATATCTGGCCGCTGAGCTCAAGTGTCAACAGCATGGCGGATAGCTCGGCTATCGTCAAGCCGCTGCGCATACTGAGCGTGTCCGCATCGACCGGGTCGAAACCGATATGTTCCAGCAGTACGGCGTCGTGGACGGCCGCAGTCGGCCCGGAGGCGATGGAAGAGGGCAAACCGCCGAACTCTTCCAGTATGTCCTGTGCAGTCTCGACCAGTTTTGCGCCCTGCTTGAGCAAGGCGTGGCAACCTTTGCTCTGCGGCGCATGTATCGAACCGGGTATGGCGAACACCTCTCTGCCTTGTTCCAGGGCCAGTCGCGCGGTGATCAGCGAGCCGCTTTGCAGTGATGCCTCGACCACCAGACAGCCGAGACTCATGCCGCTGATGAGGCGGTTGCGGCGCGGGAAATTGGCTGCCAGCGGCGGTGTGCCAAGCGGAAACTCCGAAATCAGTGCACCCTGTTGCGCGAGCGTGTGGGCAAGCTCCCGATTGGCGGTGGGATACACCTTGTCCAGGCCGGTGCCAACCACGGCGATGCTGCTGCCCTGTCCACGCAACGCACCGCGATGGGCGCCGGCATCGATGCCATGAGCCATGCCGCTGATGATACACAATCCGGCTTCGCTCAACGACCTGGCAAACGCCTCGGCGTTGTTGATGCCCTGCGGACTGGCGCCGCGGCTGCCGACGATTGCCAGTGCCGGGCGGTTCAGCAGATCCAGCCTTCCTTTTACATACAGCAACAACGGCGGGTCGGGAATGTTCAGCAGGGATTGCGGATAATCCGGGTCGGCGAGGGTGACGATGTGATTGTTGCCGTCTTGCAACCACGCCAGTGCGGGTTCAATGGCAGCGTCGTCGATACCTTTGCAAAGTTCGGCCGCGAGCGCTGCATTGACGATTGACTTGAGCGAACCGATGGAACAAGAAAAAACCGCTTCGGGCGAGCCGAACTCCTTCAGCAGCCGTCGTGCACCTTCACCACCCAAGCCCCGTGTCAGGCTGAGTGCCAGCCAAGCCTTGAGTGAGGCGTCAATGGTCACTGTCTAGGGGGTGTTGGCTCGATCCAGCAACTGTACGGGCAATTTGGTCTGCATCACCAGCGCGTAGGCAACCTTGTTGAAAACGCGGAACACGAATACCAAACCATAGCGTTCATCCGGCAATGTGTAAGATTCGCCGCCGCTTTTTACCACCTCGCCCTTGTGATACAGCGCCAGCACATGGCCGCTTTCCAGCCCGTCACGAGCGCCCTTGTTCAGTGTGATGACAGAGTTTTGGCCGCCCTGGGTGACGCCGCCATAAATGGAAATCACGCTTGCAGAGATCTTGCTCTCGGGTGCGCGCGGCAGATACGCGTTGACCGCATCGGCAGAAGGTGCGACCAGTCGGTCGCCGGCATAGATCTCCTGAACGGAATTGATGACCGAGACGGTGCTGACATCGCCAAAATGGGTGACTTCGGCGTTGCCCAGATAGATCGCTTCGACACCCAGCACTTCATCGGTGTCGGGATCGACAAAGGTTTTGCCGGGCCGGTAGATCTGCCACTGATCGCCTTTGTCTGCGGGCAGGTTTTTGACGAAACCAATATCATCGTTGCCCAGTATCACCCGGCCTTCACGTGCGCCGATCAGGGTCGGTGCATCGTCCAGTGCACCGGCTTCTATGACCAGAGGTCGTGTCAGAAACGGTGCGATGTCTTTGGCCGGTATGCTCGGGATGGCATCGTGGTCGCTGGCCAAGACGCGCACTGTTGGCGACAGTCTTGCGGCGCTACCGGTTGCACCGACACCGCTAGCCGGCATGGTGTTTCCCGCACCGGAATCTCCAAAGTTCAAAGTGCCGCTGTTGCGATCGAGGTAAATCACGTCGCCGGGATAAATCCAGTGCGGGTCCTTGATGGATTCTTTGTTAAGGCCCCAGATATGGGGCCATTTCCATGGGTCTTTGAAAAATGTCGCGGAAATGTCCCACAGCGTGTCACCCTTGACGACGATGTGCCGGTCAGGGGCGTCGCTACGGATATCCAACCGGATATCCGAACTGTTCTCGGACGTCGCGGCAAAGGCCAAGACAGGTAATAAAAGGCAAATCAGCGATATAATCTTGCGCATGGAAACTCCGGCAGAGACAAGGTAAGGGGCACGCAAAGTTACTGCGTTGCGTTAAATTTTGCATCTAGTCTACTAAATTAGCAAGCATTTATGGGTCACGCATGGCAATCTTGAAAATTCTGCAGTATCCCGACGAGCGCCTGCATAAAATCGCAAAGCAGGTCGCGCACGTCGATAGTGGCACACGCAATCTGGTGCAAAATATGGCGGAGACGATGTATGCCGCACCTGGTGTGGGATTGGCTGCCACGCAGGTGGATGTGCATGAGCGGATCATTGTGGTGGATATTTCCGAGACGCGTAACCAGCTAAAAGTCTTGATCAACCCCGAGATCATCTCCAGCAGCGGCGTTAGCGATTGCGAGGAAGGCTGCCTGTCCGTGCCGGGAATCTACGATATGGTGAGCCGTGCGGAACGGATCACGGTACGCGCGCTGGATGACCATGGCAAAATTTTCGAGCTTGAAGCCGAGGGCTTGCTGGCGGTTTGCATACAGCATGAGATGGACCACCTGATCGGCAAGGTCTTTGTCGAGTACCTGTCCCAACTCAAACAAACCCGTATCCGCGCAAAGTTGAAAAAACGCTGACGCGAGACGATGTAGTCCCGCTTGCCGCGTCGAGCAGAATCTAGCCCGGGAATTTCCGCCATGAAAATCATTTTTGCCGGCACGCCGCATTTCGCTGCCAGTGCATTGGCAGCGCTGTATGGACAACACCAAATCGTTGCGGTGCTGACACAGCCGGATCGTCATGCCGGTCGGGGTATGCAGCTGTCATCCAGCGCTGTAAAGCAGCTAGCGCTGCAATACGGATTGCCGGTATGGCAGCCGGCCACGTTGAAGGACGAGGAGATACAACGCTCGATCGCCGCATTGGAAGCCGAGGTGATGGTGGTGGCCGCTTATGGACTGATCTTGCCGAAGGCGGTGCTGCGGTTGCCGCTACACGGCTGTCTGAACATCCATGCTTCATTTTTGCCGCGCTGGCGAGGCGCTGCGCCGATTCAGCGCGCGATCCTTGCGGGTGATCAGGAGACCGGCATCACCATCATGCAGATGGACGAAGGGCTGGATACCGGCGATATGCTGTTACGCCGGCCTTGTCGAATTGCGCAAACTGATACGGCGCAAACCCTGCATGACAAACTGTCCGAGTTGGGCGCAGACGGCATACTCGAAGCGTTGCGTCTGCTCGGTGATAACCGGTTGATGCCGGTCAGGCAGGACAATAATGATGCGTGTTATGCCGCCAAGCTGCTCAAGGGCGAAGCGCACATCGACTGGCGTCTGGAGGCGCAACAGATCGAACGCGCGGTACGCGCCTACAATCCTTTCCCGATCGCGCAAACCAAACTGCGCGGCGTGGTGATCAAAATCTGGCAGGCGGCGATCAGCGACGGCAAACCAACCGGGCCTGACCATCTTCCGGGTAAAGTGGTGGCCGTGGATAAATCCGGCATCACGGTGGCGTGCGGCACAGGCGCATTGCGTCTCGAAACACTGCAACGCCCGGGTGGCAAGGCACTACCTGCCGTGCAATTCCTCCAGTCCGTGCCGATACAAGTCGGTGACGATTTCAATGACAGTTGAGACGCAACACATACAACTCGCCGCCAGTGTCGTGGTTCGGCAAGTATTGGAGATCGGCCGGAACCTCAATCATGTACTCGACGAATCATTGCGCGAGAAGACAGTCTGGGAGCCTTCACAGCGGGCCGCATTGCAAGACTTGAGCTATGGCGTGCTGCGCTACTACGGCCAGTTGCAGGTGATACTGGATATGTTGTTGCACAAAGCCTTGTCGGATGAACGCGTGCGTTACCTGCTGCTGGTTGCACTATATCAACTGCAATACGGAAAATCGGCCCAGCACGCGGTGGTCGATCATGCGGTGCGGGCGGCTCAGACCTTGAGTCCGAAAGTGGGCGGCCTGGTGAACGCGATCCTGAGGAATTTTTTGCGCAACCAGGCGGTATTGCTGGAACAATCCGGGCAAAGCGCGCAGGGAAAATACAGCTACCCGCTGTGGTGGATCGAAGCACTGCAAGCGCAGTATGGCGAACGCAGTGCGGCCATACTCGAAGCCGGCAATCGGCGCCCGCCGATGACGCTGCGCGTCAACCGGCATCGCATCACGAGCGCAGCTTATATGTTGTTGCTGGCAGAACACGGTATGGACGCGCGGCAAATCGAGCCGGATGCGCTGCAACTGGCGAAGCCGGTGTCGGTGGACAGGCTGCCGGGATTCCTCGACGGCCTGGTTTCGGTGCAGGACGCCGGTGCGCAATACGCTGCGCGGTTGCTGGACGTTCAAGACGGTATGCGCGTGCTGGATGCCTGCGCAGCGCCCGGCGGCAAGACCGCACATGTGCTGGAACGGGTGCGGGCAGATATGGTGGCCCTGGACAAGGATGCCGGCAGATTGCAGCGGGTCGCGGAAAATCTGCAGCGCTTGCAGCTGGACGCACAACTGATCGCCGGGGATGCCGCTGAGACGGAGGCGTGGTGGGACGGCACGCCCTTTGCGCGCATACTGGCTGATGTGCCGTGTTCGGCTTCGGGTGTGGTAAGGCGGCATCCGGATATCAAATGGCTGCGCCGCAGTCAGGACATCGCCGGATTTGCCTCACAACAACTCGGCATCTTGCGCGCATTATGGCGACTGCTGGCGCAAGATGGTAAATTGCTCTACGCCACCTGTTCGGTCTTTCATCTGGAGAACGATCAGGTGATCACCGCGTTTCTGGAACTGCAGCCGGATGCGCGGCGTTTGCCGGTAACTTTACCCGATCATTCCGGAGGCCAATTGTTGCCGGATGATCAGCATGACGGATTCTTTTATGCATTGTTGCAAAAAATCGTTTAACGCCCTGCTGCGCGGCATGCTGATCGCATGGTTGTTTTGTGCAGCGGCTCAGGCACAGGGCATAGCCGTCAGCAAGGCGGAATTTCGTGCGGGCGAAGGGGGATACCAGCTCGTTGCGAGCTTTGACATCAACCTGAATTTCGTGGTCAAGCAGGCGTTGTCCCGCGGCATCCCGATCTATTTTGTCGGCGAGTTTTCGCTGACCCGGGCGCGCTGGTCCTGGCTGGATTCCGCGCAGCAGGCATTGTCTCATGCGATACCGGACTTTATCTCGGGCGGAACGCCGCTGACACGCTGGTCCTGGATGGACAAGGAGGTATTTGCAAGCGAGCAGACCGTCAAGGTGTCTTACAGCGTCATGACCGGGCGATACCGCATCGCGCGCGGCGCGCTGTTTCAGAATTTTGCCAGCCTGGAAGAAGCGCTGAACATGCTGACCAGACAAAGTTCGACTGTCATTCCGGCTGAGTTGTTGAACACCAAGGACAGCTACATGGCTGCTGCCCGCCTGCGTCTGGACATCGCGCAGCTGCCCAAGCCGTTGCAGGTGAACGCTTTGACCGACAGCGACTGGACACTCGATTCCGATTGGTATCGCTGGGTGATCAGCCCCGCAGAGATCGCCGTGCACCACGACGGAAAAACTGAGTGACGGCGCGATGAGATACCTGATATTCATCAGTGTTGCGTTGAGTGGTGCGCTGTTGTACCTGTTGTCCAGCAGTAGCGCCAATACCGAGGGGTTCTCATCCGACTACTATAGTCTGCTTGGCATCACCGGCGTGCTCGCCTCCGGCCTGCTGGGCCTGGTCAGCTACCAGTTGTGGCGTTTGCGCGACAAGCTGAAGCACAAGGTGTTCGGTGCCAAACTGACGTTGCGACTGGTATTGTTCTTCACGCTGATCGGCGTATTGCCCGGCATTTTGATCTATGCGGTATCGGTACAATTTCTGGATAACAGCATAGAGTCATGGTTTGACGTGCGTGTTGAAAAGGCACTGGAGGGTGGCCTCAACCTTGGCAAGAGCGGCTTGGACAACAGTCTCAAGGAGCTCGCAAAAAAAGCGCAGTTCACCGCATCGTTGCTGGCCGGAAAATCGACCGTGCAGTACCAGCATATACTGGATCAACTGGTGGATGATGAGGTCGCGCAGGAAGCCGTCATCTTTTCCGTGCAGGGAAAATTGATCTCGTCTTCGGCGCGTGGCCAAAAGCACCCGCCGGACAAGCCCGACGGTGAGTTGCTGCGACTGACGTTGCAACATGGCAAATATGCGGTGATTGATACTTTGCCGGACAGGGGAATGACGCTGCTTGCGCTGGTGATGGTAGAGTCGAAAGCCTCGCCGCCGGCGCGCAACGTGTTGCAATTCAGCCAGCCGGTTCCCAAGCAGATCGAAGCGGATACCGAGACCGTGCAAACGGTATATCGCGATTATCAGGAACTGACGCTGTCCCGGCTCGGTTTGAAGCGGCTGTACGGGATCACACTGACGCTTTCCTTGCTGGTGGTGTTGCTGACGGCGGTATCTGCGGCATTTTTTCTCAGCGAACGATTCGGTTCTTCGCTGGAAGCGCTGGCGGAAGGGACGCGAGCGGTGGCACAAGGCGATTTCACCGAACAATACCCGATACGCAGCAGCGATGAGCTGGGCGCGCTGACCGGTTTGTTCAACCAGATGACGCGCCAGTTGTTCGAAGCCAAGCAGTCCAGCGAACAACAACAGCGCGTGGTGGAAAGCGCCAAAGTGCATCTGGAGAGCGTGTTGACCCATTTGTCTTCCGGTGTGCTGGCGCTGGACCATGAGTTGCGCCTGCGTTCGGTGAACACCAGTGCTGCGCTTATACTGGCCGCGCCTTTGCATGAGATGCAGCGTCTGTCGCTAAGCCAGATGGCCGAGAAATATCCTTTGCTCAGGTCATTTTGCCAAACGGTGATGGATGCGTTCGGCGAAACCGGCAGCGGCGAATGGCAACGGCAGATCGAACGGCTCGGCAAGGAAGGAAACCAGATATTGTTGATGCGCGGGACCCGTTTGCCGCAGGGCGGGGAAGCCGGGTTTGTGGTGGTGTTTGATGATATCAGCCACCTGCTGCAGGCAGAACGGCAGGCAGCGTGGGGCGAAGTGGCGCGCCGTCTGGCACACGAGATCAAGAATCCGCTCACTCCGATACAATTGTCGGCAGAACGCTTGCAGCACAAACTCAACGACAAGCTCGACGAAGACGATGCGCAATTGCTGCGCCGTGCCACGCAAACCATCGTCAGTCAGGTGGGCGCGATGAAGAACATGGTGAACGATTTTGCCAATTACGCGCGCGGACCGGCGTTGAAGTTGTCGCATCTGGATGTACACCAGTTGGTCAGGGAGGTGCTGGGCTTGTATGAGACCAATGCCATATCCATCGTGCTGGAACTGGAAGCGGTGCACAGCGATGTGAATGGCGATGCGACCCGTTTGCGGCAAGTCATCCACAATCTGCTGCAGAATTCCCAGGATGCGCTGCACGGCGTCACCACACCGCAGATCAGGCTGCATACGGAAACGCTGACTGGGGAAATTCAGCTCTGTGTCGAGGATAATGGTCCGGGATTTTCGGACAGTGTCCTGAAGCGGGCTTTCGAGCCCTACATGACGACCAAGGCCAAGGGTACCGGATTGGGATTGGCGATCGTGAAGAAGATCGTTGAAGAACACGGCGGACACATCACTATAGAGAACAGCCAGCACGGTGGAGCGCGAGTCAACATCAGCCTGCCGCTGGCCGAGGAGACAACATGACAGTCAAAAAAATATTAGTGGTGGATGATGAGATCGGCATCCGCGAATTGCTTTCGGAAATCCTGTTCGATGAAGGATATGAAGTCGTTCTGGCCGAGAATGCCGAACAGGCACGCAACTACCGGAAAGAGCACGAACCGGATCTGGTGTTGCTCGATATCTGGATGCCGGACATCGACGGTATCACCCTGCTCAAGGAATGGGGAGAACAGGAATTGCTGACCATGCCGGTCGTGATGATGTCCGGTCATGGCACGATAGAAACGGCGGTGGAAGCGACCCGCATCGGCGCGGCCGATTTTCTGGAAAAACCGATCGCGCTGCAAAAGCTGCTGGACACGATCGCCAAAGCCCTGCGGGAGAATGCGCCCAAGCCGCAGAATCCGGCTGTCGAGCCGCACAACGCCGGATTGGCCACCAGCATCGATGGGCAAACGCTGCAATTTTCCCTGCCGCTGGACCTGCCATTGCGCGAGGCGCGCGATCATTTTGACGCGCTGTACTTTGATTACCATTTACGCAAGGAAGTCGGAAACGTCGCGCGGGTGGCGGACAAAGTCGGGCTAGAGCGCACCCATCTGTACCGAAAACTCAAGCAGCTGGGTATCAAATTCATCAAAAAGGGGGCTCCGGACTAATTCAGTCGGATATAGCTGGCTGGGACTGCTTTGCGGTTGCCCAAATTCGAGGTGTACGGCATAATTGCCGGCCCAAACCAACACAGCGCATCTGCAGCTTTCCACTTTTTCGGGTGCGCATCACAGATAACCAATCCCGCAGGGATGAATTAAGAGGTAATAGTAAATGTCCGGAACGCGTAGCATCACCCCACCAAAATTCAATGACATCACCGGCGCGATACGTGCCCTGGCCATGGATGCAGTGCAAAAGGCCGGTTCCGGACACCCCGGCGCGCCGATGGGCATGGCGGAGATCGCCGAGGTGCTGTGGAACCAACACCTGCGCCATAATCCGGCCAACCCCAAGTGGGCAGACCGGGATCGCTTCGTGCTGTCCAACGGCCATGGCTCGATGCTGATCTATGCGCTGCTGCATCTGTCTGGCTACGATTTGCCGATTGAAGAATTGAAACGTTTCCGCCAGTTGCATTCCAAGACACCCGGACACCCCGAATACGGCTATACCGCCGGTGTGGAAACCACCACGGGCCCGCTCGGACAAGGCATCACCAATGCGGTGGGCATGGCGATGGCAGAGAAGTTGTTGGCCAATGAATTCAATAAACCGGGTCACGAGATCGTCAACCACCATACTTACGTGTTCATGGGCGACGGTTGCATGATGGAAGGGATATCCCACGAGTCGTGCGCATTGGCCGGCACCTGGGGCTTGGGCAAGCTGATCGCGTTCTGGGACGACAACGATATTTCCATCGACGGTCATGTCGGCGCATGGTTCACCGATAACACCCCCAAGCGTTTCGAAGCATACGGCTGGCATGTCATCGCCGACGTGCAGGGTCATGACCCCAAAGCCCTCAATGCCGCCATCGAAGCAGCCAAGGCCGTGACTGACAAGCCCACGCTGATCTGCTGCAAGACCATCATCGGTGCCGGTTCGCCGAACAAGGAAGGCACCCACGACGTGCACGGTGCGGCACTGGGCGATGCGGAGATCGCCGCTACACGCGCGCACATCGGCTGGAATTACCCGCCGTTCGAGATCCCCAAGCATGTCTATGAAGCCTGGGATGCGCGTACCAAAGGTGCCGGGCATGAAAACCTGTGGAACAACAAGTTCGCCGAATACAAAAAATCCTTCCCGAAAGAAGCCGCCGAGTTTGTGCGTCGTACCAAGGGTGATCTGCCCGCCAACTGGGTGGAGCACGCTGCCAAGGCGATCGCGCAGATCAACGAAAAAGGCGAAACCATCGCCACCCGCAAGGCATCGCAGAACGCTATAAACGCACTGGTTCCGGCCTTGCCCGAGTTCCTTGGCGGCTCTGCCGACCTGACCGGTTCGAATCTGACCAACTGGACCGGCGCGCATCACGTGAATGGCGCCAAGCCGGGTAATTACATCAGCTATGGTGTGCGCGAATTCGGCATGTCCGCGATCATGAACGGCATGGCGCTACATGGCGGGCTGCTGCCTTTCGGCGGCACTTTCCTGATGTTCTCGGAATATGCGCGCAATGCGCTGCGCATGGCGGCACTGATGAAACAGCGCGTGATCTTTGTTTATACCCACGACTCCATCGGTCTGGGTGAAGACGGCCCGACGCACCAGCCGGTAGAACAAACCGCCACGTTGCGCTACATCCCCAATATGGAAGTATGGCGTCCGTGCGACACGGTCGAATCAGTCGTGTCCTGGGTGGCGGCCGTGGAACGCAAGGATGGCCCGAGCAGCCTGATATTCAGCCGCCAGAACCTGGCCTTCCAGAAACGCGACGCGGTACAGATCGCCAATATCCGCAAGGGTGCCTATGTGTTGTCCGAAGCAGCAGGCGGCAAACCAAAAGCGTTGATCATCGCCACCGGTTCCGAAGTGGACCTGGCCATGAAGGCGCAAGCGGCATTGGCTGCAGAAGGCATTAACGTGCGCGTGGTGTCGATGCCGTCCACCAATGTTTTCGACAAGCAGGACCGTGCTTACCAGGACAGCGTGTTGCCCAAGGGCGTGAAGCGCGTTGCGGTTGAAGCCGGTGTGACCGGTGGCTGGTATAAATATGTGGGGCTGGACGGTGCGGTGGTAGGCATGGACAGCTTTGGCGAATCTGCACCCGCACCGGAACTGTTCAAGCACTTTGGATTCACCGCAGAGCATGTGGTGAAGGCCGTGAAGTCCGTGCTGTAAAAATTTATTTTTAAATCTAAAGGGAGAAAAAAATGGCAATTCGTGTCGGCATCAATGGATTCGGTCGTATCGGGCGCATGGTGTTTCGTGCCGCCGCCAAAGACTTTCCGGAAATCGAAATCGTGGCCATCAACGATCTGCTGGAACCCGACTATCTGGCCTATATGCTCAAACACGATTCGGTGCATGGCCGTTTCAAGGGCGATGTTGCGGTCGATGGCAGCACGCTGGTCGTGAACGGCAAGAAGATCCGCCTGACAGCGATCAAGAACCCGGCCGAGCTGAAGTGGGGTGAAGCCAAAGTGGATATCGTGGTCGAGTGCACCGGATTTTTCCTGACCAAGGAAACCTGCCAGGCACACATCGATGCGGGTGCGAAGAAGGTGATCCAGTCCGCACCCTGCAAGGACGACACACCGATGTTCGTGTATGGCGTGAACCACGGCAAGTATGCCGGGGAGAAGATCGTTTCTGCCGCGTCCTGCACCACCAATGCGCTGGCGCCGGTTGCCAAGGTGCTGAACGACACCTTCGGCATCAAGCGCGGCCTGATGACCACGGTGCACGCGGCAACGGCCACCCAGAAGACCGTCGATGGCCCGTCCAGCAAAGATTGGCGCGGAGGTCGCGGCATCCTGGAAAATATCATCCCATCCTCCACAGGCGCGGCCAAAGCGGTGGGTGTGGTGATACCGGAACTGAACAAGAAACTGACCGGAATGGCTTTCCGTGTGCCCACTTCCGATGTTTCGGTGGTGGACCTGACCGTGGAATTGAACAAGGAAGCCACTTATGACCAGATTTGCGCGGCGATGAAGGCGGCTTCGGAAAGCGGACCGCTGAAAGGCGTGCTCGGCTACACGACGGACAGTGTCGTATCCACGGATTTCCGCGGCGAGACCTGCCCGTCGGTGTTTGATGCCGGCGCGGGCATCGCGCTGGATCCGACCTTCGTCAAGGTCGTGGCCTGGTATGACAATGAGTATGGCTACACCTGCAACCTGATGCGTATGGTGACCCACATTGCCAAGTAAAATGAAGGGTGGGCAAATGGTTTTATTGATGTAACTACTAGCCATTCCACTAAGCACGATAAGACATGCGCTAAGTGGCTGGTTAAGCCCACGCGTTTCATTCCATGTTCATACCGCGTGGGCACAACAGCGTGCCCAGCCTACAATCAGGAGAAATAAATGTCCGTTATTAAATTGACCGATCTGGATCTCAGGGGTAAACGCGTCCTGATCCGTTCGGATCTGAATGTCCCGGTCAAGGATGGCAAAGTGACTTCCGATGCGCGCATCTCCGCCTCGATGGCGACCATCGATTATGCGATCAAGGCCGGTGCGCGCGTGATGGTGACTTCCCACCTGGGTCGTCCCGAAGAAGGCGTCTACTCGGAAGAGAATTCACTCAAGCCGGTGGCCAATGTCATCGCCAACAAGCTGGGCAAGCCGGTACGCCTGATCAAGGACTGGATGAACGGTGGGTTCAACGTGGCCGAGGGCGAGCTGGTGTTGCTGGAGAATTGCCGTTTCAACAAAGGCGAGAAAAAAAACCTGGAAGAAACCGCGCGGAAATATGCCGCGTTGTGCGACGTGTTCGCGATGGATGCGTTCGGCACGGCGCATCGCGCCGAAGCCTCGACGCACGGTGTAGCGAAGTATGCGCCGGTCGCCGCCGCCGGTATCTTGTTGACTCAGGAACTGGAAGCGTTGACCAAGGCCCTTCTCGCGCCGGCCCGCCCGATGGTGGCCATCGTCGGCGGCTCCAAGGTTTCGACCAAGCTGACCGTGCTGGAAAGTCTGTCGGATAAGGTCGACCAACTGGTAGTCGGCGGCGGCATCGCCAATACATTTCTGAAAGCGACCGGTCATCCGATCGGCAAGTCGCTGTGCGAAAACGATCTGGTGCCCACCGCGCAGGCTTTACTGGAAAAAATGACCGCGCGCGGCGCGAGCATCCCGATCGCGAGTGATGTCGTGGTAGGCAAGCAACCGCCGTTTGTCGCGGGCAATGAAAACACCCCGGCGCTGCTGAAATCTGCGAATGATGTGGCGGACGACGAGATGATCTTCGACATTGGCCCGCAGTCTGCGCAGGAAATCGCCGATATCATCATGAAGGCCGGCACTGTGGTGTGGAACGGACCGGTGGGGGTTTTCGAATTCGACCAGTTCGGCGAAGGCACCAAAAAGATCGCGATGGCGATAGCCGAAACCCAGGCATTCACGCTGGCCGGCGGGGGCGATACTATCGCCGCGATCCAGAAATATGACATTTTCGATAAAGTATCTTACATCTCCACGGCTGGTGGTGCGTTTCTGGAGTTCCTCGAAGGCAAGACATTGCCGGCGGTGGAAATTCTCGAACAGCGTGCCGGTCAATAAAATTTAGGAAAACATGCTGCGTAGAACCAAGATAGTTGCAACGCTGGGACCTGCTTCCAACGACAAAAAAGTACTGGAAAAAATGATACGCGCCGGGGTCGACCTGGTCAGGATGAATTTTTCTCACGGCTCCGCGCAAGACCATGTGAAGCGCGCCGAGACCGTCCGTGCGGCGGCGGCGGCAGTGGGCCGCACCGTCGGCATCCTGGCTGACTTGCAGGGCCCGAAGATACGGGTGCGCAAGTTCGAGAACGACAAGATCATCCTGAACGACGGCGACACCTTCATACTCGATGCATCGTTCGACGGGCTGGGCAACCAGCAGCGAGTCGGTCTGGATTACAAGGACCTGCCCAAGGATGTGAAAAAAGGATCGGTGTTGCTGCTCAATGACGGGATGCTGGAATTTACCGTCACCCAGGTCGACGGCGCGCAGGTGATCTGCAAGGTGGTGCGTGGCGGCGTGCTGTCCAACAACAAGGGCATCAACCGCAAGGGCGGCGGCCTGACCGCGCCGGCACTGACCGACAAGGACAAGGAAGATATCAAGACCGCGGCGCTGATCAAAGCCGACTATCTGGCGGTTTCGTTCCCGCGCAGCGGCGATGATATGCGACTGGCGCGGGAGTTGATGCATGCAGCGGGCGGCAAGAGCCTGCTGATGGCCAAGATCGAACGCGCCGAAGCGATACCGGCATTGGCCGACATCATCGATGCCTCGGATGCGATCATGGTTGCCCGCGGCGATCTGAGCGTGGAAGTGGGCGATGCCGCCGTGCCCGGTCTGCAGAAACGCATGATCAAGATGGCGCGATTGAAGAACCGACTGGTGATCACCGCCACGCAGATGATGGAGTCGATGATCACCAACCCGATCCCGACCCGTGCCGAAGTGTCGGACGTGGCGAACGCGGTGCTGGACGGTACCGATGCGGTGATGCTGTCGGCCGAGACTGCGGTGGGTGATTACCCGGTTGAAACCATCGAGGCGATGGCGCGGATATGTCTCAAGGCCGAGGTTGAAGACGAGGACCATTCGGTATATCGTCGCCCGGCCACGCAAAAATTCACGCGCATCGACCAGTCGATCGCGATGTCGGCGCTGTTTGCCGCGTCGCATCTGAAGGTCAAAGCGATTGTCGCATTGACCCAGTCCGGTTCGACCGCGCTGTGGATGTCGCGCCTGAACGCGGGTGTGCCGATCTTTGCCTTGACTCCGGTACCGGAAACGCTGACCAAAGTGACCCTGTTCAGCGGGGTGCATCCGATCGAGTTTCATTCCAAGGCGAAACTGCAGTCTGAAGAGATGCATAACGCCGAAGCGGCGGTGCTGGCGCTGGGTTTGGTAAAGGAAGGCGATCTGGTGGTGATGACCATCGGCGAGGCGGTGGGCAAGGCAGGACATACCAATACCATGAAGATCGTGCGTATCGGTGACCATCGCAACGGCTGATCACGGCCAATTCGCCGGGCGGGATGTTCATCGCATGACCCGGCGCGTATGATTTCGGGACTGCAGCAGGTGCGGTCCCGGCTTTTTGAAATCGGAATTTATATTTTTTTAATCAGGAGGAAAACATGGCTCTCGTATCTATGCGTCAACTACTCGATCACGCTGCTGAACACGGCTACGGCTTGCCCGCGTTCAACGTGAACAATCTGGAACAGGTAAAAGCCATCATGGAAGCCGCGGATGAAACCAACAGCCCGGTAATCATGCAGGGTTCCGCTGGTGCGCGCAAATATGCAGGTGAGGCGTTTCTGCGCCATCTGATTTCGGCCGCAGTGGAAGCTTATCCGCATATCCCGGTGGTGATGCATCAGGATCACGGTGCCTCTCCCGCGGTGTGCATCAATGCGATCCGCAGCGGATTTTCCAGCGTAATGATGGACGGTTCGCTGATGGAAGATGCCAAGACACCCGCTTCGTTCGAGTACAACGTGGACGTAACCCGTCGCGTGGTCGAGATGTCGCACGCGGTGGGCGTTTCGGTGGAAGGTGAGTTGGGTTGCCTGGGTTCGCTGGAAAGCGGCATGGGCGAGAAGGAAGACGGCCACGGCGCGGAAGGCGTGTTGACCCACGACCAGCTGCTGACCGACCCGGAAGAAGCCGCGCAATTCGTGCGTCAGACCGGCGTGGACGCGCTGGCGATCGCGATCGGTACCTCGCACGGCGCCTACAAGTTCACCAAGCCGCCCACCGGCGACACCTTGGCGATCAGCCGCATCAAGGAGATCCATGCGCGCATTCCCAATACCCATTTGGTGATGCACGGTTCATCTTCGGTGCCGCAGGAATGGCTGAAGATCATCAACGAGTTCGGCGGCCAGATGGGCCAGACCTACGGTGTGCCGGTGTCCGAGATCGTCGAAGGCATCAAGCATGGCGTGCGCAAAGTGAATATCGACACCGATCTGCGCATGGCATCGAGCGGTTCGGTGCGCCGCTACCTGGCAGAAAATCCCAAGGATTTCGATCCGCGCAAATTCCTCGCGGTATCCACCAAGGCGATGAAGGACATCTGCAAGGCACGCTACGAAGCATTCGGTTCCGCCGGACAAGCCGGCAAGATCAAGCCGATCTCGCTGGATGCGATGGCGGTCCGTTATGCCAAGGGTGAACTGAAGGCAGTCGTGAAGTAATTTGATTCACTGCTCAACCAACAAAAAAGCGACCGGAAGGTCGCTTTTTTGTGTTCTGGTGTCGCGCTAACGATTCACTGTGGTCCGGATTTGATGATATGTAATCGCGCAACCGCGTTCATAAGGTACCGGCAATGCCCCGTAAAAATTCAGCGGCTGTCCGGGTATCGATGAACGGCATGCTGCCGCACCTTTGCACATCACGGATTCAACTGGCGCCACAGTACCCGTTTCCCGATAAACCCGGACGGTGTACCCTTGATCAGGACATCGGTATTTACCGTCGGGGTCGGGTCGTTCGAGGTGACTGTCTCGATGACGGGTGCACCATTGATGTACAGGACGTTGATACCGACGATGGAGTTGGTATAACTCGCGGAAACGATTCCGCTGCTGTCAACTGATCCGCCTGTCAGGTAATCGAAGAAGTTGAGCCAGCCACTACCACCGGGCGAACAGACGGTATTCGAAGGAACGATCGTGGCCACCAGCAGTGTTCCCTGCACCAGTTTACTTTCGATATTCGAGCGTTCCCCGGTGATAGGGAAATCGATGTACCAACCCCGGCCGTTGGTCCAATCCACCGTGTTGCTGGATCCCGACCGGGTGCCGTTTCCGAGGTCAGTCATCGATTGCTGCACGAGCGTCAAGCTGTTTCTCGGGCTGCCTGCGGGATTGGTCAGCGTCACAGTCGCATTGTTATCCTTGATCGCGTATTCGCTTTGTACCTGGGTATTGGACAGGTCAGCCGTCTGCAGATATTGCCCGGTGCCGACGAAGACGACACGCATGCCCTGGATCTTGCCAAGGACAGGCGAAGTGGTGACCGGCTGCGGGGTGCCAGAAGGATCCTGCAGGTTTGCCAGCAGGAACGGTGTACTTACCGCGTTGATGTCAAAGCGCCACAGATTCCCGAGCAGGTCGCCGCCATAGACGTAGGTTGCCCGGTTGCTGGCAGAGGTATCGCTCCAGGCCGATATTTTGCTCAACCCGCCCGGGGTGGTAGTGGAACCCGCGCCGGTGCCGATCTTGCTGATCACTGCACCCGTGGCTGCATTCAGCACGTACAGGTATTCCAGACCGGTACCGGGGCTGGTGTTGTTGTATCCGGACGTCACCAATACCACCCAGGTGCCGTCCGCTTTTGCGGTGATCACGGGGTTGCCATAACTGTAGCCGACATCGCTGTCCGTGGCAGGCGTGAATTCCCACAACAATGTGGGGGAGTTCGGACTCGTCACGTCCAGAGCGTAATAGCCGCGCCCGCCGCCGTTCAGACCGCCCACCAGTATCGTGCGCCAGACCGCAGCTGTGGGATCGGAATCCAGACAGTGTGCGGTGCACACATCCGAGATGATCGGGCTGCCGTTGATGAAGTTGGTATGCAGGTTCGCATAGCCCTTGTCCGCCAGCTTCCACATGTTGGGGATCACCATGCTGGGCACGTAAGCCCAACGCTCGGTACCACCCGCTACGCTGCCTTCGGCCAAGGCTGAAAAGGCGTGCAGCATGCCGTCGTTGGTACCCATGAAGACCGTCCCTAGCCGGCTGGATTGTGCTGAGACAAAGCCGCTGTAACCCTTGTCGATGTAACTGAATACCGGTTTGCCGGAATAGACCGGTTGGGATTCCAGCGCATCTCCCAGCGTGGCTTCACGATAACGATACAACCTGTTATCGACAGAGCCGACCAGATTGACTGCACGATCCTCAAAACCGGTCTGGCCGCGCAGAAAACTGACCAGATTGGCGCCTTGTGCCGCAGTCTGTTGCGTCGTGGTAAGCAACGGCCATTGGCTGAGACCGCTGATATGCGCAGCGTTGAAGTTCGTCAAATTGGCGGCTGCATACGCGGCATTGGCTGTCGCATCGGTGCCCGAACCGAAGCTGATCAGCGCTGTGCCGGCCACGTTGGCGGTATATATCGTCCGGGTATCGCTGTTGGCGCCGATCATGCTGAGCATGGTGCCGGCGCAACCGGTTGCCATCGGCACACTGCAAGTGGACGTGGCGCTATCGAACACATCCGGGGAGATACACGTTCCCGCAGTCGAACCGGCAGTGACACATGAATATACGGTGCTGGAACCACTGGTATCGGCATTGATTGTCGCCGGCGCGGCGCAATCACCCTGTGCGATCGATTGCACGCACCAGCTGGCGGAGGGGCTGATCACGCCGGTGTTCACGTCGATGGTGCGCGCTTCCAGGTTGCCCTGCCATTTCACCGTGGTATAGCTGGCGACATAGGCATAGTTGTTACCGGCGACCGGGTTCAACGTACTGGTTGCGGCGGCTGCGGAAGCGCCTTTGCGCGAAGCGATCGACGCCAGCGCGTTGGACAGGCCGGCGGACAGCGAAGTAGGGCTGGTAGCGCTGAAATACTGGCCATGACCGTCGACCGCCGCATGCCACAGATCGTCGATGGTGCTGAGATCGCCGCCGCTGCCGGGATCGGGCCAGTTGCAGGTCGAGCCATCCGCCTTCCAGGAACAGATCGGCGGCGTGGCGGTGGAGCTGGCGGTGAGCCCCTTCCAGACGGAGTAATAATCCCCGACGCTATCGGTCAGATAGGAAGGCGAATATTGCATGTAACCGCTTGCGCCCAGTCCCAGCGTAAAGGTGGACATATGCTGCTGAGTCTGATTGTCCATATCGGTTTTGAACACGTTGTTCAGGCATACATCGACCCCCGCGGCGCCCGTGCAATTGCCCAATGCAGTTGTGCGCAGGTCGGTCTGGTAGTAATACATCGCCACGTCGGCCAGGTTGTCGGACGTTCCTCCCGTTCCGGTGGAACAGGTCACCGTCTGATACCCATTGCTGGCAGTCGGGGCTGCCGGCGTGCAGGAAGTGAGATTGTTTTGTACCGTGGTCGATGGCGTGCAGGTGGTTTGTATATAGTTCGGCGCGCCGCTGTTGCTGGCAGTACACGACGCGACCAGGGTCGGCGACTGTAACGGAATCAAATTGCACTGTGTTGCGGCGACGACGGTCGTGTTGTTGGGTGTGGCGGACTGGTTTGCTGTCGTGCAGCTCGCGGTAAAAGTGGCTGTTGTCCAGGCCGAGTAGGCGCAGGCGCTGTATATCCTGCCGTTCGAATCGGCATTGCTCAGCGTGTAAGTGGTACTGGTAACTGTAGCCGCACCAGTGAGCGTTGCAGGCCCGCCATTGGAGACGTGATAGGACGTCAGCGTGGACGATCCGGTGATACCGGATTGGGTGACGGTGATCACATTGCCGGATACCGACGAGCTATAGCCGTTGCCTATCTTGGCCTCAATATTAGTGGCAAGCTGGTTGTTGCTGGAGTTGCTGGAACTCGAGGTTTTGCCGGTAAGGATTTCATTGCCGGCTATCTTGATGCTGTCAATCCTTGTGGACGAACTCACGCCAGTGACTGTGATGGTAAAGCTGGCTACAGTGGACGTAGTGATGCTGGCCGTGGTCTTGCATTGGTTGACGACGGCATATGAGCCGCTCAGACCGCTGACCGCCGCACATTGCACGTTGCTGGCGGTGGTGCACGAACCCGAGGTGACCACCGACCAGTTGCTGTTGGCAACCCCGGTTGAAGGCGCGGAACCGCAGGCCGCGGTGGTGTTGTTGCATCGCATCAGCACCTTGCTGAGTGTGCCGAACAGGTTGCTGGATTGCTGACTTGTTTGCGACTTGGACTCGCCGACCGTCGAGGTCGTTTTGGTGCGATTGCTGCCGTCATACATCGGACGATCGGCGCTGCCGTCCTGATTGCCGACTGCGGTGCTGCCGTTCATCTGGAATCCGCTATTGCCGTTCCAGAAACCGTCGGTGGACAAGATGGTGAAGTTCTGCTGGCAGGAATACTGCATCGAGTCCGTGCCGGATAGTTTACCCGCGTAATATCTGCCCATGTTGGCTAGAGCCTCGCGCAACGGTGTGCTGCCGCTCGTTACGGTGCCATAAAGGGCGCTATACCAATTGGTGCGCTGGCTACCACTGAACGTATCCAGATACAAGGTCGGCGTGGAAGACGCACTGATCTTGGCAAAGCCGACGCGGTAATGGGCGTCGAGTGCCTTGAAAGCCCGGCCCGCTGCGGTCTTCATCATCAACAAGCGGGTGCGGTAAAAACTGTACCAGTTGGCGAAATTGGTCAAGCCTGCGGAGCTGGTGATCGGGAACACATCGGGCGTGAGTGTGATGCTGCCCATGCCGCCCGTCGTGCTGATGGCCGGCGTAAAATCGGCCGCCGAGGCGGGGCCGGTGACCGTGACGACACTGCTCGAAGTTGTGGCGCTGAATCCGCTGGTGGCCGTCTTTGCGTTGATCTGTGTGGCGATGTTGGTTGCCATGGTGCTACTGCTGATACCGCTGGCCGTCGCGGAAGCGGCGTTCATGATCTGGACGCCGTTCACCGTGATGCCGCTTACCGAGGCATATGGGCTGGAACCTCCGCCGCTACCGCTGATCGTGATCGTGGTGGTTTCGGTAGTGGCATACCTGTGCTTGGTAAATACGCCGCTGCCAACAGTGCTGGGGGTTCCGCCGGTGAGGGCCTTGACGCCGTTGACGGGCGCGATCGCGCTGACAGAGCTGCCGGTGGAATCATGGCACTCCTTGTAAAAGGCGTTACTGTTGCTGTTGTACTCCTTCTGCGTCTGGGTGAGCTGGGCGCCGGAATAACTGTAGTAATAGGCGGATTGGGCCAGCGTATCGTTATTAATATCCGCCGCCTTGTAGCCGGTATTCAGGTTGATACAGGTACTCGACGAACAGGTCGAGGTCGAGTACCCGTTGGTGCGCGCATTGATGAAACTGGCATCGGTGTACGCCGTACCCGTGTCATTCACCGGCGCAAGGTAGGTGGTGTTGGGGTCGTAATAGACCATGTTACATTGATTGGTGCGCTCCCCGTAGTAGCCGTAGGAGAACGGCACACTGCTGCCGCCATCCGACGCATCGTCCGGCATGTGCAGCCAAGCCATGCTGCCCGAGTTGTCCAGCATCAGCATCACGTTGGGCAGCACTGTGGACGTAGTCGAGGTCGCCAGCGGCGCGGTCGCCAGCGTGAGCGAAGCCGCCTGGGAAGCCAGGGGAAGCGCGAGACTTGCACTGAACAGCAGTGCTGACAAATTGCGAAGAACGGCAAGGGTGCGCTGATAGTTTTTCATGGTTGTCTCCTAATAGACAAAGGCCTGGACATAACTGACCGAATTGGCCGGCCCGGCTGTTCTGCTGGTGATACGGTATTCCGGCGACTGTCCGGCGACTGGGCAGCCGTTCACGGCGGGAGGTGCCGGTGGTGCACATACACTGGTAGGGAGGGGGACTTCCTGTCCGCTATTGTCGAGTGCGGGGGCGCTGAACAGGCAGTTCTGCCTGTTGAGTACTTGATTGGAGTTGCGGCACATGCGCTGGATGATATAGCGGACCTGGTTGCCGCTGGCGTCGGTGCCGACCAGCTTGCTGCTGCTATTGACCCAATTGGCGGAGTTGGTGAGGTTCAGTGCGGGATTGGCATTGGAGTAATATCCGTTGGCCGCATCGTCGACGTTAAAAGTATTCGAGGTGTTCAATAAAACGTTGTTGTTGGCTGCCTTCATTGCCACCTGAATATTATTCAGTACCGTGACAGCTGCCTCCACCCCGCTATCGCCTGAAGCGGTGGCAGATTGTTTGAATGCCAGATTTCCCGCGATCATCGTGCTGGTGTCCACCGAACGTATCAGGGCGACTGCGGCAAGCGACATCACCACCAGCGCGATCAGCGCAAAGAACAACACCACGCCGCGCTGCTTGAACGCTAGCCGGTGGGGTTGCACGATCCTGTTTGGCAGCGATCTCATAAGGTGTCCTTGGCCCAGATCATGTTGCGCAACGGGATGATGGTTTCAAACACGCGGTAGCGGTAAAATTGCCAATTCGGATCGTTGCTCAAGTCGATCGCCGGCGCAGGGGATGCCGTGGTCGGCGCGGCAGAGGTGGCATCCCATGCACACAGCCCGGCAGGATTGATGGCGGTGAGCGAACTGCAGGTATTGGTAACGATGGCCTTTTCCAGCAAGCCGTTGCGCGTGACCACCGCGATACGGACCGCCTTGATACGGTTGCGGTTGGTGATATTGGCTGGCTGCAGCAGAGTAGCCTGGTCCCAGGGGGCCGTGGCATTTACCCACTGGACGACCTGATTCGTGTTGGCAGTGGCCGAGATCCCGTACTGTGCCTGTATGTTGACGACATCGGACACGCTGGGCGTGCCATTGCGCTCGAGATAAGCTTGGGAATTGGTGGCAACGGACGTCGGGTTATAGTTGGGGTTCACCCGGAATTGCGTCACGTTCCAGGCGCCCAGACAGGACAGATTGGTGGAATTGGCGACTGCGCCTGCAATGCTCAGCAGGGTCACCGTGATGTTGTCGGGGGTCGTGGTGGGAACCACGCTGGAAAAGTTGCACGTCGTTCCGTTGACGATCAGGCTGATGTCGCCGACCTGGCACCCCATGTTGCTATACAGGGTGACGTCGTTAGCCGACAGCAACCCGACACCTTTAATCATGGAATTGCCTCCCCCGTAGGCTGAGCCGGCATAGCGTATCGTGATGGTGTCGCTGGCTCCCGCTGCATTTCCGCCATCGGTGATGGTGACCGGCGAGATGTCGGTAATGCCGGTGGCGCCGACATTCAGGGCGGTGCATTTGAGCGGAGTCGTATCGGTTGGGTTGAGGCCGAACCCCGCCATCTGCAGCTCGTTGCTGATCGAAAACAGTGCGATGCTGCCGTTGGTTTGCGCGTCAGCAGAACCGGTGGTGGTGCGTTTTTGTCCTTCAAAGACGGTGAACACCTGCAGGATGACCAGGGTCGCGAGCAATCCGATCACCAGTCCGACCAATATTTCGATCAGGCTGAAACCCGATTGACGACAAGATTCGCGTTGGCTGGATATCATGGTGCTAGCCCCCCGCGATGGTGGCGATGGTGGTGAAATTATGCTGCGGCTGGCCGGGTTGCTGCCAGGTGACGCTGACCGAAAATTGTCCCGGCACAGGCTCGGTGACCGTTCTCGTGCCACCCGGCAAGCGGGCAGAAATATCGGTATTGTTCTCGACATAGGCCGACGCATTGCTCGGGTTAGACCACATTATTCCTATCCTTTGCTGCGCGATGAAACTGGCCTGGGAACGGTACTTTGAATCGGAAGTATTCTTGACCATGGCCGCCTGCAGGCCGACCAGTGCCAATACCCCCATCGAAAAGAGCAGCACCGCGACCAGCGCTTCCAGCAACACGACACCGTGTTGCGCGGGTTTTCCTTTGCGCATGATTCTATTCCGGGAGATTTTTTGCATGGCCATGATGGATCCTGCTTAAAAACACCTGCGTGGATCGGTGGTGGAAGTGCCCAAGTTCGGGTCGCACACCCTGGGATTACCGCCCAGCCCGATGGCGACCCTTAACGTCCTCAGGTCTGGCGATGTCACAGAAGAACTGAGATTGACCTGGGTCAAGGCCGCGGAAGCGTCTGCATTGGCGACCACCGTTCCGAGACTGCCGAAAGTGAGGGTCGTCGCATTCGCCGCCACCGTGACGTTTTTCGAGCCTTCGCTGCTGGAGCGCGATTCAAGCACACTCCCTGCGGCGGCGCTGCCGCACGCATTCACATGGGTGACGGTCCATGAGGAGCCGGTACCCAGGGCAAAGGCCACGTTCGCATTACATTTCACGGCTTCCGCGCGTGCCCGTTGTACCCCGTTCTGGATGGACTCGGCGGCATTGCGGATCTGGTTGTTCTGCACCCAGGTTCTGTAGCTGGATACGCCATAGGTCAGTGTGATCGAGAAAATGGCGATGGTGATCATCATCTCGATCATCGTGAAGCCGGCGGATTTTGGCATCGTGATTAACACGTATCGCCTTTCTTCATCAGCCAGCAAGTCGCGGTCGAAGCTGTGCCGGCAAACTTGGTTGTCGCCTTGCCGTTGCTCTCGTTTATCGTGTAGGTGTAATCGCCCGCAGCGGTGCCAAGACCCCGACCAACCATACTGGCGGCCGTCAATGTGTACGTGGAGGCGGCATCCGCGCAGCTGAGTGTGAAGTACTTGGTTGAGAGCGGGCAAGGGCCGCCGGCATAAGTGCGGTTATCCTGGAAAAATTGCTCGTACTTGATGCGTCCGTCAGCAAGCTGTGTCGTGGCATCCACCAGTTTGCCGCGTACCACGTAATCGCCATAGGCCGGTATTCCGATGCTGGCCAGGACCGCGATCACGGCCACCACGATCATCATTTCTATCAGCGTGAAGCCCTGTGCGTGTTTCATTGCATGCTCCCTTGAATTTGAATTGATGCGGATATTAAGTTGTTGTATCTGATATATCTACCGCCACCTGACCGGAGGATTGCCGGCCCGGACGAACGGCGCGAGGGCTGCGACCGGAGGCGGTCAGCGCGCAATCGGTCAGGCACAGACCAGGCTAGCCGGTGCGTGACGCAACGATCATGAAGCGTACCTGCCAAACGACCAGACCCCGCAGCCGGGGTCTGGTGTCATGCCTGGAACGATGCCGGACTACTTGGCAGTGATGACCGCACGCGGGTCGGTGCCAGTGGAGACAGGGATGCCGACCGGAGTGAGTGCGCCGTCTCCGCCGGTGTTTGCGTTTGTGACGTCGTAGTTGATATGGTAAGTCGTTACGGTCATGGCAACGGAATTCACGACATAAGCATACTGGCCGGTGCTGTCGATGCTGATTGAATTCGGCGCACTGCCATATCCTGTTGGCACCGTTTGTGAAGGAGAGATGCTCAGGGTTCCCGATGAGTCACCGTATACCCCAATGCTATCGCCGGCAGTATTCACCACATAGGCAAACAAGCCCGAGGGATGGATGGTGAAAGAGGTCGGCCCGAGTCCGGTGCTAACCGGCGTATCGGCAGTCAACAACCCATTCGAGATGAAGTAGGCCGAGATCGTATTATCGCCGCCATTCGTCACATACAGGTGGGCACCGTCCGCGCTGATCCGGATGGATGAAGGCGCTGCCCCCGTGTCGATATAGTCGTTGCCGGTTCTGACAGGAGTGCTGGTCAGAATGCCGTATTGATCGATCGTGTAAGCCGTGATACAGCCGTTGGCCGAACGGGCAATCCCGTGGCCGCAAATATCGTCCGCACTGCCTGAACCGACGTTCGCGACATAGGCGTAAGCCCCGCTTGGGTCGATGGCCATCACTACCGGTGTCAGCGCCGTCGGAATGTCATTGCCAAGGCCGCTACTATTCAGGTCTATTCTGGCGAGCGCGCCGCTGGCGGCATCGATGGTGTAGCCCGAGATGCTGTTGCCGATCTTGTTCACCGTATAGGCGAACTTGCCCGAGGGGTGCAGCTTGATCGAGACCGGGTTCGACCCGGTCACGATGCTGTTTTGCATGCCGATAATGCTGCTGTTGGCATCTATTTCGATGAGCGAACCGTCTGGCTGAATGTTGAAGACATTGATTGTGCCGAAGCTCGAACCAATACTCTGGTTGGTCACATACGCATACTGGCCTGCTGAATCGACAGCGATCGAGGAAGTGCCAACCTCTGCGGCTGTTGGCGGAGTGGTTATTGTTGTAAGCTCACCTATCGTGCCACTTTGGGCGATAGTATAGGATGAAACCGATCCGGTATTGTTGTTGTTGTTATTCACCACATAGGCGAACCGGTCGGGTGCCGGAGCGGTGACTGGCAGCGCGTCGGTTATACAGCTGATCGTAACGGTGGTTACATTGATCAGTCCGACGTTGCCGGTGGCAGCCGAAGGAGCACATGTTTGCGCAGGGCTGGTGGGTTGGGTGAGTACCGTGACCGCATATCCGTCATTTTGAGCTAACGGCGTGCTGAATGAATAAGGTCCGGTATCACCGGCGGGAATCAGCAGGTTGTCGCCGCCATTGTTTTGCAGCACCAGCCCGGTGCCGGTCAGGCCGCTGATGCTGTTGAGACCGCCGCCTATCGTATAGGCGTTCACGCAAGTCACGTTCGCAGTGGTTACATTATAGGCAGGCATTACACCGGATGCGGCAGCGGGGGAGACCGTACATTTTTGAAACGGTCCACTGGGGTTTTGCAGCACGGTGATATTAAAGTTGTTACCGGAAATCACTGAGGTAGCAAAGGTATAGTTTGTGTCCGTATTGAGAATAGTCTTGTTATCACTACCATTATTTTGTAACACAAGGCCAACGCCGCTGACCGCAACTGTGCCGCCAACTGTATAGGCAGACGCAAACGGCACTGACGGCACCTCGCCACCGCCGCCCCCGCCGCATGCGGCAAGTGTGAGCAGTAATATCGGGGTGGAATACAACAGGCCATGCAGGATTTTGGTTGGGCTGAGACGCATTTGGATTTACCTCGTTTTGGCTAATGATCACGTGTTCAATGGAAGCGCACCAGTCCGGCAGGATCGGATGAACGCAGTTTCAGGCGACCAGCATAACCCAAGCGGCACGATGAATTCAATCGGTTTGACGGTGCACGGGTTTGACCGGCCGGATCGGGCCGACCGATGGTAAACACGCTGTACGCAGGCAGCTGCGAACCGGGCGCACAAATAGCCGTGGAGGGCAAAACGAAAAGACGGTAAAATCGCACACTGCCGAATTTATAAATAATGGGGAAGTAAAGCATGAGCAAGAGTCTGGTTCAATTCATCATCGAAGAGCAGCGCGCCATACCGGGTAAAGCCAGCGGCGATTTCACCGGTCTGATCAGCGATATCATCATCGCCTGCAAACAGATCGCGCATGATGTCAACAAAGGGGCATTGATCGGCGTGCTGGGTAGCGCGGGCAGCGAGAACGTGCAGGGAGAGACGCAAAAGAAACTGGACATCATCACCAACGAGGTGTTCATCAAATCCACCGAGTGGGGCGGGCATCTGGCGGCGATGGCATCCGAGGAGATGGACGATGTCTATCCGATCCCGGCGCAATACCCGAAGGGAAAGTACCTGCTGGTGTTCGATCCGCTCGACGGCTCATCGAATATCGACGTGAATATTTCCGTCGGTACCATCTTCTCGATACTGCGTGCACCGAAAGGCGTGGAGAATCCGACCGCAGCGGACTTTTTGCAACCCGGCACCACGCAGGTTTGTGCCGGTTATGCATTGTATGGTCCGGCCACCATGCTGGTGATCACCACCGGCCACGGTGTGAACGGCTTCACGCTGGACGGCGATATCGGCGAATTCATCCTGTCCCATCCGAACATGACCATTCCTGCCGACACGCTGGAATTCGCCATCAATGCGTCGAACGAGCGCCACTGGGAAAAACCGGTACAGCGCTATGTCGACGAATGCGTCGCCGGCAAGACCGGGCCGCGCGGGATCAATTTCAATATGCGCTGGGTGGCATCGATGGTGGCGGAAGTGCATCGCATCCTGGTGCGCGGTGGCGTGTTCATGTATCCCAAGGACACCAAGGATCCGAGCAAGGCCGGCAAGCTGCGCCTGCTCTATGAAGCCAACCCGATGTCGATGATCGTCGAGCAGGCTGGTGGTGTATCTTCTACCGGATACGAGCGCATCATGGAGGTCAAGCCTTCCGGCCTGCACCAGCGCGTGCCGGTGATCCTCGGCTCCAGGAACGAGGTAGACCGCATCGTCCGTTACCATAGAGAGGGTTGAAAACATGAGCAAACCACTGGTTGCCATCGTGATGGGTAGTGCCAATGACTGGGAGATCATGCAGCAGGCCGCAAAGCAGCTGCAGGATTTCGGCGTCGCTTACGATGCGCGGGTGATCTCCGCGCACCGTTCCCCCGATCTGCTGCTCGACTACATCAGCGACATGACCGCCCAGGGCGTGCGCTGTTTTATCGCCGGTGCGGGTGCTGCGGCGCATCTTGCCGGCGTGGTCGCCGGCAAGACCGCGCTGCCGGTGCTGGGTGTGCCGATGCCGTCGAAATACCTGCAGGGTATGGATTCGCTGTTGTCCACCGTGCAGATGCCCAAGGGCATACCGGTCGCGACCTTTGCCATCGGTGAGGCCGGCGCCGCCAACGCCGGTTTGTTCGCCGTGGCGATGCTGTCGCTGAACGATACCGCGCTTGCGCAGCGTCTGCAGGCATTCCGCAAAAAACAGGCGGACGCGGTAAAGGCGACGACGTTGCCGGCCTTGTAATCTTGAATTTGGAGGAAGCGCATGAGTGCAGTTGATCAATCCGGTACAGCCGATGAACCGACCAGGGGTTCGCGGAAAATAAAATGGATCGTGGCGGCATTGCTGTTGATATTCGCCGCCGCCGCCGCGATGGTGTTGCCGCGTGGTTTCAGCGATGACCTGTCGCGTATCGGCAAAGGCAAAGTGGCCGTGGTGCTGGTGCGCGACAAGAATGCAGTGGAAAGCTTCGACATGATGGAAGTGATGAACGGCATCCGCGACCAGTATCAGGACAGGGTGGAATTCCTGCTGACCGATTTCAATACCCCGGAAGGGCGTGCATTCATCACCAGCCACAGCGCCGACCGGGTGACCATGGTGGTGCTGGATGCGAACGGCAAGGCACTCAACGTGATGCGGCCGCGGCTCACTGCCGAGACGTTGAAACAGGCGATAGACAGCGCGCTCGGGGCGGCGCGATGAGCGCGGCAATGCTGTACTCGGACATCAAGAGTTTGCCCTTTCTGCACCGGGGCAAGGTGCGTGACCTGTATGCGGTGGGCGACGATAAATTGCTGGTGGTGCAGACCGATCGCCTGTCGGCGTTCGATGTGATCCTGGCCGACCCGATCCCGGGCAAGGGCGAGGTGCTCACCACCGTGTCCAATTTCTGGTTCGACAAACTGCAACATGTCATTCCCAATCATCTGACCGGCATCGACCCCGAGTCGGTGGTCGCGAATACCGAACGCGTGCAGGTGCGCGGACGCGCTTTTGTCACCAAGAGGCTCAGGCCGCTACCGATCGAAGCCATCGTGCGCGGCTACCTGGTCGGTTCCGGCTGGAAGGATTACCAGAAGACCGGCACAGTTTGCGGTATAAAATTGCCGGAAGGGCTGCGTGAAGCCGAAAAGCTGCCGAAGCCTTTGTTCACCCCTTCCACCAAAGCCGCGGTGGGTGATCACGACGAGAACATCTCGTTTGCCCAGGCAGTTGAACTGCTCGGCGAAGCGCGTGCCGGAGAAGTTCGCGACGCCACGCTGGCGCTGTATGTTGAAGCCGCGAACTATGCGGCCACCAGGGGCATCATCATCGCCGACACCAAGTTTGAGTTCGGCGTCGATGAGGCGGGCAAGTTGTATCTGATCGACGAGGCGCTGACGCCCGATTCATCACGTTTCTGGCCCGCAGACCAGTACCGCGTCGGCAGCAATCCGCCCAGCTTCGACAAGCAGTTCGTGCGCGACTGGCTGGAATCCTCAGGCTGGAACAAGCAGGGTGAAGCACCGCGCATCCCCCGGGAGGTGCTCAACAAAACCGCTGAAAAGTATCGCGAAGCGCAGGTTTGTCTGACCGGAAAATGAGTTCGCCACAACAACTCATCGCGGGATTCCGGCGCTTTCGCGAACGTTCGCTTGCCGACGATGATGCACAATTTCACGACCTGGTGCAGTTTGGCCAGACCCCTTCGACGCTGGTGGTCGGTTGTTGCGATTCGCGCGTCGATCCCGCCCTGATTCTGGATTGTGCCCCCGGCGACCTGTTCGTCATACGCAACGTGGCAAATCTGGTGCCGCCCGCGGAGAACCAGGGCCAATATCACGGCACCAGCGCGGCGCTGGAGTTCGGCGTGCGCAATCTGGCGGTGCAGCACATCATCGTACTCGGACACGCTCAGTGCGGCGGTATCCACGCTTTGCTGGAAGGCGGCGTGGCCAAGGATGACACGTTCATTTCGGAATGGATGAGGATCGCCGACGCCGCACGCGAACAGGTCGAACACGATTTGACGGGAGCCAGCAGCGCGGCGCGACACCGCGCCTGCGAGCAGCAGGCGATACTGGTTTCGCTGGATAACCTGATGACTTTTTCGTGGATACGCGAGCGCGTCGAACAAGACCGCCTGACCTTGCACGGCTGGTATTTTGATATTGAGCGCGGTGAGTTGCTGGGTTATGACGCGGTGACGCGGAAGTTTGCAGCTTTATAAACCGGTACGTGACCAGGTGCGTCCGCACGTGCCGGACAAACCCGGCGGCTTAAGGTCCTATTCCTTCCCCGTTAACTTGATGTACCGTGCTTTGTCCGCATCAAAGCGCGCCTCCAGAGCGGTTTTCTCATCATTAGGCTTTTTCAGATCCTGATTCAGCTTGTCCAGGCGGTCCTGGGCATCTTGCAAATCCTCGCGCAGTGAATCCGGAATTTTCTGGTTGGCTTTGGTCAAGTTGTCTGACTCGGTCTGTAAAGCGGAGATACGCTCATTGGCTGCCTTGATGTTGGCATTCAGGAAATTTATCCGCGCGTCGACCTGCTGCAGGCTGCGGTGGCGGGCCAGGTCGATCTCCTGCACGCTGGTATAGGTGTTGATCAAGGTCCGGTCATGGCGCTGCTGCTCAAGTGCGGCCCTGGCATCCTCGCGTTTTTTCGCCGCTTCTTCTTGCATGGCGGCGCGCTTCTCGGGTGTCATCACTTCGATGCTGTTCACCACACGACCCGACTGGTTCAACTCCTCGCGATCTTTTCCGGCGTACTCCGGCGGGACGGTTTCACCGTAATGCGTGGTGCCATTGTCGTCCACCCATTTGAACAACTTGGCCGCGACCGGAAAGCTGATGGCAAGGCCGGCAATCAGCGCGACCAACAATTTCAACTTATTTGCCGGGCCTCGATTGCCGCCGCCGGACAGCGCTGCGGAATGGTCAGTGCTTGTATCAGTCATTCATCACTCCATAACGATCGCGATATGATTGGACAGCGGCAAAATCCTGCACGCTTTGCCCTTCGGATTGCAAATAGCCAAGCAAATCATCCAGCGTGGCGATAGATATTACCGGAATTCCATAATTGTGTCGTACTTCCTGAACCGCGGAAAGATCACCCAGTCCGCGCTCCATTCGATCCAGCGCGATCACCACGCCGCACGGTTGTGCGCCAGCCGCGCGTATCAAGTCGATGGATTCGCGAACTGACGTGCCGGCGGAGATCACATCATCGATGATCAGCACCCGGCCCTGCAATGTTGCACCTACTGTCGAACCGCCCTCGCCGTGGTCCTTGGCCTCCTTGCGATTGTAACAAAACGGCACGTTGTTGCCCTGTTCGGCCAGCGCGATCGCGGCCCCCGCAACCAGCGGGATCCCTTTATAGGCAGGGCCGAACAGCATGTCGAAGGGAACCTCTGAAGCCCGGATCGCCTGGGCGTAAAACTGTGACAGGTTGCGCAATGACGTACCGTCGTTGAACAATCCGGCATTGAAAAAATACGGCGAAAGACGCCCCGCCTTGGTTTGAAACTCGCCGAAACACAACACGTTCTGCTGTACGGAAAAGCGGATGAAATCTTGTCTGAAATTGGACATGACGATTGC
>JBBRDZ010000002.1:0-56222 GCA_038203435.1 Burkholderiales bacterium
GAGCCATCCAAGTGGCTGGAATATGCCACGAAACACCGGTGGTACCTTGAAATCGAACCAAATTGGCAGTCGATGTTCGCTCAGCAGGTTCGAAAAAACAGGCTCGGCTTGTGAATCTGGGCGAATTTCAACAGCCTGCTAAGGTTCAAAGCGCACTCTGCGCGAGTGAAGTTATCTTTGTGTTACACCGGAAAGCGTTCATCTATGTCGGCAATACAAATCTGGGAGTTGCTCAGTTACGTGGTGACGGTAGTCGGCCTGCCGCTGGCGATCGCGGTGTTCGTTTTCGAGCAACGCAAGGAACGCGACAACGAGGAAGAGGAGGTCTATCAGTTGCTCTCCGACAATTATCAGGAGTTCCTCAAGATCACGCTGGAACATCCCGACCTGCGCCTGTTCGCCAGCGAAGTCACACCGGCGCTTTCAGCCGAGCAGCACGAACGCATGTTCATCATCTTCAGTATGTTGATATCGCTGTTTGAACGCGCCTACCTGCTGCTCTACGAAGACAATATGAAGGAGAAACAATTGCGACGCTGGCGTTCCTGGGAGGACTATATGGGCGAGTGGTGCAACCGCGCCGACTTCAAAGGTTCGCTGCCTGCGCTGTTGCGCGGCGAAGACCCCGAGTTCGCTGACTACATACAAAAGCTCGCGGCCAGCAATCCGGATGCGTAGACCCGACTGGAGCAACACAGCATGCTGACGATACTGGTGATCAATTCCAAGGGCGGTTCGGGCAAGACCACCCTGACCACCAATCTGGCCAGTTACTATGCCAGCAAGAAGGTGCTGACTGCGATCATGGACTACGATCCGCAGGGCTCGAGCATACAATGGCTGCGGCTGCGTCCCGCGGTCGCCGCGAAGATCCATGGCGGCAACGCCGCGCCGGGCAAGGGCGCGGTACCGCTGCGCAGTCTGCACGCCTGGGTTCCGGCGGAAACCGAAGTGCTGGTCATCGATGCACCGGCCGGCGTGAAAGGGCTGTTGTTGCAGGATCTGGTGCGCAGGTCGAACTTTATCGTGATCCCGGTCGCGCCTTCGCCGATCGACATACATGCCACGGCCGACTTCATCAAGGAGTTGTTCCTGTTTGGCGGTGCACGTAATTCCAAGGCCAAGATCGCGGTGGTCGCCAACCGGGTGCGCAGTTCATCAAGTCCGATCTATGCGGCGCTGGAACGATTCCTGCAATCCCTGAAGCTGCCCTTCCTCACCAGCATCCGTGATTCGGACAACTATATCCATGCTGCTGAACAAGGGCTGGGCGTGTTCGAAATGGATGAGGGAAGCACCGCTGCGGAACGGCGCGAACTCATGCCCATCCTGAAATGGCTGAACGGACAATTTCCTAACCGGTTCGGGTCGCGTATCGAAGACAAGGCCTCCATGATCGAGGGGTCGCGGAAATTTGCCGCATTTCGCATGAACACCCAGAGCCTCACCGATCTCACCGCCACCGGTAAATTCAAGAGCTATCCCTGATCTTTCCTCAGCGCGACGCGCTTGAGATAGGCCTCACGCGCGATCTGTATATCTTCCAGAAAGTACGGCAACTCCTTCAGCAGCATCGCTTGCGGGCCATCCACCAGCGCCTTGGGTGGGGCGGGGTGGAAATCCACCAACACCATGTTCGCGCCAGCGATCACACCCTGCGCGGTGACATGCATCATGTCGAGTATGCCGTCCGGCGAAGCGGCGCGCGAGCCGACCGAGTGCGATGGATCGATGCATACCGGCATGCGCGTCAGCCGCTTGACCACCGGCACGTGCGAGAAATCCACAAAGTTGCGGTGCGGGTCGCCCATGTTGGTCTTCATCCCGCGCAGGCCGAACACCACGTTGCGATTTCCCTCGGAGGCGAGGTATTCCGCCGCATTCAGCGATTCATCCAGGGTGATGCCGAAACCGCGCTTGAGCAGTATCGGCATCTCGGTCTGCCGACCGACGATCTTCAGCAGCTCGAAGTTCTGCGTGTTGCGCGTGCCGATCTGCAGCATTACACCGGTCGGATTACCGGTCGTATGTAGCGCTTCCTTGATCTCGTTGAGATGCGATTCGTGGGTGATCTCCATCGCGATCACCTTGATGCCATATTTGCCGGCCAGCTCGAATACATAGGGCAAACAATATTTGCCGTGCCCCTGGAACGCATACGGGCTGGTGCGCGGCTTGTACGCGCCCATGCGCGTGCATAGCTGACCGTTGTCGTGCACCGCCTTCATCATGATCTCGACATGCTCGCGGTTGTCCACCGCACACAATCCGGCGAACACGTTCAACGTGTCCTGCCCGAAGCGCACGCCGTTGTATTCGAAATGTGTTGGCCGCTGGTCATCCTTATGCCGCCCGAGGATGCGGTACTCCTCCGAGACCCGCACCACACGCTCGACGCAGGGCAGGTTCTGCATGTCCCCGATGTCCAGAGCTTTGGTATTGCCGATCAGGTAGATCTCGGTCAGCGACTTCTCGGCACCACGCTCGACATGCACCCGGGTCTGGATACCGGGCAAGGTGGTCAGGTGCGCCAGCAACTGCTTGTATTCCGGCGCTTGTTCGCTGACGTTGGAACTTAGAATCAAAATCATTTTTTCGCTATACCTTTTCGTTTGTTTGTCGGCAGGAAATTTTCGCCACCCACTACTTTCCTGCCCGTCTTTGCTTCCAGTTCCAGCCGCGCTTTCTTTGCAATACCGCCGCCGGTTTTGGCGGCAGCCTCATTCTCTGTCATGCCCGTTGCTTCGACACTTTCTGCGATCTGGCGGGTGGACAATTCTGCCAGTGCGGTAAAAATCAACTCCGCCTCGCTCATGTGATCGCGCAGGTTATGAGTTTGTAGTCCCTTCATTTCTTTGTGCGCCTTGACGCTCACCTCTGCCCACTCCTGATGAATGATGTTGGTGAGAATGGCATATTCCTCACCCTGCTTGATATCGTGATTCGCCCAATAGTCGGTCAGCTTGTTGCGCGTTTCCTGCCCGGTCATGCGCTGCTGTATCCACTTCTCGCTGCGCCCATGTTTCTGCCAAGTCTCACGGGCACGGTCTAATGATAGTGCGGGATCGGCCATTTCCTGCATTCGCTCATAGCCCACCTTCGCCAGCCACAACTTGATCGGCTCCGCTTTCGGGCTGGGCACAGACTGCACCAGCCGTAGCAGAGTTTCAGCAGTGGCGACATCGGTCAAACGCTGCTTACCGTCCTCGGCGACCATTTTCAACTGGTAACAGCTTGTTACCAGTTGACTGCCTTCTTTGTCCAAGCGGCCTTTCAGCACCTTCCAATACTTTCTGGCTGCCTGATAATCGGACGCTTGTATCAGCACTCGAACAATATCGATGACCGAAAATAGCCATGTCTCGGTAGACTCGTCATACACACGACGAATCTGATGTTCTTCAAAAAATGCGGGCTGAGTTTTCATCTCATCTTCCATTTGCTGTTCGTTTCAAAAATCAATTTGATTCCGGTACTTTGCGTTATGTTATGAGCGTCTTCTTTGCGATCTTGAAGCTTTTTCTTTAAGAATAACCGGAAGAAAAAATTATCCGCCCACTGAGCAAGGCGCTCTGCCTCTGTGGCGCTCGCTTCCATATCACGTACTTCCCGCACCATTTGTTCATAATTCTCATACGACTCCTTGATTATTTTTTGCAACTCGGCATTGCCGACCAAGACTAAATCATTAACAGAGGCACTATGAATCTTTCGATCCGATTCATCTTGAAAGGAATTGAACTCAGGTAAAACATCGTATCCATTGTGGCTTGTTTGCGGAACAGATGCGGGGTTGAGGCCGCGTGGCGTTTGATCTGCTTGAGGATTCAGGGAGGTTCGGTATGAAAGGCCTGTGCCAGGAATTCCGAGAGCAAGATGCGCTCCCCGCTTGGGGCTAAGATTGACCGTTGCGCCCGGCATGCCTAGCGAAATACTCACTCCATTTGCAGAAAGATTGAGATGTACTCCGGGGAGAATTCTAAAGCGTTGACGAAAAACCAAGCCCATTTCAGAAACCTCTCCATTCGTAAAGTGCTAGTAGTAAAACACCAAAACCGAATTACTTCTTCCCGCTCACTTGCGCAACAAAATCGCCAACTGCGCCGGCCACTGCGCCATCGGTTCGCGGGCGAAACCGCTCTTGGCGAACTGTGTCCAGCGGCCGATCACGTAGCACAGCAGCAGGTTGGCGTGCGCACCCACGTCAACCGCTTCGCCCAGCTCACCCTGCGTTGCGGCCATGCGCAACGATTGTTTGAGCGTGGCCTCGATGCGGTCCAGTAATTGGTTGATGCGCTGCTGCAAGCGCTCGTTCTCGTTCACCAGCGCGTCACCGATCAGCACCCGCGTCATGCCGCGGTTCTTCTGTGCGAAGTTGAACAGCATGGCGATGATCTCCTCGGCCTGCTTCACGCCGCTTTTCTCGTCCTGGGTGATCTTGTTGATCAGGCCGAACACGGTCTGCTCGATGAACTCGATCAGCCCCTCGAACATCTGCGCCTTGCTGGCGAAGTGGCGGTACAGCGCCGCCTCGGAGATATCCAGTCGTGCCGCCAAAGCTGCCGTGGTGATCTTTTCGCCCTTGGGTTGCTCCAGCATCTCGGCGACGGTTTGCAGGATTTGTAATTTTCTTTCGCCCGGTTTGGCTGCGGCCATAATTTACCTCCTTTAAATCCAGCAAGAACCTCAAATACTGTAGGAGCGGGCCATGCCCGCGACCCTTCGACAAGCTCAGGACGAACGGGATATATTGTTCGCGGGCATGGCCCGCTCCTACAAGCTTAGCTTAAGCGGTGTTGCACACTTGGCAACTGCATCACATCACGAATCTTCACATCCACACACGATGAGTTCTGGTTGCCCGCGTTCACCCACACGGTACGAATACCAAGCCGCTTGGCCGCCTGCAGATTCTCCAGGCTGTCCTCGACCATCACGCATCCTGCCGCCTTCACCTTGTGCCTTTTCAACAAACGCATGAAGCCGTACACGTCTGGCTTGGGGCGATAGCGGGTATGTTCCACCGCCATCACGTCGTCGAACAGGTCGTCCACGCGCAACAGCTTCAGCACCGCATGCGCGTAATGTTGCGGCGCATTCGAGAACAATACTTTTCTGCCCGGCAGCTTCTTCAGCACATGGCGCAAGCGCGGTTCGCGCAACACCATCCGGTCCAGCTCGGGAAACTGGTGCGTATGCCACAGGAAGTGCGCCGGGTCGGTGCCGTGGTGGCGCATCAGCCCGCTCAAGGTTGCGCCATAGCACTTCCAGTAATGCATGCGCAGCTCATTTGCCGCCGCTTCGTCCAGTTGCAGATGTTCCTGCAAATACGCCGTCATGCTGCGGTTGATGTGCGGAAATACATGGGCCGAAGCATTATGCAATGTGTTGTCCAGATCGAAGATCCACAGCGGTGCAGTCACAACTTATTTACTCTTGATAAGCGTTCCCACACCTTCATCCGTCAAAATCTCCAGCAGCAGCGCGTGCTGCACTCGCCCGTCGATGATGTGTACCGCGCGCACGCCGCCGCGTGCCGCATCCAGCGCCGAAGCGATCTTGGGTAGCATGCCTCCGGACAGCGTGCCGTCCGCGACCAGGCCGTCGATCTGTTTTGGTGTCAATCCGGTCAGCAACTTGCCGTCCATATCAAGCACGCCCGGTGTGTTGGTCAGTAGCACCAGCTTTTCGGCGCGCAACACTTCAGCCAGCTTGCCGGCCACCACATCGGCGTTGATGTTCAGCGTTTCGCCATCCGGCGACACACCGATCGGCGCGATGACCGGGATGAAATCTCCGGAATCCAGAAAGGTGATGATGGACGGATCGATCTTGTTGATGTCGCCGACCAGGCCGATGTCGAGCATCTTGCCCGGCTCTGTGGTGCTTTCCAACAGCAGCTTTTCGGCGCGGATGAAGCCGCCATCCTGCCCCGTCAAACCCACCGCCTTGCCGCCAAAACGGTTGATCAGGTTGACGATGTCCTTGTTGACCTTGCCCAGTACCATTTCGACCACATCCATGGTCTCTTCGTCGGTGACGCGCATGCCCTGCACGAAGGTGCCTTCCTTGCCGATGCGCTTCAGCATGTCATTGATCTGCGGTCCGCCGCCGTGTACCACCACCGGATTCATGCCGACCAGTTTGAGCAGCACCACATCGCGTGCGAAGCCCTCCTGCAACGCCGGATCGGTCATCGCGTTGCCGCCGTATTTGATCACGATGGTCTTGTCGAAGAAGCGCTGGATATACGGCAGCGCCTCGGACAGCGTGTGAACTTTTTGTGCGACGGTGGTGGCGGAAAGCGGCATGATATTTCCTCAAAAAATATGCCGCGGATTTTACACCAGTGGCAAATCCGCAGGGCTGAAAATAAATCAGGCGGCAAGTGCCGCCTGATGTTGCAACGAAGCCAACGCTTACTTAAGGCTACGCCCTGCTGGTTAATATCCGCCGGTATTTTGTTCCTCAGTGGCGGGGGCAGCTGTGCTCAGCGGTTTGACTTCAGCCGTGGTGTCGAATTTCACAACGTCATTCGCGATCCTGATGCTCAGTGTCAACGGTACACTTGCGCCCGCCTTGAGCGGCACCTTCAGCCCGCTCAGCATCAGATGATAGCCGCTCCGACCAAGATTCACCGGCTGGCCGGCTGGCAGTGGTATGGATTCAACTTCGCGCATTTGCATCATGCCGTTTCCGGGGGCCATGTTCATGCTGTGCAATTCCACCGTTTTGCAGGCCGGGCTGGACACGGCGATCAGGATCGCGGCATGTTTGCTGGTGATGATCATGTCCAAACTGGCCGCATCTTGTCCCGGTGCGGTGGCGCGTGCCCAGGCATTGTCGACTTGGATATCGCCCGCGTAAACGCCTGCACTCAGCAGCAGCGCCGCCAATATCCCGCCGAACCGATACAGATTGGTCATGCTGATCTCCCGATAGTCAATTCAGAAATGATGAACTGCGGATTATACGCGGCGCGCCGGAGCGGAGGATTGCTATCCCTGACCGGACAGCACGACTATAATTACGGCTTGCAGAACATCTCTTCCGCCATGAAACTCATATTGCCGTTGCTCTTCTTGTGGCTACCGCTGTTTGCAACAGCGCAAACCGACCAATTGCCTGAAGCGCCGCAACTGGCTGCGAAATCGTATCTGTTGTATGACTACACCAGCAAACAGGTTCTGGTAAACCAGAACGGCGATGCGCGCATGGAGCCGGCTTCCCTGACCAAGTTGATGACCGCCTATCTGGCGTTCGATGCGCTCAAGCACGGCACCTTGTCGCTGAAGCAAAAGTTGAAGGTGCCTGTGTCCGCGTTACGCATGTCGCGGGATGAGTCGCGCATGTTGCTCAAGATCGGGCAGTCCGTGACGGTGGATGAATTGCTGCATGGACTGATCATCGAGTCGGGCAACGATGCGGCCATCACGCTGGCCGTCAATATCGCGGGGAGTGAAGCGGGCTTTGTGGACATGATGAACCAGGAAGCCCGGCGCATGGGGATGAAAAATACGCATTTCACCAATCCGGTGGGCATGTCGGACGCGGAACATTACAGCAGTGCAGCAGACCTGGCGGTGCTGGCGGTCGCCATCCTGGATGATTACCCCCAGTATTACCCGCTGTTCTCGTTGCGCGACTATACGTTCAATGATGTCGCCCAGGCCAATCGTAACCGTTTGCTGTGGCTGGACCCCTATGTGGATGGCATGAAGACCGGGCACACCGAGTCGGCCGGATATTGTCTGGTCGGTTCGGCACAGCGCGACAACCACAGGTTGATCTCGGTGCTGTTTGGTGCTGAGACGGACCGCTTGCGCGCCTCGGAAAGTCAGAAGCTGCTGAATTTCGGATTCCAGTATTTTGATGCCGCGCGCTTGTACCAGAAGGATCAGCCGGTTTCCCGGCTGCGTATCTGGAAGGGTACCGAAAGTCAGCTGCGGGTGGGGTTCCGTCAGGATCTGTTCCTGAGTATTCCAAAGGGGGCGTTTCCATTGCTTAAAGCCAAGATGGAAACTTACCAGCCCATCGTGGCTCCTGTCATGGGCGGCCAACAACTGGGCGTGCTCAAACTGACGCTGGACGGCAAGCCTTATGCGGAATTTCCCCTGGTCGCTCTGGAAAGTGTGCCGCTGGCAAATGTGTTTTCGCGCGGATGGGACAGCATCCGCCTGATGTTTGAATAGGGACGCGCCGATGACTATTTATCTTAACGGTGAATTCATGCCGATAGAGGAAGCGAAGATCTCCGTGCTGGATCGCGGCTTCATCTTCGGCGACGGCGTGTATGAGGTGATACCGGTGTATTCGCGCAAGGCATTTCGTCTGGCAGAGCATCTGCGCCGCATGCAACACAGCCTGGATGGCATCAAACTGGCCAACCCGCACAGCGAGAACGAGTGGGTGCGCATCATCGGCCAACTCATCGAGCGGAATGGGATGCCCGACCAATACCTGTATCTGCATATCACGCGCGGTGTCGCAAAACGCGATCATGCCTTTCCGAACCCGCCGGTCAAGCCGACAGTATTCATGATGAGCAATCCCCTGTTGCCCCCTCCGGTAGCCTTGCTGCAGAGCGGTGTGAGTGCGGTGACTGCGGCGGACAATCGCTGGTTGCGCTGCGACATCAAGGCCATCTCGCTGTTGCCCAATGTGCTGCTGCGCCAGTCGGCGGTGGAGGCGGGTTGTGCCGAGACCATCCTGATACGCGGGGCATCCGCATCCGGCGACGCACACATGACCGAGGGTGCGGCCAGCAACATCTTTGTGGTGAAGAACGGGATGCTGCTCGCGCCGCCCAAAGACAACCTGATGTTGCCCGGTATCACCTATGACGTGGTGCTCGAACTGGCCGTTGCCAATGGCATCCCGCATCAAGTGCGCAGGATCGCAGCCGCAGAGCTGTACGACGCGGATGAACTATTGCTCACCTCGTCGACCAAAGAAGTGCTGGCGATCACGCGAGTCGACGGTAAACCGGTCGGTTCGGGAAAACCCGGCGAGATGTTTGCCAGACTGTATGCGCTGTATCAGGGTTTCAAGCGCGACGTGATGCGCGCAAAATGAGTGCATGATGATGGAAGAATTGCCAAAGACAGAATTGACCGACAGCCTGATCGAATATCCCTGTGACTTCCCGATCAAGATATTCGGGCAGCAGCAGGCGGGACTTGCGCAAGCTGTGCTGGAAGTGGTCAATCAGCATGCCCCGGGATTTCTCGCTGCGAGTATGGAAATGCGCGCCAGCCGGACGGCGCGCTATATCAGCTTGACCTGCACGGTGCGCGCCACTTCACGCGAACAGCTCGATGCGCTTTATCAGGACCTGTGCGACCATCCGCTGATCGTGATGGTGCTATGAATAAACAGGCGCAAGGGGCGGGAGAAAAGAGACAAGACCGGCCTTCCAACTTTGTCCATGTTTCAGCGCCGGTCATCCATTCGCTGGGTCTGGTCGAGTATCAACCCATTTGGGACGCGATGAAGAAATTCACTGCCGGGCGTACCAGTCATACCCGCGACGAGATATGGCTGGTGCAGCACCTGCCTGTGTATACGCAGGGTCTCGCCGGGAAACCGGAACATCTGTTGCATAGCACCGATATCCCTGTCGTGAAGATCGATAGAGGCGGGCAAATCACCTATCACGGCCCCGGCCAGATCGTCGCTTATATGTTGCTCGACATGCGCCGCTGGAGGATCAACGTGCGCGAGCTGGTGCGTTTGATGGAGCAGTCGGTGATCGATCTGCTGGCCGAATTCGGCATCGCCGCGCAATATCGCGAAGATGCGCCCGGCGTATATGTGGGCGATGCGAAGATCGCCGCACTGGGACTGAAGATCAAGAACGGGTATTGTTATCACGGGCTGGCATTCAATGTCGATATGGACCTGACACCGTACGCCAATATCAACCCGTGTGGTTATGCCGGGCTGCGTGTGACCCAAGCCTGCGAACAGGGCATCACGTATTCGATCAACGAACTGCAGGCGCACTTGGCGCGGAATCTGGTTCACGGGTTACAGCAACACTTTGAAAGAAAGACAGCGAATGAGCAACATTGAAAACAAACAAACCGGCTCCGCCAAAACCGCGCGCAATCCGATCAAGATCGTGCCGCTGCAGGAACGCCTGCGCAAACCGGAATGGATACGCGTGAAATCCGGCAGCGGGCAAGGCTATCACGATGTGAAGCGCATGTTGCGCGAACATAATCTGCACACTGTGTGCGAAGAGGCTTCCTGCCCGAACATCGGCGAGTGTTTCGGCAAGGGTACCGCGACCTTCATGATACTCGGCGATCTGTGCACTCGCAGGTGCCCGTTCTGCGATGTGGCACACGGCAAGCCGCTCGCGCCGGATGTGAAGGAACCCGACAACCTGGCACGTTCCATCGCCCTGCTCAAACTTAAATACGTCGTCATCACCAGCGTGGATAGAGACGATCTGCGTGACGGCGGTGCGCAGCATTTTGCCGCTTGCCTGAATGCGATCCGCGCGAGCTCGCCCTCGACGCGCTTGGAGATACTGGTCCCGGATTTTCGCGGGCGTTTGGCTGAGGCGCTGGATGCGCTGGCAATCAGTCTGCCAGATGTATTGAACCACAACCTGGAAACCGTGCCGCGCCTCTATAAACTGGCGCGCCCGGGCGCGGACTATGCACATTCGCTTAAGTTGCTTAAAGATTTCAAATCACGCTTCCCGCACATTCCGACCAAGTCCGGCCTGATGTTGGGCTTGGGTGAAACGGATGAGGAGGTTTTGGATGTGATGCGCGACCTGCGCGCGCATGATGTGAACATGCTCACCATCGGCCAGTATCTGCAACCGTCCGAAGGACATTTGCCGGTGCTGCGCTATGCACCGCTGGAATCGTTCACGATGTTCGAGCAGGCCGCAAAGGAGATGGGCTTCAGCCATGCGGCTTGCGGCCCGATGGTGCGCAGCAGTTACTTTGCCGATGAGCAAGCACATCAGGCGGGAGTATTTGGGGCATAGGTCAATGTGCCGCCGTGTTAAACTCCGCGACGAAGCTGGCTAGACAGTCGCCGCGCACGCAAGTGCGGGGAGGAAAGTCCGGGCTCCACAGAGCAGAATGCCGGTTAACGACCGGACACCGTGAGGTGATGAACAGTGCCACAGAAAATAAACTGCCCAAGTACCGCAAGGTAACGGCGAGGGTGAAACGGCGGGGTAAGAGCCCACCGCGGACGTGGTAACACGGACGGCACGGTAAACTCCATTCGGAGCAAGACCAAATAAGCAGGCTATGACGTTGCTCGCGTCGCTTGCGGGTAGGTTGCTTGAGCGTCAGGTAACGAAACGCCTAGAGGAATGACTGTCCACGACAGAACCCGGCTTATCGGCCAGCTTCACCTCTTTATCATGCCTGAGCCAACAGGCACTTGCATCCCCTCATTATGTCGATATTGCACCCCGTGCTCCCAGCACCGGCTTGTACACCATAATCTATTGTCGCCAGTCCCCATCACAAACAACTTTAGCTTATTTGCGTAATTCATTATTTTTTAAGTATATTTACTTTTATTTAAGTTTCAGCGCTAACCCCTTGTCCTGTAAAGATAAATTCCATTTATTCGCTTGACCATTGGGTTTTTTTTCAATATAGTGGTTTCAAGTGGTGAAAAGTGGGTAAAAGTGGGGATTACGGGGATGTTTCAGGGAGCAACGCAACTCAATCTTGATAGCAAAGGCAGGCTCGCGATACCGGCGCGGTATCGCGACATGCTGCTTGCGCATTGCTCGGGAAATCTGGTGCTTACTGCAGATGCAGATGGCTGCCTGTTGGTCTATCCGCAACCCGAATGGCAGCCGATCCGCGACAAGCTGCTCAAACTCTCCGCGCTCAACCCCAAGATCCGTGCCCTGCAGCGCCGCCTGATCGGCTATGCCGAAGATGTGTTGATGGACGGTGCTGGTCGCGTATTGATATCTCCGGCTTTGCGTGGTTACGCCGTGCTGGACAAGCGCACCATGTTGGTGGGCCAGGGTAATAAATTCGAATTGTGGGACGAAGCGAAATGGTCGGCGCAGCAGGAGGCTGCCCTGTCATTCATGGATGGCGACTTGCCACCAGAACTGGAGGGATTTTCCTTGTGAGCGAGGGTTTGACCCACCTCACAGTCCTGTTGCACGAAGCAGTTGAAGCACTCGAAATCAAACCGGATGGTACTTACGTGGACTGTACGTTCGGCCGTGGCGGGCATAGCGCGAAAATTCTTGAACGGCTGGGCGCCAACGGCAGGTTGATTGCGATGGACAAGGATACGACTGCCGTTGCTGTGGGTAAGCAATGGCGCGATGCGCGATTCCGTATGGTGCATCGCAGCTTCGCGCAAATCGCGCAGGTATTGCGCGAGCAGGACGTGGACAAGGTGGACGGGATACTGCTCGATTTGGGCGTGTCATCGCCGCAACTGGATGAGGCGGCGCGAGGTTTCAGTTTTCGTTTCGATGCGCCGCTCGATATGCGCATGGATGCCAGCAGCGGGATGACCGCAGCGCTGTGGCTGGCGACGGTGGATGAGGGTTTATTAACGGAGGTGATACGTGATTACGGCGAAGAACGGTTTGCTAAGCAGATTGCAAGAGCGGTTGTTGCGGCACGCGCAATCGAACCCATCCACACCACGCGGCAACTCGTCGAGCTGGTTAGTAAAACGGTACGTACCCGTGAAGCTGGGCAGAACCCGGCGACACGCACCTTTCAGGCTATACGGATTTATCTCAACCGGGAACTTGAAGAGCTTGCGGAGATCCTGCCAGAGTGTGTGAAACATCTGAAAACAGGCGGGCGCTTGGTGGTGATCAGCTTTCATTCACTGGAGGATCGCATCGTGAAACATTACCTGCGTGAGATGGCCGAGGGCGATAAATTGCCGCGAAATGTGCCGATACGTGCCAACCAGGTGCCACAGGGCAAACTGGATCTGATCGGCAAGGCGGTGCGTGCCGGCGCGGCGGAGTTGCAGGCCAATCCGCGGGCGCGCAGCGCAGTCATGCGTGTTGCGGAGCGCAGTGATGCCGCGTACGACATATATTCGGCCGCTGGCAGATGAGGACCCTATTCGTCGGTGTTCACAAGCGGGTCATGGGAAGTGTCGGCAGGATCAGTCCGATATGCCAGGGTTTGCTTCTGGTGGCGGTGGTGCTCAGCGCTTTGAGTGTGGTCACCTCGCAACACAAGGCGCGCAAGTTGTTCATCGAATTGCAAAAGGAAAAAGATCAGGCGCAGCAGATGGAGGTGGAGTGGGGCCAGTTGCAGCTGGAACAAAGCACCTGGGCTACGCCGGCGCGAGTGGAGCAGATCGCCGTGCAAAAACTGCAAATGCAATTGCCCAGAAGTGGGCAAGTTCAATTCATACGGGTCAAGCCTTACAGCGGGATCACACAACAACAATGAGTTACGCGACCAACGCACATCCTCAAACCATGGTGAAATTGCCGGGATGGCGCGCCACTATGCTTTCTGCTTTGCTGCTGGCCGGGTTGGCGGGGCTGATAGGCAGAGATGTGTATCTGCAGGGAATACACAATGACTTCCTGCAGAAAAAGGGCAATGCACGCTACAGCCGGGTGATCGAGGTCAGTGCGCACCGCGGCATGATCACCGATCGCAACGGAGAACCGCTTGCGGTGAGCACCCCGGTCGAATCGGTGTGGGCGAGTCCGTCCGATGTCGAAGCGGACAGGCGGCAAGTCAGGCAGCTTGCGCAAATCCTTGGCATGGATACCGAAGAAGTGAAAAGCCGCTTGTTCGATACGACCCGCGATTTTGTCTATCTCAAACGATTGCTGCCACCCGACCAGGCCGAGCGGGTGGTCAGCCTGAATCTTCCCGGCGTCTCGCTGATGCGCGAGTATCGGCGATATTATCCGGCGGGCGGTGAACTTGCCCAGACGCTTGGATTCACCGGACAGGACGACATCGGGCAGGAGGGAATGGAGCTGGCCCTGCAGGATCGGCTTGCCGGAAAGCCTGGCAGCCAGCGTGTCATCAAGGACAATCACGGATACATCGTCGAAGATGCCGGTAGCCTGCATCCGCCAAAGCCGGGTAGCGATATCGTGCTGAGCCTCGATATCAATCTGCAGCACATCGCCTACCGCGAACTGGAGAGTGCGGTCAGGCAACACCATGCCAAGGCGGGTGCGGTAGTCGTTCTCGATGCGCGCAACGGTGAGGTGCTGGCACTCGCCAATTATCCCGGCTACAACCCGAACGACCGCAGAAATACCAGCAACAAATCGATGCGCAACCGGGCGATCACCGATCTGTTCGAACCCGGCTCGACTCTGAAGCCGTTCACGGTGGCAACCGCGATCGAGACCGGCAAGGTGAGTCCGCATACCGTCATCGACACCGAAAATGGTGTGTTTACGCTGGGCCGCCGCAAGATCCACGATTCTCATCCGGAGCCGACGATGACCGTGGAACAGGTCATCCAGAAATCCAGCAATGTGGGGGCGGCCAAGATCGCCTTGCGCTTGAAACCCGAAACGATGTGGCAAGGGTTGGAGGAAAGCGGCTTCGGCGCCCAGACCGGCAGCAACTTTCCGGGAGAAGCCCCCGGGGTACTGCGCGACCCGAGCAGCTGGAAACCGATCGAACAGGCCACCATGGCCTACGGTCACGGCATCTCGGTGAATCTGCTGCAACTCGCGCGGGCGTACACCATTTTTGCCAACGACGGTGAATTGAAGCCGGTTACCCTGCTCAAACTGGATGCCCCGGCTGCGGGGACGAAAGTGTTTTCAGATCGTACCGCGCACGCGTTGCGCGACATGCTGGAATTGGTGGTGCTGCCCGGTGGGACGGCGCCGCTGGCGCAGGTGGCAGGTTATCGGGTGGCGGGCAAGACCGGCACGGCTCACAAGCTCGAAGACGGGCGCTACGTCAATCATTATGTCGCATCATTCGTGGGCTTTGCTCCGGCATCGAGTCCGCGGCTGGTGGTAGCCGTGATGATAGACGACCCCGCCGGCAACGATTATTACGGGGGAGAGGTTGCTGCACCGGTATTCAGCAAGGTGATCGGCGCGACCTTGCATGCACTCGGTGTGCCCAATGATGCGCCACTGGATAACGTGATCACTGCGCCAGCCGAGATCGTCAAGGAGGAAGTGTGAGCGACGACTTCCGGCTATGGGCACGCGCGCAACTGGATACCTTGCCGGTACCAGTCACCCGGTTGGTGGCCGATAGCCGTTCGGTTCAGCGCGGCGATACATTTATCGCCTATCCGGGAGAAAAGTCAGATGGACGTCATTACATCGCGGCAGCGATCGCACAGGGAGCGAATGCGGTGATCTGGGAATCGCGGCATTTTGTCTGGGATGATGCCTGGCAAGTGCCCAATCTCGCTGTCGCGGATCTGCGCCGCAAATCTGGCTGGCTGGCCGATGCGGTGTACGACTCGCCATCTGAAAAACTCTGGCTGGTGGGGATCACCGGAACCAACGGCAAAACGACAACCTGCCACTGGATCGCCCAGGCCCTGAGCCGTGCAGGAAAAAAATGCGCGCTGATCGGTACGCTGGGCAACGGTTTTTCCGGCGCTTTGCAAACAACAGAAAACACCACGCCGGATGCGATGCGGGTGCATGGCTTGCTGGCTGAATATTTGCGAGAAGGCGCGGAAGCCGTCGCGATGGAAGTGTCTTCCCATGCGCTGGCCCAGGGGCGCGTGAATGCACTGCGCTTCGATGTTGCCATGCTCACCAACTTGAGCCGCGACCACCTCGATTATCACGGCGATATGCAAAGTTATGCTGATGCCAAACGCAAACTGTTCGACTGGCAGCAGCTGGGATTCATTGTATTGAACCTGGACGACGTTTATGGCATGGAGCTGGCCGAACAGTTGCAGGATGCGGATGCGGAAGTCATCGCTTACGGCTTGAGCGATGCGGCGTTGCAGCTTGCCGAACGCCTCGGACTGCGCATGGTGTACGGCGACCTTGTCGAAATGACCGGACAGGGACTGCGCCTCGCGGTGCATTCCAGTTGGGGAGCGGCAGAATTGCATTGTGCGCTGGTCGGACGATTCAATGCGGCCAACCTGTTGGGCGCGCTGGCGGTCTTGCTGGCGAGCGGTGTGGCTCTTGGTGATGCGGCAGATTCATTGAGCCGGGCGCAGCCAGTTGCCGGACGCATGCAGCGTCTGGGCAGCGTGGATGCGCCGACGGTGATCGTGGATTATGCGCACACCCCCGATGCGCTGGAAAAGGTGTTGCAGGCATTGCGCGAAGTCAGCGCGGGAACCGGCGGAAAACTGTATTGCGTGTTCGGCTGCGGCGGCGACCGGGATCGCGGCAAACGCGCCATGATGGGCGCGGTAGCAGAGCGCTTTTCCGATTTTTGCATCGTGACTTCCGACAACCCGCGCGGCGAGAATCCGCGTGAGATCATCGCGGAAATCGTCAACGGGATGAGTGATGACAACCACGAGATCATCACAGACCGGGCCACCGCAATCAAAAGCGCCATCAGCCATGCCCGCCAGGGCGATACCGTGCTGATCGCGGGCAAGGGGCACGAGGATTACCAGGAGATCCGCGGTGTAAAGCACCCATTCAACGATGTATCGATCGCGCAGCAGGCGCTGCAGTTGCACGCAGCGCCTGCGCAGTCGCGAGACGAGCACGGGAGCGGGCAATGATGCTGTTGTCCCAGGCCGCTCAGGCCACCGGCGCAATGCTGGTTGGAGCCGATGTGCGCTTCGATGCGGTGTCCAGCGACAGTCGCAAGATCGCACCGCAGGATTTGTTCATCGCGTTGCGCGGGGAGCATTTCGACGGCTGCGAATTCGTCACGCAAGCGATGCAGGACGGGGCGGCAGCGGCGATGGTAAACGCCGACAGCTATCAACGGCTGGTCGCCCATGCCGGGGAGCAGGCGGCAAAGATTGCCGGCATTCCGCTACTGTTGGTTGAAGACACGCGTCTGGCGCTGGGCCGGCTGGCCGCATGGTGGCGCCGGCAGTTCGATATATCGCTGGTGGCAATCACCGGCAGCAACGGCAAGACCACGGTCAAGGAAATGCTCGCGGCCATTTTGCGCGAAGCGGCAGGCAGCGCCGACGCGGTATTGGCAACGCGGGGTAACTTCAACAATGACATCGGCATGCCGCTCACCTTGTTGCAACTGAATGCACGACATCGCTATGCCGTGATCGAAATGGGCATGAATCATCCCGGCGAGATCGATTATCTGACGCAGATCGCCGCACCCGATGTCGCGCTGATCAACAACGCAAGCGGTGCGCATCTGGCCGGGCTGGGAACTGTAGCAGCGGTCGCACGCGCCAAGGGCGAGATATTCTCCGGGCTGCAACACCACGGCACTGCAGTGATCAATTCCGACGATGTGCATGCACCGTTGTGGCGGTCACTCGCGGGCGCGCATCCGCTGCTCGAATTCGGGTTTGATCCGCAGGCCGATGTCCATGGCACGTGGCAGCCGCGCGGCTCCGGCTTGCGGCTGGACGTGACCGCGCCGCAAGGAATCTTCTCCGCGGATGTGCTGCTGCCCGGTGCACACAACGCAAGCAATGCGCTGGCCGCAACGGCTGCAGCCAGCGTGCTCAACATACCGCTGGATACCATTGCGCACGGTTTGGAAAAATTCAGCGGCGTGCCCGGACGCATGCAGCGCAGGACCGCCATGCATGGTGCCAGCCTGATAGACGATAGCTACAACGCCAATCCCGCTTCGTTGCGTGCCGCGATCAGCGTGCTTGCGCAGGCTGCCGGGAAACGCATATTGGTGCTGGGTGACATGGGGGAGCTGGGCGAGCAGGCCGCGCTGTTTCACGCCGAAATCGGTGCCGAGGCCCGCCGTGCCGGCATTGACAAGTTGTATGCGCTGGGAAGTTTGAGCGGCAATGCGGTGCGGGAGTTTGGCAGTGGTGCGCGACATTTCGAACATGTCGAAGATCTGCAGGCGGTACTGGAGCGGGAATTGGACGCGAACACCACGGTGCTGGTGAAGGGTTCGCGATTTATGCATATGGAACGCGTGGTGCAGTTCTGCGCCACGAACGGGGAATAACGATGCTGCATGCGCTCGCTCAATGGTTGGCCCAGGACATACGGTTTTTCAGCGTGTTCAATTACATCACGCTGCGCACCGTGCTGGCGGCGATGACGGCGTTGTTCATCTCGTTCATGGTCGGTCCGACCATGATCCGCAAATTGACCGCATACAAGATCGGCCAATCGGTGCGCAACGACGGTCCGCAAACCCATCTGATCAAGGCCGGGACACCGACCATGGGGGGCGCGCTGATCCTGACTTCGATCGCGATCACCACGTTGTTGTGGGGCGATCTGCACAACCAGTACGTGTGGGTGGTGTTGCTCACCACATTGAGTTTCGGTGTGATCGGCTGGGTGGATGACTATCGCAAGGTGGTGCATCGCAACCCGAAGGGATTGTCGGCAAAAACCAAGATGGTCTGGCAGTCCGTCATCGCGCTGGCGGTCGGATTGTATCTGTGGAACACCGCCACCCTGCCGGCGCACACCGAGCTGATCCTGCCGTTCCTGAAGTTTTTCGCGCTGCCGCTCGGCGCGTTCCTGTTCGTCGCGCTGACCTATCTGGTCATCGTCGGCACCAGTAATGCGGTGAACCTGACGGACGGACTGGACGGTCTGGCCATCATGCCGACGGTGATGGTGAGCGCGGCACTGGCGATATTCGCCTATGTGGCGGGGAATGCGGTGTTCTCAAAATACCTCGGCATCCCCTACATCCCGGGCGCCGGCGAGTTGGCGGTGTTCTGCGGCGCGATCGCCGGGGCGGGCCTGGCATTCCTGTGGTTCAACGCCTATCCGGCCGAGGTGTTCATGGGTGATGTCGGCGCGCTGGCATTGGGCGCGGCACTCGGCACGGTGGCGGTGATCGTGCGACAGGAATTCGTGTTGTTCATCATGGGCGGCGTATTCGTGGTCGAAGCGGTCTCGGTGATGATCCAGGTGGCATCGTTCAAGTTGACCGGTAAGCGTGTGTTTCGAATGGCTCCGCTGCATCACCACTACGAGCTGAAAGGCTGGAAAGAGACCCAAGTAGTGGTGCGCTTCTGGATTATCACCATGTTGTTGGTTCTGCTGGGTCTGGCGACTCTCAAATTGAGATAGGGGAGAACAGGATGGAAAAATACAGCACGGCAGGATTGCAGGTAAACAATGCGGGCATGGCGAACAACATGGTGCCACACGACGCCGTGCGGAAATTCGCGGATCACCACCATGAAGTCGGGATGATGCGGCATAAAAACAAATCGGTGCTGGTGCTGGGTCTCGGCGAGACCGGCCTGTCCATGGTGCGCTGGCTCAGCGCGCAGAGCGCACGCCTGCGCGTGGCCGACAGCCGCAGTGCGCCGCCCGGTTTGGCGCAGGCGTCGATGTATGTGGCCGCGGAACAGATCTTTTGCGGAAATTTCAACGATGCGCTGTTCGACGGCATCGAACTGATCGCGATCAGTCCCGGTGTGCCATTGCGCGATCCGGCCGTGGAACGTGCGATCGCGCGCGGCATCGAGGTGGTGGGTGATATCGAGCTGTTCGCGCAATCCTTGCCCAAAAACCATCACCAGCGCATCCTCGCGATCACCGGCGCCAACGGCAAGACCACCGTCACCAGCATGGTCGAGCATTTGTGCAAAGCAGCCGGCAAGGATGCCGTGGCGGCCGGCAATATCTCGCCGGCGGTGCTGGATGTGGTACTGGAACGCGGCGTGAACCAGCCCGAGGTCTGGGTGCTGGAACTATCCAGCTTCCAGCTGGAGACCACCTCCAGTCTGAATGCGGATGCCGCAACGGTACTGAACATCAGCGAGGACCATCTGGACCGCTATGCCGACATGTCTGAATACAGCGCCGCGAAGGCGCGTATTTTTGCCGGATGCGGCGTGCAGGTGCTGAACCGTGACGATGCGCGCTGCATGAGCATGGCCCGGGCCGATTGCAGGACCATCACCTTCGGTCTGAACAAGCCGGATACTGAAGGCGATTTCGGGATCGAGCATGTCAATGGTGATATCTGGCTGTTGCAAGGCATGCAACGCCTGATCAAAGCCGGCGAGTTGCAAGTGGTCGGATTGCATAACGTGGCGAATGCGCTGGCCGCGCTGGCTTTGAGCTACGCGATCGACTTCCCGATGCCGAAATTGCTGGATGCGTTGCGCAGCTTCAAAGGGTTGCCGCATCGCGTGGAACGCGTGGCGGAGATCAAAGGCGTGACCTATTACGACGACTCCAAAGGCACCAATGTTGGTGCGACCATCGCCGCGCTGCAGGGCCTCGGGTGCAAAGCGGTGTTAATCGCGGGCGGCGAGGGCAAAGGGCAGGATTTCACCCCGCTCAATCCGGTCGTGGCGCAATTCGCGCGCGCGGTGGTGCTGATCGGCCGTGATGCGCCCGTGATCGCGGCTGCATTGAACGGCAGTGGCATCGAACTGGTGTACGCCGAAGACATGGGCGATGCCGTGCAGCAGGCGGCCGTGCTTGCGCAGCGTGGAGATGCAGTGCTGCTGTCACCCGCCTGCGCCAGCTTTGACATGTTCCGCAACTATGAACATCGCGCCGAGGTATTTGTCCAGGCGGTGCATGAGTTGGAAAAGGGTGGCGCATGGCATCATTAGTGCCATCGAACAATACACCCAAGTCGGGGAATGCTCGGCCTGCATTCGGCTGGGCGAAGCGGGTCGCGCCTGCGGTCAACAGGGGCAGCCATCCGCGTCCGTACTCGGTCAAGACGCATACCCCTCCACCTCAGGCGCAATTCGACGAAGTGCTGGTCTGGGTGCTGATCGGTCTGCTCGCCCTCGGACTGGTGATGGTGTATTCGGCCTCGATCGCCACTGCAGAAGCCAACAAGTTCACCGGTCATCAAGCCACATACTATCTGCTGCGCCATGGCATGTTCATCGGCGTCGGCCTGTTCATCGGCGTGGCGGCATTTCTGGTGCCGGTGCAGAGCTGGCAGAGTTACGCGCCCTATCTATTTTTGGCCGGAACGGCTTTGCTGGTGCTGGTGCTGATCCCGGGTATCGGGCGCGAAGTGAATGGCAGTCGCCGCTGGTTATCGCTGTTCGTCATCAATCTGCAGCCATCCGAATTGATGAAGTTGTTCACGGTGTTGTATGCCGCCGATTACACGGCACGCAAAGCCAAGGTCGGCCACCTGTTCAGGAAAGCGTTTGTGCCGATGGTGGTGGTGATGGCGCTGATCGGGAACCTGTTGCTGCAGGAACCGGACATGGGCGCGCTGGTGGTGATCTGCGTGATCGCATTTTGCACCCTGTGGCTGGGAGGGTTCAACCTGAAGGTGTTCATCGCGCTGTTGCTGGTGTTGCCGCTGGCAATGGCCGCGCTGATCTTTTCCTCGCCTTACCGGATGCAACGCGTGATCGGTTTCATGGATCCCTGGTCCGATCCGTATGGCAGGGGCTACCAGTTGAGCCATGCGCTGATTGCATTCGGTCGCGGCGAATGGCTGGGTGTCGGGTTGGGTGGCAGCGTGGAAAAATTGTTCTACCTGCCCGAAGCGCATACCGACTTTTTGATGGCGGTGATCGCCGAAGAGCTCGGGTTGGTGGGTGTGATCTCGGTGATTTTGCTGTTCGCGTTACTGGTGGTGCGTGCGTTCCGCATCGGACGTGATGCCGCTTTCCTGGATCGTAATTTTTCCGCGCTGGTCGCACAGGGTATCGGCGTATGGATAGGTGCGCAGGCGATGATCAATATCGGCGTGAACATGGGCGTGCTGCCGACCAAGGGATTGACCCTGCCGTTCCTGAGTTTCGGCGGCAGCGGCATCGTGGTGAATTGCATCGCCGCCGCCCTGCTGTTGAGAGTGGATTATGAGAATAGACGGATCGCGCGGGGATTGCCGGTATGAGCCGCTCCATATTAATCATGGCAGGCGGAACCGGCGGCCATATCTTTCCGGCACTCGCGGTGGCCGACCTGCTGCGTGCGAAGGGGTGGCATGTAACCTGGCTGGGCACGCCGCGCAGCATGGAAGCGGAACTGGTGCCGCGGCACGGCTACCAGATGGCCTGGGTGCGTTTCTCGGGCGTGCGCGGCAAAGGACTGCTGCGCATGCTGTTGCTGCCGTTCGACCTGCTGGTCGCAATGTGGCAGAGCGCGTCTGCGATACTGCGCCACCGTCCCGATGTGGTGCTGGGGATGGGCGGTTACATCACTTTCCCGGGCGGGCTGATGGCGGCTTTGCTGCGCCGTCCGTTGGCGATACACGAACAGAATTCAATTGCCGGTTTGAGCAACCGTGTGCTGGTACACGTTGCGCAAAAAGTGCTGAGTGGATTCCCGGATGTGCTGCCGCGCGCAATCTGGTGCGGCAATCCGGTACGCGCTGATATCGCCGCAGTGCCCGACCCGCAGCAACGCTATGCCGCACGCAATGGTCGCATGAATGTGCTGGTGGTGGGCGGCAGCCTGGGAGCCAAAGCGATCAACGAGGTATTGCCGCAGGCACTCGCGTTGCTGCCGCAGGAAGCCCGCCCCAACGTGCTGCATCAAACCGGCAAACAGCATGCCGAGGCGGTGAAGCGGGCCTATCTGCAGGCGGGTGTACAGGCCGAGGTCAAACCGTTCATGGACGAGATGGCCAGGCACTATGCGAATGCCGATCTGGTGATCTGTCGCGCCGGCGCATTGACCGTCGCGGAACTCGCCGCTGCCGGTGTGGCGAGCATATTGATCCCGTTCCCGTTCGCGGTGGATGACCACCAGACCCGCAACGCGGAGTTCCTGAGCAGGCACGGTGCGGCGGTGTTGCTGCCGCAGCGCGAATTGAACGCGGAAAAGCTGGCGCAGTTGCTGCGCGAGCTGCTGGGCGGCAGCCGCGAAAAAATAACGGCGATGGCGCAACAGGCGCGCGCGCTGGCCAAGGCCGATGCGGCGCTGGCCGTGGCGGGAATATGCGAAGGGTTGGCGGCATGAAGCATAAGGTCAAACATCTGCATTTTGTTGGCATCGGCGGCGCCGGTATGAGCGGCATCGCCGAGGTGTTGCTGAACCTGGGGTTTCAGGTGAGCGGCTCCGATCTCGGCAAGAACGCCGCGACACGCCGTCTCAAGCAACTGGGCGCGACCGTGTATCTCGGCCATGACGAGCGGAACCTGACCAATGCCGATGTGGTGGTGGTCTCCACCGCGGTGGGCGAAAACAATCCGGAAGTGCAGGCGGCCCGTGCGCGCCGCATACCGGTGGTGCCGCGCGCGATGATGCTGACCGAATTGATGCGCTTGCGCCAGGGCATCGCGGTGGCGGGCACGCACGGCAAGACCACCACCACATCGCTGACGGCAAGCGTGCTGGCTCGCGGCGGTTTCGATCCAACTTTCGTGATCGGCGGAAAACTCAATAGCAGCGGCAGCAATGCCAAGCTCGGCAGCGGAGAATTCATCGTGGTCGAGGCCGATGAATCGGACGCCTCGTTCCTCTATCTGCAACCCATCCTGGCGGTGATCACCAATATCGATGCCGACCACATGGAGACCTACGGGCACGATTTCGAAAAGCTCAAACAGGCATTCGTCGATTTTGTCGAACACCTGCCGTTCTACGGCAGGGCGATGGTGTGTGTGGACAACGCCAATGTGCGCGAGATCTTGCCGCGCCTCAGCAAGCCGGTGACGACTTACGGATTCAGCGAAGATGCGCAGATCCGCGCGGTGAACGTGCGCCACCAGGGCGGGCAGATGCATTTCACCGCATTGTGCCGGCAGAACGGAACGCCCAAGGACCTGGAGATCACGCTGAATCTGGCCGGCATGCACAACGTGCTGAACTCGCTGGCGGCGATCGCTGTCGCGCTGGAAGTGGGCGTGACGGACGACGCGATCGTCGCGGGTCTGGCAGAGTTCGAAGGGGTCGGCAGACGCTTCCAGCGCTACGGGGAGATCGCGTTGCCGGCCGGCGGCAGTTTCACGCTGATCGACGATTACGGCCACCATCCGGTGGAAATGGTCGCGACACTGGAAGCGGTGCGCGGCGCTTTCCCCGGCCGGCGCCTGTTGCTGGCGTTCGAGCCGCATCGCTACACGCGCACACGCGATCTGTTCGAGGATTTTGTAAAAGTGCTGTGCAGTGTCGACGCGTTGTTGCTGGCGGAGATCTATCCGGCCGGCGAGCCGCCGATCGTCGCCGCGGACGGGCGCGCATTGATGCATGCGCTGCGCGTGGCAGGGCAGAGTGAGGCGGTGTTCGTCGAAGATATCCGGCAGATGCCGCAAGCCATCATGCAGATGGCGCGCAACGGCGATGTGGTCGTCACCATGGGTGCGGGTTCGATCGGCACCACGCCGAGCCGTTTGCTGGGAAATAACGACGCGGATGCGACCGGAAAGATACCGGCCTTTCAGCGCCCGGGTGAGCCATGAATATGACTGAACTGCAACATTTCGCTAACCAGGCATTGCGCGGCAAGTTGAGCCACGACGTGCCGATGGGCAAGTACACCAGTTGGCGTACCGGCGGCAGCGCCGAACGGATGTTCCAGCCTGCCGATTTGGAGGACCTGCTGATGTTCCTGCGCGGTTTGCCGGACGAAGAGCCGTTGCATGCGGTTGGGCTGGGCAGCAATCTGCTGGTGCGTGACGGCGGATTGCGCGGCACGGTATTGATGTTGCACGGCACATTGGGCGCTTTGCATCTCGAGCTGGATGGCAGCGTCTATGCCGCAGCCGGCGTGCCGGGCGCGAAACTGGCGCGTTTTGCGGCGTTGCACGATCTGCAGGGCGCGGAATTTTTTGCCGGCATACCCGGCTCGATGGGCGGCATGCTGGCGATGAACGCCGGTTGCTACGGCAGCGAGACCTGGGAAAAAGTGCTGCGGGTGCAGACCGTGGACCGTCATGGTGTCGTGCATGTGCGCTGTGCAGCCGATTATGAGATCGGCTACCGGCACGTAACGAAAAAACAGATTAAAGCTACAAGTGTAACGATGCAAGACACCAACCTTTCCTCTTGTACCTTGCCCCTTGTACCTGAGTTACCGGAATTCTATCTGGCCGCCTGGCTGCATTTCAGCAGAGGCGACGGCGAATCAGCGCGCCGGGGGATCAAGGCTTTGCTGAGCAAGCGCCTCGCCACCCAGCCGCTCAACCTGCCGAATGCCGGTTCGGTGTTTCGCAATCCGCCCGGTGATCATGCGGCACGATTGATCGAGCAGTGCGGATTGAAAGGCAGGCGTATCGGTGGCGCGCAGGTATCGGAGAAGCATGCCAATTTCATCGTGAACACCGGCTCCGCCACGGCGGCGGATATCGAGAATCTGATCGAAGAAATACAGGCCGCAGTCGAGCAGAAAGCCGGCGTGGAATTGCTACGCGAAGTGCGGATCATCGGGGAGCGTTTGTGAGCGGGGTGGATATAAAAGGATTGGGCAAAGTGGCGGTGCTGTTCGGCGGACGCTCCGCCGAGCGCGAGGTGTCGTTGAAAAGCGGCGCGGCGGTGCTGGCGTCATTGCTGCGCAGCGGCGTGGATGCCAGCCCGTTCGACCCGGCCGTGCAGAATCTTCAGGCACTGGTCGACGATGGTTTCGACCGCGCCTTCATCGCGTTGCACGGGCGCTACGGCGAAGACGGTACGGTGCAGGGCGCGTTGGAGTTGCTCGGCATCCCGTATACCGGCAGCGGCGTGATGGCTTCCGCGCTGGGCATGGACAAATGGCGCAGCAAGCTGGTATGGCAGGCGGCCGGATTGCCGATACCGGATTACGTGCTGCTCGACGCGCACAGTGAATGGCACGCAGTCACGCGACGGTTGGGCTTGCCGCTGTTCGTCAAGCCGGCCAACGAGGGCTCCAGCGTCGGCATCAGCAAGGTGAAGCTGGAAAGTGAGTTGCCTGCCGCCTATCGGGAAGCAGTCAGGCACGACAAGCTGGTGCTTGCGGAAAGTTACATCGGCGCCGGGGAGTACACCGTGGCGCTGCTGGGCGAGTCGGCCCTGCCGGTGATCAAGATCGAGCCGGCCAAGGAATTCTATGATTACGACGCGAAGTATCTGCGCGACGACACCCGCTACCTGTGTCCGAGTGGCCTGGATACGGCGCGTGAAGCTGCGATGCAGGACCTTGCGATACAGGCGTTTGCACTGATCGGCGGGCAGGGTTGGGGGCGCGTGGACTTCCTGATGGACGAGAACGGGCAGGCGTATCTGCTTGAGGCGAATACTTCGCCGGGGATGACCGATCACAGCCTGGTACCGATGGCGGCGCGCCAGGCGGGGATCGGTTTCGAGCAACTGGTGTTGCGCATACTGGAGTTGACCCATGTGGGATAACGCGAAGTTGTTGCGCGGTATCGCCAACGCGCTGCTCGGCTGCAGTGCACTGGCAGTGTTGTATGGCGCGATCGATTACGCGGTGCATTTGCCCGGATTGTTCCCGTTGCGCAGCGTGCGCCTGTATGAAGCGCCGCAACGAGTCAATCCGGATGCATTGCTGCAACTGGTGCGCGGCGAAGTGAAGGGAAATTTCTTTACCGTGGATATCGATGGCTTGCGTAGATCGCTGGAGCAACTGCCCTGGGTGCGCAGTGTCAGCATACGCCGTGAATTTCCGTACCGGTTGGCGGTGCAGCTGGAAGAACACCAGGCGCTGGCACACTGGAACAACAGCGCACTGGTGAATCGGCAGGGCGAGGTGTTCATCGTTGGCAAGGAAAGTGCTGCCAGCAAAGCGCAGGTGCTGCCGAGCTTCGTCGGGCCGGATGATGCGGCAGCAGAAGTCACCCGCTACTACATGCAATTCGAACGGCAACTGGCCGGTTTGGATCTGCGCGCGGATCGGGTGACCTTGTCGCAACGTCATGCCTGGCAACTGCGCCTGAGCAACGGCCTGGTGCTGGAATTGGGGCGGGAAGATCTGCAGCAGCGCCTGGCGCGCTTCGTGGCGGTCTATCCCTACAGTCTTGCGCCGGCACAGAGCCGGCTGAAATATGTGGATCTGCGCTATCGCAACGGTTTTGCGGTGAGCGGGTTGAACAAACAAAGTTGAAGCGGCAGTGGAGAAAAGGCGATGAGCAGAAACAAGGAAACTAAAAATCTGGTGGTCGGGCTGGATATCGGCACGTCCAAGATCGTGGTCATCGTTGGGGAAGTCAAGCCGGACGGGATGCTGGAAGTGATCGGTATGGGTATGCATCCGTCGGCAGGGATGAAGAAGGGCATGGTGGTCAACATCGAAGCCACGGTCGGCGCGATCCAGCGCGCGCTCGAGGAAGCCGAACTGATGGCCGATTGCAAGATACACGAAGTCTATACCGGCATCGCCGGCAGCCATATCCGCAGCATCAATTCGCGCGGCATGGTGAAGATCAAGGAGAAGGAAGTTGTGTCCGCCGATATCGAACGGGTGATCGAGACGGCCAGTTCGATCAGCCTGCCGAGCGACCAGCAGATCCTGCACATCCTCGAGCAGGAATTCAGCATCGACGGCCAGGATGGCATCAAGAAACCGCTCGGCATGAGCGGGATGCGCCTGGATGTCGAGGTGCACATCATCAGCGGTGCGGTATCCGCGGTGCAAAACATCATGAAGTGCATCCATCGCTGCGGCCTGGAGGTCAACGAATTGATCCTGCAGCCGCTGGCATCGAGCAAAGCGGTGCTGGCCGACGACGAGAAGGAGCTGGGCGTATGTCTGGTCGACATCGGCGGCGGCACCACCGATATCGCGGTGTTCACCGCCGGGGCGATCCGCCATACCGCGGTGATACCGATCGCCGGCGACCAGATCACCAACGATATCGCGATGGCGTTGCGCACCCCGACCCAGGATGCCGAGGATATCAAGATCAAGCACGGCTGTGCGCTGCGTCAATTGGCCGACAGCGGGGCGATCGAGGTGCCCGGCGTGGGTGAGCGCGGGCCGCGCATGTTGTCGCGCCAGACTCTGGCGGAGGTCATCGAGCCGCGCGTCGAGGAACTGTATTCGCTGGTGCAGCAGGAGCTGCGCCGCAGCGGATTCGAGGAACTGCTGTCATCCGGCATCGTGATCACCGGCGGCAGCAGCGCCATGCAGGGCATGGTCGAGCTGGGCGAGGAGATATTCCATCTGCCGGTGCGACTGGGTATCCCGAAATATATCGGCGGGCTGTCCGATGTGGTCAAGACGCCGCGCCTGGCAACCGGTGTGGGACTGCTGTTGTATGGACTGGAACATCATCAACGCAACGAGGAGACGCGTATGCAATCGAATTCTTTCGGTGACGTGCTGGCCAGGATGAAAGCCTGGTTCCAGGGTAATTTTTAAGGATACAGAAGCGGGATGTGCGGGTAAAACGGGGTTGGTTTGTAGGCAATTATTTTAAGGAGATAGCGATGTTTGAAATCATGGAAGCACAAACACAGGATGCGGTGATCAAGGTGATCGGCGTGGGCGGATGCGGCGGCAACGCCGTCGACCACATGATCGAACAGGGCGTACAGGGTGTCGAGTTCATTGTCATCAACACCGACAGCCAGGCGCTCAAACGCAGCAAAGCGACCACTCAACTGCAGATCGGGGTGAACATCACCAAGGGTCTGGGGGCGGGGGCCAAACCCTCGGTAGGTCAGGCGGCGGCAGAAGAGGACAGGGAACGCATCAAGGAGATGCTGAGCGGCGCGCACATGGTGTTCATCACCGCCGGCATGGGCGGCGGTACCGGCACCGGTGCCGCGCCTATCGTCGCGCAGATCGCCAAGGAGATGGATATCCTGACCGTGGCGGTGGTGACCAAGCCATTCGCGTACGAGGGCAACCGTATGCGCTATGCCAAAGCGGGCATCGAAGCGCTGACCGAGTATGTCGATTCGCTGATCATCGTGCCCAACTCCAAGCTGATGGAAGTGCTGGGCAATGACATCACCGTGCCGGAGGCTTTCAAGGCCGCCAATGGCGTGCTGCAGGGTGCGGTGGCGGGTATCGCGGAAGTGATCAACGTGCCGGGTTTGATCAATGTGGATTTCGCCGACGTGCGCACCGTGATGTCGGAGAACGGCATGGCGATGATGGGGTCGGCGCTGGCTTCGGGTTCGGATCGGGCACGCGTTGCCGCCGAGCGCGCGATCGCCAGCCCGTTGCTGGAAGATGTGGATATGTCCGGCGCACGCGGTGTGCTGGTGAACATCACATCGAGCAGCAGCCTGAAGCTCAAGGAGATCGACGACGTGATGGAATGCGTGCAGTTTGCCGCGGAAGAAGCGACCGTGATCGTCGGTTCGGTGTTCGATGAGGCCATGGGTGAAGAAATGCGCGTAACCGTCGTGGCGACCGGGCTGGGCGCACCGCTGGCGCGCAAGCAGGCCAAGCCGGAGATCGTCTATCAGAACCAGGATTTTCAACGCACCGGTACCCATGACGAACCGGTGGCCAACGTGAATTACGGCGAGCTGGAGACACCGACCATCATGCGGAGCGGGCGCAGGGCAGCGGTGGATGCGATGGAAAAATCCGGGGTGGATACTTATGACATACCGTCGTTTTTGCGCAAGCAAGCGGATTGAATCGTGCATATGGCGGAATCTGTTGGCGATGCGGAGGGTGTCGGGCAAGACCTATGCCCACTCTTGCGTGGGTTGTGCACGCGGAGACGCGAAGAGAAAAGGCAAGTACCCGTGGCTGCGTATCTGATCGCGGCATCCTGAGAGCTTAAAAATGTCTGCGAAAATAAAAGACGTTCTTTGGCCTGCTCCGCCACACACGCTGGCAAAGATTTCTATCTTGAAAGCATATTTGTCCCGCTGGTTTGAGATTTTTGGTAGATCAAAATCTCGGCAAAATCTTTGGTATATCGATGGCTTTGCGGGGCCGGGCGAATACACCAACTCTCCAACGGGTTCTCCTGTTGCAGCGATTACCTCAGTAAATGAGGCATTGCAAAGTGTGGGGAGTCAATGGAGAGCGGGCGAAGTACATTGCGTATTTATTGAAGAAAATCCGGAGCGGTTTGCCCACCTTAAAAACAAGTTTAGCGCAACTGACAACCACAAAAAAATTCACACGCATTTTTTCAATTCGACTTTTGTGGATGGGTTGTCTGCCATTAGACAGGCAGTACAGAATCCATTCTCGCCACCTTCACCACTGTTTGCGTTTGTTGACCCTTTCGGTGCGAAAGGTGTACCGTTTTCCGATATCAAAGATTTGCTGAGTCGGGAATCATCCGAAGTCCTTATCAATTTCGATTCGGACGGCATTGGTAGAATTTTTCGCGCGGAAGAGGCTGCAAATCACGAAGAGATATTGAACGAAATCTTCGGCGATGACTCTTGGAAAACTGAACTGGCAAAACACCGGCTATTTCATGATCTATATCGTGGTGTTTTGGCCTTATACAAACAGAAGTTGCTTGCCTTACCGAAGGTACGCTATGTTTTCGCTTTCGAGATGCGATCTGCAAAAGATACCATTGACTACCATTTGGTATTTGCAAGTCAGCATTATCTCGGATTGGAAAAAATGAAAGAGGCCATGAAGACGATAGATAACAGTGGCGAATTTTGTTTTTCTGATGCGCACCTTCATCAATCAAAAATGTTTCGCTTCGATGATCCAGCAGCTTATAGTACGCAACTGTTTGAACAATTTCGTGGTCGGATGGTCGAGTATTCAGAGTTGCGCGATTACGCGCTGAATGAAACCCCTTTTACGAATCCTAAGAGAATGCTAAAAGACTTGGAAGGGAAAGGCATGATTCAGGTTAGAAGTGGCGACCCAAAGCGGCGCAAAGGCACATTCAATGAAGAGAATTTGATTGGCATCACGTTTCAACAAGGAAGTTAGTGTGACAAAGAAAACGACAATCGAATGGACAGAGCAAACGTGGAATCCGACCACGGGATGCACGAAAATTTCGCCCGGCTGCAAGCATTGTTACGCCGAAGTTATGGCGAAGCGGCTTAAAGCTATGGGTGCCAGAGGTTATGAAAATGGATTTAATCTCAGCATACTGCCCGAGCGTTTGGAGCAGCCGCTAATGCGGCGTAAGCCCACGATATATTTCGTAAACTCGATGAGCGACCTGTTCCACAACGACATTCCTTTTGCGTTTCTAGATAAAGTGTTCGATGTGATCGAACGTACACCACAACATACCTACCAGATATTGACCAAGCGATCAGCAAGGATGCGCAAGTATTTTTCTTCGCGGGAAGTGCCTGGCAATGTTTGGTTGGGCGTTTCAGTGGAGAATAGGAAATATGGCCTCCAGCGGGTTGATGACCTGCGGGAAATAAAAGCAAGTATCAGATTCCTATCGATTGAACCATTGCTGGAAGACGTTGGCCAACTTGATTTGCGTGGCATCCACTGGGTTATCGTCGGTGGAGAATCAGGTTCCAAAGCCAGGCCGATGAAGGCTGAGTGGGTGGAGACAATAAAGGGGCAATGTGAGCAGAAAGGCGTGGCGTTTTTCTTCAAGCAGTGGGGCGGATGGGGTGCGGATGGCAAGAAGCGACCGAAGAGAAATAACGGACGTATTTTTGCTGGAAAAACTTGGGATGAGATGCCTAGCGCGGAATGCAGATAACCAGCTGCATGCTGGAATTTTTCGATTTGCTGCGCTCTAGGTGCCCTGTGGTAAAATTATAAATATTATGATTTCGGTGATCAAAGCGTCGATGGTCAAGCAACGCACTTTAAAGAATTCTGTTAGTGTGACAGGCGTCGGCCTGCACAGTGGTGAAAAGGTGACGCTCGGCCTGCGTCCGGCTCCGGCCAATACCGGGATCGTGTTTCGCCGCGTGGATGTGAAGCCGGTCGAGGAAATTCGCGCCAGTGCCGGTCTGGTGCATGACACGCGTTTGTCCACCTGCATGGAGCAGAGCGGCGTGCGTGTCGCCACCGTCGAGCATCTGATGTCGGCGCTGGCCGGTCTGGGTGTGGACAACGTCTATGTCGATCTGGACAGTGCGGAAGTGCCGATCATGGACGGCAGTGCCGGGACTTTCGTGTTCCTGCTGCAGTCGGCCGGTATCGTCGAACAATCATCCGCCAAAAAATTCATCCGTATCAAAAAGACCATCGAAGTGCGGCAGGGCGACAAATGGGTGCGCTTCGAGCCGCACCAGGGTTACAAATTGACCTTTACCATCAATTTCACCCACCCGGTGTTTGCCAATACCAAACAGCATGTCACGGTCGATCTGGGTGAAGAATCCTACGTGCGCGATATCAGCCGGGCGCGCACCTTCGGCTTCATGCAGGATGTCGAGAACATGCGTGCGCAGGGCCTGGCACTGGGTGGCAGTCTGGACAATGCCATCGTGATGGATGATTACCGGGTGCTGAATGCGGACGGATTGCGCTTTGAAGATGAGTTCGTCAAGCACAAGGTGCTCGATGCGATCGGCGATCTGTACATGCTGGGGCACCCTTTGATTGGCGCGTTTTCCGGCTACAAGTCCGGTCATGCCCTGAATAATGCATTGTTGCGTGAGCTGCTGGCCGATGACCAGGCTTGGGAGTATGTCACGTTCGATAATATGGAAGAGGCACCCGCGTTCCTGCGGCTGCAGCTGCAGTCAGTCTGAAGCCTTGCCGGTCCCCACGAATAAAGCGGTGAGCCCATGATGATCCTGCGACTCTATATCGTGCTGGTGACACTGGTGCTGGTGTTGAGCGGAGGGATGTATATCTTCACGCACAATCGACGTTACCTCGAATTCGCCTGGCAAACGGTTCGTTTCACGGTGCTGCTGGTGCTGGTGTTCGGCTTGCTGTATTTGCTGGAGCGTTATGTGCTGGTCGGCTGGTTGGCGATACTGTAACGGGCGGGCAGGTCAGTTACCGGATTTGGCCATTCTTTCCAGCGCCAGTTTGAGCGGCGAGTCGTTCAGGCGGTCACCGAGTTCATGCAGGGCAGCCCGGGCCGCTTTGCTTAATTGGTGCGGAGCGGGCCCGGGTTGCAAACGGTCGAAGGAAACTTGCACCTTGACGCGGATTCCGCTAACCTCGCAGCCCCTGTCCTGCATCAGGATCGCCAGTTCCGGTGCGAGTTGGCGCAATTTTGCGGCGACCGTGGCATTGGCAACCGCGATGCTGAGGGTGCCGAGTTGCAGACCCAGCACCTGCAATTGGCCGGCGCGCGCCAGATGGGCCGGCGCGACTGCGATGAAATGGTGCTGCAGAGCCGACAGAGTCTGGACTTTGGCCAACAGCGGCTGCAGTTCCTGATTGCCGTTCAACCATGATTTCAGGTGCTGTGTCACGGTATTTGCGTATTTGAGAAAGGGGGAGGCATGAATATTATTCTAGTTTCCAATCGTTTGGCAAAGAGTCGCAATATCACGCTGGGCGGATGGCAGATCGCACTGTGGTTGATGCTGCTGTCGATCGTCATGCTGGGCGCGGCGCTCGCGCTGCAATACACACTGGTTCGTTTCGCACCCGAGGGCTTGAACGACGAGATACGAACCCTGTTGTCCGAAGTGCAGAATGACGAACAACAAAAGCAACAGGTCTATCTGCACAGCAGTCTGGATGCGATGGCGATCCGGGTCGGGCAAATGCAGGCCCAATTGCAGCGTCTTGACGCCCTGGGCGCACGCCTGGCCAAGCTGACCGGCATGAGGCCGGAAGAATTCCAGTTCTCCCAGGCTGGCGGACAGGGCGGGCCGCTGGTGGTTTTCCCTGAAAAGGAGATGTCCGAAAACGGCTTGAACCAACAGCTGGACAGGTTGAGTCATGTGGTTGATGACCGCAGCGACAAACTGTTGGCCCTGGAAACCATGTTGCTGCAGAACCAGCTGAGCCGCAAGTTGCTCCCCTCCATCCCGCCGGTCCACACCGGGTTCTATTCCTCGAACTTCGGATGGCGTATCGATCCGTTCACCGGGGCCAATGCGATGCACGAGGGGGTGGATTTCGTGGCGGATGCCGGAACACCGATCTATGCTTCCGCAGGGGGTGTGGTTGCCTATGCGAGTTACCATCCCCAGTATGGTAATATGGTGGAGATCGATCACGGCAATGATATTGTCACACGCTACGGTCATGCTTCCAAATTGTTCGTGAAGGTCGGTCAGGTGGTAAGGCGGGGTGAGAAGATCGCTGAAGTCGGCAGTACCGGACGCTCTACCGGCAACCACCTGCACTTTGAAGTGCGTTATAAAGGTATCGCTCAGAACCCCGTGCGCTTTTTGCAAAAAGCCGCCAGTTAACAGTGATGGAAATTGGTCAGGGTGAGGTGATGGATTGCCTCACCCTTTATTATTTGTAGTCGAGAAAACAAAAACATGATTTCCAACGTACTGAAAAGTGTCTTCGGCAGCCGCAATGATCGCTTGCTCAAGCAATACCGCGCTACCGTCCAAACCATCAACAAGCTTGAAGCCGATATCGCCAAATTGAGCGATGACGGGTTGCGCCAGAAGACCGACAGTTTCAGGCAACGCTACACGCGGGGCGAGACGCTCGATGCGCTGTTGCCGGAAGCGTTTGCGGTGGTGCGCGAGGCGAGTACCCGGGTGCTGGGGATGCGTCATTACGACGTCCAGCTGATCGGCGGCATGGTACTGCATTACGGCAAGATCGCCGAGATGCGCACCGGGGAAGGCAAGACCCTGATGGCCACCCTGCCGGTCTACCTGAATGCGATCTCCGGCAAGGGCGTGCATGTCGTCACGGTGAACGATTACCTGGCCGCGCGCGATGCGGAATGGATGGGCAGGCTGTACCGTTACCTGGGATTGTCGGTGGGCGTGATCCTGTCGCAGATGGAATCGGCTCATAAACAGGCCGCGTACGCCGCCGATGTGACCTACGGCACCAACAACGAATTCGGCTTTGACTATCTGCGCGACAACATGGCATCCCAGGTCGAGGCGCGCTTCCAGCGTCCGCTCAACTACGCCATCGTGGACGAGGTCGACTCGATCCTGATCGACGAGGCGCGCACGCCGCTGATCATTTCCGGGCAGGCCGAAGATAACGTGGATATCTACGTGCGCATCGACAAGCTGGTACCGCAACTGGTGCGCAAGGCGGGGGAACCGGATGAAGAAGGTCCTGGCGACTATAGCGTTGACGAGAAGAACAACCAGATACTGCTGACCGAAGTGGGCCACGAGCATGCCGAGGGGATACTCACCCGTGCCGGCCTGTTGCCGGAAGGCGGCAGCCTGTATGACACCGCCAACATCACCCTGATCCATCACCTGTATGCGGCGCTGCGTGCGCACAATCTGTTTCACCGCGACCAGCACTATGTGGTGCAAGACGGCGAAGTGACCATCGTGGATGAATTCACCGGCCGACTGATGTCGGGTCGGCGCTGGTCGGATGGTCTGCACCAGGCAGTGGAGGCGAAAGAAGGCGTGACCATCCAGAAGGAGAACCAGACACTGGCATCGATCACCTTCCAGAACTATTTCCGCATGTACCACAAACTGGCCGGCATGACCGGTACGGCGGATACCGAGGCGTACGAGTTCCAGCAGATCTACAGCCTGGAAACGGTGATCATCCCGCCGCATCGTCCGACCATCCGCAAGGACATGATGGACAAGGTGTACCTCACCGCCAGGGAAAAATATCATGCCGTGATCGATGACATCAAGGATTGCTACGAGCGCGGGCAGCCGGTGCTGGTGGGCACGACCTCGATCGAGAACTCGGAATTGCTGTCAGGATTGCTGGATAAGGTAAAGCTGCCCCATCAGGTGTTGAATGCCAAGCAGCATGCGCGAGAGGCGGAAATCATCGCGCAGGCAGGCCGGCCGAAGATGGTGACTATCGCCACCAACATGGCGGGGCGCGGTACGGATATCGTGCTGGGTGGCAATGCCGAGAAACAGATCGAGCTGTTGCGCGCAGATGCCAGCCTCGATGATGTCAGCAAGGAACAGCGCGTCACCCAGTTGAATTCGGAGTGGCAGCAACTGCACCAGCAAGTGTTGAGCTGCGGCGGGCTGCACATCATCGGCACCGAGCGGCACGAGTCGCGACGCGTCGACAACCAGTTGCGCGGACGTGCCGGACGTCAGGGCGATCCCGGCTCGAGCCGCTTCTTCCTGTCGCTTGAGGATCCGCTGCTGCGCATCTTCGCCTCGGACCGGGTCACGGCGATCATGAACAAGTTCAAGATGCCGGAGGGCGAGGCGATCGAACACAGCTGGGTGACGCGGGCGATCGAGAATGCGCAGCGCAAAGTCGAGGCACGTAATTTCGACATGCGCAAACAGATCCTTGAATATGACGATGTCGCCAATGACCAGCGCAAGGTGATCTATCAGCAGCGCAGCGAATTGCTGGAAAGCGCGGATATCACCGAAACCATCCAGGCGATGCGCGAAGACGTGCTGGAAAACACCGTCAATCTGTATATCGCGCCGCACTCCATGGAAGAGCAATGGAATGTGCCGGGGCTGGAAAAATCCCTGCTTGCCGAGTTCAGGCTGGAACTGCCTTTGCTGCATTGGCTGGAAGCAGACAAGCAGTTGAATGAGGAGGGTTTGCGCAAGCGCATCAGGGAACATGCCCAGCAGCAATATCAGGCCAAGGTCGACATGGTGGGTGCGGAAGTCATGCATCACTATGAAAGCGCGATCATGCTGCAAAGCCTCGACGTGCATTGGCGCGAGCATCTGGCTGCATTGGACCATCTGCGTCAGGGCATCCATTTGCGCGGCTATGCACAAAAGAATCCGAAGCAGGAATATAAACGCGAGGCCTTCGAATTGTTCGCCGCGATGCTGGACGGGATCAAGCTCGAGGTGACACAGGTGCTGATGACCGTGCAGGTACGCGGTGAATCGGATGTGGAAGCGGTGGAAGCGGCACCTGCTCCGGATAATGTAAAGTATCACCACGCCGATTACGATGAGGCACTGGCCCAGTCGGATGAGCAGCCAGCGGCCGGTGAGGAGCATAAACCGTTTGTGCGCGATGGCCAGAAAGTGGGACGCAACGACCCTTGCCCGTGCGGGTCGGGCAAAAAGTACAAGCAGTGCCATGGCAGGCTGAGTTAACACTCGAAGGGGGAGCAAATGTCATTAATCAGGGATACCTTGCGCAATTCAACGATCACCGAGGAATTGAGCGATGCGGAAGTTGGAATCATCGAAGGCCTGTTCGAAGTCCAGGACTACAAGTCCGGAGAAAAGATCGTCCAGCCGGGAGACAAGCAAGCCGACAATCTTTACATCCTTGCACATGGCGATATCGAGGTCAGGATCGCCAGCGGCCACGAAGAATCCACCATCCATGTGCTCAAGCCCGGCGACCTGGCCGGCATCATCACTTTTGTCGGCGGTGCCGCCTCGGATATCAGCGCGACGCTGTACGCGGTCGGCAACACCAAGGTGTTGAGTATGGCCAGGGCGGAATTCGAGGGACTGATCAACTCCCACCCGATGATCGTCTACAAAGTGATGCGCGGCGTGGTGCGCAACGTGCACGGCATCGTGCGCCGCGTGAACAGCCAGTCCGCGGAGCTGAGCAATTACATCTATCGCACCCACGGCCGTTATTGACCGCACTCACGCCATTCTAATCACTGCCAGGAAATCCTCATGCCGGTCAATCTGACACAGCCCGTTGCGGCGCAACTGTTGCCCGTCGCGGGCGTTTCTTTGGGTATCGCCGAAGCGAACATCAAGCGCGAGCAGCGCAAAGACCTGCTGGTGATGCAATTGTGCGCGGGCGCACGGGTCGCCGGCGTATTCACCCGGAACCGATTTTGTGCGGCACCGGTGATCGTCGCACGCGAACATCTGGCCCAGGCAGCGCTTGCCGGCGCGGACGGGATACGCGCGTTGCTGGTCAACACCGGCAATGCCAATGCCGGAACCGGCGAACAGGGCATGCGCGACGCGCGCGCCAGTTGCGCGGCATTGGCCGGTTTGCTGGGCTGCAAAGCCGGTCAGGTGTTGCCGTTCTCCACCGGGGTGATCATGGAGCCGTTGCCGCTGGACAGGATCGCTGCCGGCATGCCGGCAGCGGTCGCGAACATGCGTGCGGATAACTGGTTCGATGCCGCGCAGGCGATCATGACCACCGACATCGTCGCCAAGGCGATCTCGAGGCAGGTGACTATCGATGGCGTGCTGATCACCGTGACCGGCATCGCAAAAGGTTCCGGCATGATCCATCCCAACATGGCGACCATGCTCGGTTATATCGCCACCGATGCCGCGATCGCGCAGCCGCTGTTGCAGGCGATGGTGCGCGAGGCCGCCGACCGCTCGTTCAACTGCATCAGCGTGGACGGCGACACGTCCACCAACGATGCGCTGATGCTGATCGCCACCGGCCAATCCAAATTGGCCGAAGTGAAGAAAGCCGACAGCGCTGCCGGCAAGGCACTGCAGGTGGTCATCTCCGAGGTGGCGATCCAACTGGCGCAGGCCATCGTGCGCGACGGCGAAGGCGCGACCAAATTCATCACCGTGCAGATCGAAGGCGGCAGGGACAGTGCTGAATGCAAGCAGATCGGCTACGCGATCGCACGTTCGCCACTGGTCAAGACCGCATTCTTCGCTTCCGACCCGAATCTCGGGCGCATCCTTGCCGCGATCGGTTATGCCGGTGTATCCGACCTGGATGTGGGCGTGCTCAAACTCTATCTGGACGATGTGCTGGTGGCCGAGCTCGGTGGACGTGCCGCAAGCTATCGCGAACAGGACGGCCAGCGCGTCATGCAGCAAAGCGACATCACCATACGCGTGGTGCTGAATCGCGGCGACGCGACCGCCAGGCTGTGGACCTGTGATTTTTCTTATGACTATGTCAAGATCAATGCCAGTTACAGAAGCTAGCCTGGCGCCGGTTTCAATTTTTTGCGATGTATGCGTGGAACGCGAAACACAGCAGGCGTAAAATCGATCGCACGGGATTCCGCTACCCAGAAAAATATCGGGGCATCCGGAGACCGCCGTACCGCGACACGGCCGGGTGTCCCGAAACATGTTCGTGTTTGTATCCCGCTATCAGGGAAAGGACCAGGAAATGCATAGACGCAAGTTTTTTCGTCCCAGGCCAATAACCACGATTTTGGCGGTCGTCGCCACCACAGCCGCACTCGTGTTCACGATCTTCTATACCCAGCTGGGTTCGATCTGGGTCACCTTCCTCACCGGGGTGTTGGTCTCCGCGATCATCGCCGAGGCGACACTCAGATCCCGCGCCGAATTCGTGGTGCTGCGCCGCACCGCAAAATTGGCGGCCGTTAAAACCAGTCTGGAGAAGGAGAGCCAGTTGCGCAAACTGGCCGAGCAGGCTGTTGCCGCGGGCAAGCCGAGACTGCATCTGATCGACGAAGTATTGCCGACCATGGTTGCGCTGGTCGATAAAGAAGGCAATTGCCGTTATCACAACCGGGCTTTCCTGGACTGGTTGCATCTGCGCCCGGAACAGATCATCGACCACCATATGCGCGAGGTGCTCGGGCCCAAGGTCTACCAGGAGACGGCCACCGCGGTGCGCCAGTCGCTGGACGGGCATGCGCTGCATTATGAGCGCACCCAGAAGATGCCGGACGGTGCGGTCTACCGCCTGGGTGTGGAACATCTGCCGCAGTTCGGCGAGGATGGCAAGGTGACCGGGTTCTACATGCTGATGAACGACATCACCATACCGGATGATGTGCGTGCCGCTGTTCCTGCCGATGCATCGCCGGACCAGGATATGTTCGTCGATTCCTATTCCGAGCAGATCACCGGCAACCGCGATGCCGGCATGATCAAGGCCGCCATCGAGGGCGGCGAGTTCAGCCTGTATTGCCAGCTGATCACACCACTGGCTGTCAATGGCAACGGGGGGGATGGACACTACGAGATCCTGGTCAGGCTCAATGAAGAGGAAGGCAGCATGTTGCCGCCGGGCACCTTCTTTCCGCTTGCCGAAAAATACGGCCTGATGCCGCATCTGGACCGCTGGGTGGTGCAGCATGTCGCTGCATGGGTCGCCCGGCAAAAGCCGCTGAGTCCGCTCGCGCAAAATACCATGTACTTCATCAACGTGTCGGGTGCGACCATCGCTGATACCGGCTTTCCGGAGTTTCTGCAGCTGACGCTGCTCGAATACGGCGTACCCGGCAGCACACTGTGCTTCGAGATTTCCGATTCGGAACTGGCCCTGCAAACCGAGAAGGTCGCCGAATTCGCCCGCCAGGTCAGGCACAGCGGTTGTCGCGTAGCGCTCAGCGGTTTTGGCCGGGACCAGGTGCTGTTCGATCTGATCCGCGGTTTCCAGGTCGAGTTCCTGAAACTCGACGGCCGCGTCATACTCGAGATATTGCGCGATCCGGTCAAGCTGGCGAAAGTGGTCGCGATCAATCGTGTTGCGAAGAAGATCGGCGTCAACGTCATCGCGGAAATGGTGGAAAGCGAAGAGATTATCGCCAAGCTGCGCGAGATCGGTATCGATTATGCGCAGGGTTTCGGTATCTCGCGACCGCGGCCGCTGGCAGATTGATCTCATGCGCTCACTCTCGACACTGCCACCGGATTGAAACATGGTTGCCGACACTGACAAATTGCTGGCCAAAGCGCACATCCTGCTGGACAGGCTGGAACGCATGCTGCCATCGGCGAGCGCAGCCGAACCGGATTGGCTGCAGGCCCATGCGTTCCGTTGGGAACAAGGCAGGCTGGTCGCCGTGACTCACCCGCATCGCATCCGTCTGGCCGACCTGCTGGACATCGAAGCACAGAAGCGCCTGGTCAGTCAGAACACCCGCCAGTTCGTGCAGGGACGTCCGGCCAACAACGTGCTGCTCACCGGATCGCGAGGTACCGGAAAATCCTCGCTGGTCAAGGCGCTGCTCAACGAATATGCTAAAGAGGGACTGCGCCTGATCGAAGTCGGCAAACTGGCGCTGGCCGACCTGCCGCACATCATCGCGTTGGTTGCGGCACGCCCGGAACGATTCATCCTGTATTGCGACGACCTGTCGTTCAACGCCGATGAGCCCGGTTACCAGGCGCTCAAGGCGGCGCTCGACGGATCGCTGGTGACGTTCTCCGACAATCTGCTGATCTACGCCACCTCAAACCGCCGCCACCTGATGCCGGAATCGATGAAGGACAATCTCGCGACCACCTATGTCGGCGACGAGATCCACCCGGCGGAAAGCGTCGAGGAAAAGATCTCGCTGTCGGAACGTTTCGGCCTGTGGGTATCGTTCTACCCGTTCTCGCAGGAGGAGTATCTGGGCATCGTCGCGCATTGGCTGAAGCATTTCGGATTGTCGGGTGAGATGGATGAAGTCGCGCGGCAGGCGGCGTTGCAATGGAGTATTCAACGGGGTTCTCGCAGCGGACGCGTGGCATGGCAGTTTGCGAGGGATTGGGCAGGGAGACAGTAATCCCCTCGCCCCACCGGGGGAGAGGGTTAGGGAGAGGGAAAACAAAATCAACTTCGTCGTAGGTTGGGTTAGCGGTTTCATTGCGTTAACCAATGACTTGGCTGGCGTCTTTTGACAGGCTAGTCAGATGGCTAGGCAAAGCAACCCAACATCAAAAGCAAAATCAAATTCAACTTCGCCGGTGGTAGCCCGACAGCTAGTTACTTTTTCTTGCGTCGCCAAGAAAAAGTAACCAAAAAGAAGGCGCCCCCGGTTTGCCGCCGCTTCGCGGTACCCTGCGTTGCTCGACTGGTCAGGCTTCCTCATAAACTCGCACGATCCGCTACGCGTCCACGTGCTCTAACATATTCGTCAGAATTCCCTGACCAGCCTGCGCTACTCGGCGGCGCTCAGGGGGAGAAAAGCAAATGGTGTTGTGTGCGCTATGCGCACGAACTTATGTATTGTCGCCAGCGTAGCTCATGCTACGCTGGCGACTACAGCACAAAGGCGAAAGGCAAGACCCTCGGCGTTTTAACGATGATATGATTCAATGGACTAACGATAACGTAATAGGTAAACCATGTCACCGGAACAGTATGAACTTGCGATTCGACTTGAAAGTATCTTTGTACCCAATGCAAGGGCACGTAGGGATCAACTTTACAACAAGCGAGATCGAGCAAGATTTGTTCATTACACTTCTGCCGAGGCGGCGCTAAATATCTTCAAAACCAAGCGTATTTGGATGCGTAACACAACATGCATGTCGGACTATCGCGAGGTTAGTCATGGGTATGATTTGTTACGTACTTTCTTTTCCGATAAAACTAATGCAGATAATTTTTTTAGCGCCCTTGATTTGTGCTCACCGAATATTGGTCAGGAGGCAATATCTCTATTTGATCAATGGTGGTCAGATATTCAAATCAATTCGTATATTGCGTCCATTTCCGAGCATGATGATAAAGAGGATATGCATGGTCGGTTGTCAATGTGGCGAGCATATGGGGGCAATTCAGCGCGAGTCGCGATTGTTTTTAGTGTACCTTGGTACTCTGGAGCAAGTGCAGCGCTTAATATTATGTTTAGTCCCGTGGCGTACCTCAATAAGGATGATATCTACAACGAAATTAATTCCGTCATCAATAATGTAAAGAGTAATCGTGAATTCTTGAGCTCTGTTGATCGTTCTACGCTGCTTTCGCAAGTGTTTAATATGCTGGTAGCTGGCGTAACATGTCTTAAGCACGAAGGTTTCAGAGAAGAATTAGAGTGGCGCCTCCTTTATGCACCGAAGCGATGGCCTTCACTACTTATGGGACAAACGACCGAAATCATTGGTGGCATACCTCAAATTGTCTATAAGATGCCGCTAGACGCATCCGTATCAGACACTCTTGCGGAACTAGACATTTCACGTCTATTTGACCGACTTATTATCGGCCCATCACAATTTCCCATGGCTCAGTATGATGCTTTTGTCGATGCTCTGAAGAAGGCCAATGTTGCAGATGCAGAAAATCGAGTTTTTATATCTGGCATTCCTATTCGTACATAACCTGATGCCGCATAAGTGCGGCATCAGGTTTGGGTTGATGTTTTGATTTTGAATTTCTGCTTTTCATTCCCCCTGTGCGCCGCCTCGATCAGTCGCATGCGGGCGGAGGTTTAGGCGAGCACTGTTCGAGTCCCGCAGTGGGGCGCGGGGTATGCGCCCCGCCAGGTCGAGTTGCGCAGCCCCGCTTGCTTGCGGCTGATCGAGGGTACCCCGCAGGGGCGGTAAACCGGGGTCGCCTTCTTTTTGGTTACTTTTTCTTTGGCGAAGCAAGAAAAAGTGACTAGCTGCCGGGCTACCCCCGGCGAAGTTGTTTTGTTTTTAAGATTAACAAGCAGCAGCAGCCGCTACGCGGCGACCCTTCGACAGGCTCAGGGCGAACGGTCTTATAGGTACCGAGGTTGCATTGAATCACTCAGTTGAAAAAACCAAAATCGTCGAAGTCGCCGCCGCTGTGCTGCAAAAACCAGACGGCACATTCCTGTTAGCCCAACGCCCAGAAGGAAAAATCTGGGCCGGCTACTGGGAATTCCCCGGCGGCAAGATCGAGTCCGGTGAGACACTCTACCATGCGCTGGTGCGCGAGCTGCGCGAAGAACTCGGCATAGAAGTTCAAACCTCCTATCCGTGGGTGACGCGTGTGTACACCTATCCGCACGCGACGGTGCGGCTGAATTTCTTCCGTGTGACGGCGTGGCGCGGCGAGTTGCATCCGCACGAGGGACAGCAGTTTTCCTGGCAGCCGCCACTTTCCCAGGAAGGGGAGAGGGGACGAGTTGTGGTTTCGCCCTTGTTGCCCGCCAACGGGCCGATCCTGCGTTCCTTGTCGTTGCCTGACCTGTATGCGATCAGCAATGTCAAAGAACTGGGCGAGACGGAATTCATGAGGCGGCTGGAAGGTGCCCTGAATAAGGGTCTGCGGCTGGTGCAGTTGCGCGAGAAAAATTATTCGCGCGAGGCGTTGCGCGAATTGGCGTTGAAGATGCTGCCGCTGCTGCGCCAACACGATGCACGTCTGATCATCAATGCCGATATCGAATTGGCGCAAGAAATCGGTGCGGACGGCGTGCAACTGACCGGTGCGCAGCTGGCCGAATTGAAGGTGCGTCCTGCATTGGATTACTGCGCCGCCTCCTGCCACAACGCTGCGGAGTTGCGCCGGGCCGAAGCGCTGGGTTGCGATTTCGCGTTATTGAGTCCGGTGCAGGCGACGCAGTCTCATCCGGGTGCGCCGCATCTGGGTTGGGAGAAGTTTGCGGCCATCGCGGCGGGTTCGTCCATCCCGGTGTACGCGCTGGGCGGTTTGACGCAGGCTGACATGCAGGACGCGTGGCAGCACGGTGCGCACGGGATCGCGCTGTTGCGTCAGGCCTGGTGAGGCGGTTCGCCGAACTCCTGTTGGTCCCGGTCTGACGGTTGTGCAACGCGATATTCCTCGCTGGACCATTTGCCCAGATCGATCATCTTGCAGCGTTCGCTGCAAAACGGGCGAAAGCGGTTGCCGGTGTTCCATGGATGTTCTGTGCCGCAATGCGGGCAAGTAACGATCATGGCTGATTTGCTTTGCTGCATGGAGCCGTCCGTCAAGTTGAGATGCTGCAGAAGGTCAGCTCGAACGGCACGTCCTGGTCGAACAGGCAGGACTTGGACGCGTAGTTGGCCGCGATAAAGCGGATATTGATCGCGTATTTGTTGGCGCCGACCTCGGGTATGCAGGCCAGTTCCCGGTTCAGGCGCAAGCGCAACATTTGCGCGACGCGGCCGCCCTGCATTTGCTGGAAAGTGCCGTGATGCGCGGTGAAGTTGAAAACCTTTCCGTTTTCGCGCAACAAGCGCAGGATGATCTTGAGTCCGGTATGCAGTGGCTGCAGCGGGGCCAGCCAGCTACGCAGATCGTCCTGCCGCTGTTCCGCCGGCTGTTCCTGCCAATAGTGGTAGGAAGGCAGGTCGAACTCACAGGTGCCGCCGGGCATTACCGCGCGCTGCTTGATGCCCATCAGCCATTCGTTTTCGCGCAGATGCTGGCCGATCTTTCCGCTCATTGCGAGCAACAGGCCGGAAGCTTGTTCGATCTCGCCGAGGATCGCGTCCAGCGCGTCTTCCGAGATCGCCGGATTGTTATGCAGGTTGGCCAGCACGCGCTTCTGGCGTTCCAGTTCCTGCAGCAGGTCGGACTTCAGATCGGCACGGCTGATCACTTCCAGGATCTCGAACAGGGTGATCAGTGCCGCGTGGTTGTCGATGCCGGAATCGCGTTCGGTGAAGTGCGCCATGCGCGCGAACAGATCCTCTAGGCGCAGCAGGGTGCGGACCTTTTCATTGAGAGGAAACTCGTAACGGATCACGCTGCTATAGCCCGATATGCTGTCTGGGAAAATTAAGTTGCAACGATATCTGGAAAATCCGGCTATCGTCAAATGTTGTTTTGCATGCCCGAGTAGTGTACATGCAGAACGCCAATCTGTTCAGCCAAACTGTCCAGTCCGCCGTCGTTGTGTATGACGTCGTCGGCGATTCTCAGCCGTTCGGCGCGCGGGGTCTGCTGCGCGATGATGCCGCGCGCCACTGCATCGTCCATCCCGCTGCGTCCGGTGACGCGCGCGATCTGGATGTCTGCGCTGCAATCCACCACCAGGATGCGCTGTACCATTTGCCGGAACACCCGGCTCTCGGGCAGTAACGGCACGACGATGACGATGTAGGGGCTGTCCTGTAACAGCGGCAGCTGTGCTTTGGCCTGCTTCTGTATCAGCGGATGCAGTATCCGTTCCAGCCTGTGCTTGGCGTTGCTATCCGAGAAAACCAGCTGGCGCATCCTGGCGCGATCCATGGCACCGTCAGTCAGGATATATGCATTGCCGAACTGCGCGGCGATCTCGGCAATGGCTGCGCCACCGGGTTCGGTCAACTGATGGGAGATCACATCGGTGTCGACGATGCCCGCACCCAGTTTTGAAAACAGCGCAGCCACCGTGCTCTTGCCGCAGCCGATGCCCCCAGTCAACCCGATACATAGCCTGTGCTGGGTATGACCCGTTGCGGTCATGGCTGGCCCAGTAACTGCAGGTAGCCCTGTGTCAGCGTTTGTCCCCAGAACAGCGCGATCAGACCGCCGCCCGCCAGATAGGGCCCGAACGGGATAGGAATGTTGCGGCCATGCTTGAGCGCCACGATCAGGGTGATGCCGATCACCGCGCCGACCAGCGAAGACAGCAATATGATCAGCGGCAACATCTGCCAGCCCATCCAGGCACCCAGGGCGGCCAGCAGTTTGAAATCGCCGTAGCCCATGCCTTCCTTGCCGGTGACGAGTTTGAACAGCCAGTACACGCCCCACAGTGTCAGATATCCGATCACCGCACCCCACACGGCACTGGGCAGATTGGTGAACACGCCGAACAGGTTGAACAGCAGGCCGCTCCAGAGCAGCGGCAGGGTGATGTCATCCGGCAGCAACTGGGTGTCGAAGTCGATCGCGGTGAGCGCCAGCAACGCCCAGATCAGCAACAGAGCACCCCCCGCAGCCGGCCCGAAGCCGAAGTGTGCCGCAGCGTAGGCACACAGCGCGCCACTGATCGCCTCGATGATGGGATAGCGCGGTGAAATGGCCGCGCCGCACCCCTTGCACTTGCCGCGCAACAGCAGGTAGCTGAGGATGGGGATGTTCTCCCGGGCGCTGATCGCATGGTTGCAGTGCGGGCAGGCGGAGCGGGGCACGATGAGGTTGTATGGTAGCGGCGCAACAGGCTCGACTTCCGGGGCCGGGCCGCTATCGCTGTGCGCCAGTTCGGCGCATTGACTGCGCCAGTCCAGTTCCATCATCCTGGGCAAGCGATGGATCACCACGTTGAGAAAGCTGCCGACCATCAAACCCAGCATGCCGCAGGTGATGATGAACGCGAGCGGGGAAGATTGCAGAAGCTGGAACAGGGGAGTCATGGCGGCCGTTACAGTATGGAATGATCCGAGCGCGTATCTTGTCGGGGCGGAGCGTTGTCCGTCTGCGCGTGGGGCGGGCATCCGCCAACCAGTGCAGCGGGCACCATTTGCACGAATGCCGACCCACTCATGAAGCTGCGACGGGGATAGCGATTCGGTGGACGAGCAGGGCAATGACCGGATCGATTATTTATTGTGCCCTTGCATCTTGTATCTTGAATTTTGCGTTTAGAAACTCGCTCCAGGTCAGTCATCAGATGACTTCGCCCATTTTGAAGATAGGCAGGTACATCGCGATCACCATGCCGCCGATCAGCGTGCCGAGTACCACCATGATGACCGGTTCCATCAGGCTGGAGATGGCAGCTACCGCATCGTCCACTTCGGCTTCATAGAAATCGGCCACTTTGCTCAACATCGAGTCCAGCGAGCCGGCCTCTTCGCCGATCGCGCACATTTGCAGCACCATGCTCGGGAACACGCCGGTGTTTTGCATGGCAACAGTCAGGCCGCTGCCGGTGCTGACTTCGCGTTGAATGACTTTGGTGGCGTTGTAATACACGGCATTACCCGCCGCGCCGGCGACCGAGTCGAGGGACTCGACCAGCGGCACGCCGGCAGCGAACATGGTGGCCAGCGTGCGGGTCCAGCGGGCGATGGTGGCCTTGCGGATCAGCTCGCCGAACACCGGCAGTTTGAGCAGCGCCTTGTCCATTACATCCTGCATCTTCTTGCTGCGCTTCCAGAAATAGAAAAAGGTGTAGAAGCCGCCGCCGATGCCGCCGAAGATCAAGTACCAATAGGTTACGAAAATATCCGAGATGTTCATCAGTATCAATGTCGGCGCCGGCAGTTTCGCGCCAAATCCCTCGAACAATTCCTTGAACGCCGGGATCACGAAGATCATGATCACCGCGGTGATCAGGAACGCCACCACGATGATGGAGATCGGGTAGAACAATGCCGACTTGATCTTGCTCTTGAGGGCCTGGGTTTTTTCCATGTAGGTCGCCAGACGCTCCAGCAGCCCGTCCAGGATACCAGCGGCTTCACCCGCGCCGATCAGGTTGCAATACAAAGCGTCAAAATAGAGCGGGAATTTCAGGAACGCCTGCTGCAAGCTGCTGCCGGTTTCCACATCCGTCTTGATGTCCAGCAGCAGTCGTGCCACGGAGGGGTTGCTGTGTCCCTTGCCCACGATGTCGAAGGCTTGCAACAGCGGCACGCCCGATTTCATCATCACGGCGAGCTGGCGCGTGAACAGGGTGATGTCTTTGGCGGTGATGGACTTGCCTTTGTTGCGCTGGCGCTTGATTTTGCTGACATTGACCCCCTGGCGGCGCAAATGGGCCGACACGCTGGCTTCGCCCGGTGCGCGCATTTCTCCTTTGACCACTTTCCCGCTTTTGTCCTTGCCCTCCCAGGCATAGGTGAAGTCTTTCGCTTTTTGTATCTTTGCTGCGACAGCCATAGTGTCTCCCTCGGGTCACTTGTTTACCAGCTAATGTTGGCGGGCATGATGCCGAGCTTTATGCCGCTTGTAAAGGCATGTTTTCTATTGCCGATTATTCGGCTGAAGCGGAAAAATGCGCGCCACCTTGACGGTGCGATCCTGGGTCTGGATGATCTCGATCGGGTAACCGGCGATTTTGAAGCTGGTGCCGGTTTCCGGAATGTCTTCGAGATGGTCGAGGATCAGGCCGTTCAGCGTTTTCGCGCCATCCAGCGGCAGATGCAGGCCCAGTTTGCGATTCAATTCGCGCAAACTGCTGCTGCCTTCCAGCAGCACGCTGCCGTCCGGCTGGCGAAGGAATTTGCCGGCACGCGCAGGCGATTGCGTGGTGAATTCGCCGACGATCTCCTCGAGGATGTTTTCCAGTGTCACCAGGCCGAGCAGTTCGCCATATTCATCGACCACCAGTCCCAGACGCAAGTGCCGTTCCTGGAACTGCTGCAGTTGCTTCAGCAGCGGTGTATCGGAAGGGATGAAGTAGGGTTCGTTCAGTATCTCGCGAAGCCGGGTCAGATCCAGCGTGGTTTCCTGCAACAGTGCCGGCACCCGTTTGATATGCAGGATGCCGATGATGTTGCTGGGCGTGTCGGCATAGACCGGCAACAGCGTGTGATGGCAGGTGATGATCTGCTGGCGCAATTCGTTCGCATCGGCGTCGATGTCCAATGCTTCGATCTGGTTGCGCGGGATCATCACGTCGTTGACCGTGATGCGCTCCAGATCGACCAGGTTGAGCAGCATCTTCTGGTGCTTGCGCGGCAGGAAATGCTCGGCATCCAGAACCAGTCCGCGCAATTCCTCGAGGGTCATCTTCTGTTTGCTTTGGTCGGTCTCTATCTTGATGCGCAACAACCACAACACGACTTTCACCATGCCGCCGGCGATCCAGACCACCGGATGGAATAGCGTGATCAGCGGCGTGAGCAAATAGCTGGCCGGCAATGCGATGCGTTCCGGGTAACTGGCCGCGATGATCTTGGGCATGATCTCGCTGAATACCAGCAGCACGAAGGTGAGTGTCAGTGTGCCGACCAGCAGTGCCAGATCGTTTTGTCCATACAGGCGGAAGATGATGATGTTGGTCACCGCCGCAGCGACCACGTTGAGCAGGGTGTTGCCGAGCAGGATGGAACCGAGCAGCTTGTCGACCTTGCCGAGCAGGCGGTTGACCAGCTTGGCGCTGCGATTGCCCCTGCGCACCAGGCTGCTGAGCCGATAGCGGTTGATCGCCATCATGCTGGTTTCCGATCCGGAAAAGAACGCGCTGCACACCAGCAGCAACAACAAAATGCCAAACAGTGCGGCTAAAGAGAGGTCGTCCAATGTGATGCCCTTGAGTGGTGACGGCGTTCCAATTCGACGGTGAGAATAGTGGGCGAGCGGAGGTCGGGTGTCAAGTTGTGCGTCGGCTGCTCCATAGCATCAGCACCGCGCCCGCGATAACCATCGGCAAGCTGAGCCATTGTCCCATGCTCATGCCCAGCGACAGCAGCCCGAGAAAGTCATCGGGTTCGCGGGTGAACTCGACGATAAAGCGGAAGCTGCCATAGCCGATCAGGAACAGCCCAGATACTGCGCCGAGCGGCCGCGGTTTGCGCGCGTACAGCCACAGCAACGTGAATAACAGCACACCTTCCAGCGCGAATTCATAGAGTTCGGAGGGATGGCGCGGTTGCTGGTCGACATTGGGAAAGATCATCGCCCACGGCACATCGGTGGGCCGTCCCCATAATTCGCCGTTGATGAAATTGCCGAGGCGGCCAAATGCGAGGCCGGGCGGAACCAGCGGCGCGATGAAATCGGTCAGTTGCAGCCAGCGCAGTTGCTGCTTGTGCGCAAACCAGGCCATCGCGATCAATACGCCGAGGAATCCGCCATGAAAGGACATGCCGCCCTGCCATACCGCGAATATCTCCAGCGGGTGTGCTAAGTAGTAGCCGGCTTTGTAAAACAGCACATAGCCCAGCCGCCCGCCCAGGATCACACCGAGCACGCCATAGAACAGCAGGTCGTCGAGCCGCTTGGCATTGAGTCCCGGATCGTTCAATGTGGCGATGCGCTTGCGCCCCAGCCACAGGAAAGCCATGAAGCCGGCGAGGTACATCAGGCCATACCAGTGTATGGCGAGCGGGCCGAGGTGGAGGGCGACAGGATCGAATTGCGGATGAACGAGCATGGGGTGAATCGGGTAAAATCGAAGCGCCGATTATACGGGTATCTCCGCATGAAGTTGCGTTCGGCACTGAACGCCGGCAAATCCAGATCGCGGCACATCCGTGGCCGCATTCACCATCAGTTAATCGAAAGAGGGAGTCATGGTCACAGCACAACAATTGAACAAGCAGTTCGGCATCAGCGGGCATTTGAGTTTTCGGGAGGATGCCAGCGGGTTGATCGTCGCCGATATCACGAATGCACAAGCGACAGCGGCGCTTTGCCTGCAGGGTGCGCACTTGATGACTTGGCAGCCGAACAGTCAGGCAAAACCCGTGGTCTGGCTGTCGCGTGATGCCAAGCTGGTAGCGGGAAAATCCATACGCGGCGGCGCGCCCGTATGCTGGCCGTGGTTTGGCGCCCACGCGACGGAATCCGCATTCCCGGGACATGGCTATGCGCGCACCGTGCCATGGCGGGTGATGGAGTCGGGCATCGAGCCCGATGGTGCGACGCGTTTGACGCTGCGTCTGGTGACCAGCGACAAGACGCGGGCGCAATGGCCGTATGAGTGCGCGCTGGATCTGACGGTGAGCATCGGCGAAACGCTGCGCATGGAGCTGGCCACCGAGAATTGCGGCGCAACTGATTTTGTCATCGGCGAGGCATTGCATACCTATTTCCATATTGGTGACATCGCTGCGGTGCGGGTGCAGGGGCTGGAAGTTTGCGAATACTGGGACAAGGTGGGTGGCTCCACCCTGAAAAAACAGTCCGGCGCGATCAGCTTCTCCGGCGAGACGGACCGCGTGTATATCGATAGCGCAGCACAGTGCGTGATCGAGGACAATCAACTCAAGCGGCGTATCCATATCGCCAAATCGGGCAGTCTGGCCACGGTGGTGTGGACACCCTGGGCGGAAAAGGCCGACAAGATGGGGGATATGGGTAGGCCGGACGGCTGGCGCGGTATGCTGTGTGTGGAATCGGCGAATGCACTCGATAATGTGGTCAAGGTCGCTGCGGGAACCAGGCACACGATGATGGTCGAATACCGCGCGGAGTCAATGTAACCGGCCATCCCCATCCATTTCGGATTTTTTGTGTCAACCTTTGTCGCGTGCGTCGCGTTACTTGCTAAGCCTGCCGGTCAAACCTTCGTTCCGGGGGTATCGGCGGCGGGGTAAAACCGGCAGGCAAAGCAGGGAGGTTGTATAGCGTCCTGAACGAGGGCAAAAACCTTCGCATCGTTACAGACACTTAAAATTCAAAAATGGAGAGAATATGAAGTCTATTATCGTAAGCATGATCGCAGCAGCAGGCTTGGTGGTTGCAGGTGGCGTATTCGCGGAAGACATGCCGGCATTGGCGAAGAAGAGCGGCTGCACCGCCTGTCATTCTGTGGACAAGAAAATCGTTGGGCCGGCATGGGCTGACGTGGGTAAGGCATACAACACTACCCATAAGACTTCAACTGGCAAAGACACCGCAGCAATCGTAAAAGAGGCAGGATTCAAGAATAACGAAGATTGGCTGGTTCACAAGGTTTCCGCCGGCGGTTCCGGTGACTGGGGTACAGCCAAGATGATCCCGAATGCGCCCAAGGTTTCCGAAGCGGACATCAGGACTCTGGTTCAGTTTGTATTGGCCCATAAGTAATCTGATAGCAATTCTCAACAAAGCCGGCGCAAGCCGGCTTTGTTTTTGGTTGTCGCCACAGATGTACTTACGGACTTGTGAACAATCACCGGTATGTCGATATACAGCAGCATGCCGGGCTGTCGCAGCGAAACGCCGTGGACGGTGTTATCAATCGGCAGACGGAGTAGTTGACTATTTCATTGGCCGTATGGCTATGCAAAACAGGTGTAGTTGTTTAGAATCGCAGAGTGAAGGAAAGCCCTTTGCAATCGTTGCAGATATTTTTATTAAAATTTTGGAGAGAAAATGAAGACAGTTATAGTAAGCATGATCGCAGCAGCAGGTTTGATGGTCGCAGGCAGCGTATTCGCGGAAGACATGCCGGCATTGGCAAAGAAGAGCGGCTGCACCGCTTGTCATTCGGTGGACAAGAAGGTCGTTGGACCGGCATGGGCCGACGTGGGCAAGGCTTACAACAGCAATGGTGCAACTTCTACCGGCAAGAAAGTCGCTGACATCCTGAAAGAGAACAATGCCAAGTCTGCCAAAGAGTGGCTGGAAAGCAAGATTGCTCACGGTGGTAGCGGCAACTGGGGTACAGCAAAAATGATCGCGAACTCACCCAAAGTTTCCGATGCAGAAATCGCCGAGTTGGTCGATTTTATCTTGAGCCATAAGTAATCCGGGCTTGATTTCAGAAAAGCTGGCGCAAGCCGGCTTTTTTGTTGCCTGTAGAAATGTTTAAGCCGTGTTCCACGTCGCTTTCATCTGTCGCATCGTGCCGGTGACAATCGCATGTCAACTGTTGTCATCGTGGCCGCGTTACTGATATGCTGTTGTGAGAATGGCTGGTCGGGGTTGCGCTTACCGGGTGAAAGTGGTCGGAGGGCTTGTGTGGTGGGAGCGGACCGTTTGGAACCGAAAATCACCGGGCCATGCCTGAACGAGTTTGCGGTGTTTTAATCATAAATCGGAGAGACGAATGAAATCAATTATCGGAAGCATGATCGCAGTTGCAGGTTTGATGGTCGCGGGCAATGCATTGGCCGCAGGAGAAGAGATGCCGGCACTGGCCAAGAAACTCAACTGCACGGCTTGCCATGCGATTGACAAGAAAGTGGTTGGCCCCGCCTGGAGAGATATTGCCAAAAAGTACACCGGAAGCGGCGTGACCACGTTCACCTACAACGGCAAGGAATACCCACTGATCGAAGGCCTGGTGTTGAAAGTCTCCAAGGGCGGTTCGGGTAACTGGGGCTCGATGCCCATGCCTGCCAACGATGCAGCCGGCGCCAGACAGGCGGAAATCACCGAATTGGTCAAATTCGAGCAAGGGCTGGCTACCAAATAATCATCAAACATCATGAATAACCAAGCCGGCCCGGGCCGGCTTTTTGTTGCTTGCTAATTGACAAGCTGCTTGCCTGCTCCGCATAATCGGGTTGTACCCATCGAGGAGTCAAGCCATGAAATTTCCCGCGCGTCCGATGTTTCCTGTGTCCGTATTGCTGGTGCTGCTTTCGCTGATGTTGTCCGGGTGTGAGAAGCCGGCCACATCCGTTTCCAATGCAACGGGTGAATTGGTGGTGCGTATCGGTGCGTCTGCACCATTGACCGGGCCGCAGGCACACCTGGGTAAAGACAACGAGAACGGCACGCGCATGGCGATCGATGATGCCAACGCCAAAGGAATCGTGATCGGCGGACGCAAGGTGCATTTTGAACTGATCAGCGAAGATGACCAGGCCGATCCGAAGACCGCAACCATCGTCGCGCAGAAGTTGGTGGATGATAAAGTCAACGGTGTGATCGGCCATCTCAATTCCGGCACCAGCATACCCGCAGAAAAAATCTACAGCGATAACGGTATCCCGCAGATATCCCCCTCGGCGACTGCTGTCGCCTATACCGCACAAGGTTACAAGACGGCGTTCCGGGTGATGGCGAACGACGCCCAGCAGGGACATGTGCTGGGCGAGTTTGCGGTGAAGAACCTGGCGGCGAAAAGAATCGCAGTGATCGATGACCGCACCGCTTACGGGCAGGGTCTGGCAGATGAATTTATCAAGTCTGCGCAGGCAAATGGTGCGCAGATCGTGGCACATGAGTACACCAACGACAAGGCGATGGATTTCACCGCAGTGCTGACCGCAGTGAAAGGAAAACACCCCGATCTGCTGTTCTATGGCGGGATGGATGCGCAGGGCGGGCCGATGGCCAAGCAGGTCAGGGCCCTTGCGATGAAACTGAAACTCATGACCGGAGACGGTGGCTACACGCCGGAATTCATCAAGCTGGCCGGGCCTGCGGCCGAAGGAAGTTATGCATCTTTGCCCGGCGTACCGCTGGACAAGATGCCGGGCGGCAAGGTGTTCTCGGAACGATTCGTTGCCAAGTATCAGCCTATCCAGTTGTATGCACCCTATTGCTATGACGCGGTGAATGTGATGATCGCGGCGATGCAGAAAGCGGATTCGGTGGAGCCGGCCAAATATCTGCCCGCGCTCGCCGCGATCAGTTACGACGGTGTCACCGCCACGATACAGTTCGATGCCAAAGGCGATCTGAAAGGCGGTGCCATCACCATGTACCAGGTGCAGCAGGGCAAGTGGCAACCGCTGGAGACACTGGGTGCGACTGCTGCGCCGGCGCGTTGAAGCGATGGCGATAAAACATTAAACGACACGTCCGCGTGTCGTTTTTGTTTACAACCGTGGAAATCCTCTTACAACAAATCATCAACGGCCTGGTGCAGGGCAGCGTCTACGCGCTGGTTGCACTGGGCTATACCATGGTGTACGGCATCCTCGGCCTGATCAATTTTGCACACGGTGAAATTGTGATGATAGGTGCGATGCTGGCACTGTCCGCACTCACCGCTTTGATCGGACTGGGTTTGCCGCCGCTGGCGGCATTGCCGGTCAGCATCGCGCTGGCCATGTCGGGCTGCATGGTGCTGGGTTACGGTATCGAACGCATCGCCTACCGTCCGTTGCGCCATGCACCGCGACTCGCGCCGCTGATCACGGCGATCGGCCTGTCCATCGTGTTGCAGAATCTGGCGATGATGATCTGGGGGCGCGGTTACCTTTCCTTTCCGCAACTGATCGCGAACGATCCGCACCTGATCGCGGGTGCGATCATCAACGACATCCAGATCATCATCTTCGTTGTGGCACTGTCCATCATGGCCGGATTGATGCTCGTCGTGCATGGCACCCGGCTGGGTCGCGCGATGCGCGCCGTGTCGGAGAACCAGCATGCCGCGCAGCTGATGGGAGTGGATATCGATCGCGTGATCTCGATCACCTTCATGATCGGTTCGGCGCTCGCGGCAATCGCGGGCGTGATGGTCAGCGCGAACTACGGGTTAACGCATTACTACATGGGATTCATCCTGGGCCTCAAGGCCTTCACCGCCGCAGTGCTGGGCGGGATCGGAAACCTGCGCGGGGCGATGCTGGGCGGCTTGCTGCTCGGGTTGATCGAGAGCCTCGGTGCCGGCTATGTCGGCGATCTGACCGGCGGCTTCATGGGCAGCAACTACCAGGATGTGTTTGCTTTCTTCGTGCTGATCGCGGTGCTGGTGTTGCGGCCGTCCGGCCTGCTGGGAGAACGTCTTGCGGAACGCGCCTAAAAAGTCTGCAGGTCGGGTTAGCGTATTACGCGTAACCCGACATTGCGCATGTTGGGTTACGCGATGAAGCCGCTAACTCGACCTGCGAACCTACGAAACTGCGCGCGCCGCTTGTGCGGTGATTATTTGTGATGATCCGTTTCGACAAGCGCAGGCAACGCTGGATATACTTGCTGTTGCTGGCCGGATTGCTGCTGTTGCCGTTCATCACCGACGCGTTGCTCGGACGCGGCTGGGTGCGCATCGTCGATTTCGCGATGCTCTACATCATGCTTGCGCTCGGCCTGAACATCGTGGTCGGCTATGCCGGCCTGCTCGATCTGGGTTACATCGCGTTCTTCGCTGTCGGCGCGTACAGTTATGCGCTGCTCGCTTCACCGCAGCTCGGCGTTCACTGGTCGTTTCTCGCGCTGTTGCCGATCGGAGCGCTCGTCGCCGCATTCTTC
>JBBRDZ010000003.1:0-49552 GCA_038203435.1 Burkholderiales bacterium
AGCACGGCGGCAGTCACGCCCATGTCACGCAACTGGGATCCCAGCGGCGTGATCAGAACTTCGCCACCGCACCTGACTAGCGCTTTTTCTGCTTCGCCTGTCTGCAGACTGAGCATATCCAGGCCGTTCCGCCCGGCCAGAGACAGGAAATGTTGCGGCGCACAATCCCGATTTCGACTATTGTTATGTTTCGAGTTACCCGCCCAAACCACGCCGATACGTAGCCTGCACCCCGGCAAGGGCGCAGGCAAATGATGGTTGCTCGGGGCATGCATATAAGGCAGTGAGGCGGGTATGTTTTGCAGGCGGGTGCCGAACAGATCCGGCAGATCCAGCAGCGAGACATGACAGTCGAATTCGGGACGGACGTTCGCGTGCACCAGATTCACGCCTTCCATCTCGCGCAGCAGCGGATGCAGGGTAGCCTCGCAGGCCAACAGCACGCGCGCACCCTTGCCGACCAGCAATGGCAGATAGCGTACGAACATCAACGCATCCCCCAAGCCTTGCTCGGCATACACCAGTATCGTCTTGCCAACCGCATCGCCGCCCCACCAATAAGGCTGGTCGAACTTGCGCGGCTGGCATTCCGGCAGTTTTTTACGCCAGCGATATTCGCCGAAGCCTTCCAGCAATTTGCCTTGCAGCAAGTGTATCAGCGCGATGCCCAGATGCGGCCAGGGATCCTCGGGCATGAGCTGCAGTGCTTGATCCAGATACCGTCCTGCCTCATCAAGGCGCTGCAAGCCGATCAGTATCTGCCCGGACAACAATAGCAGATTCGCATCTTGCGGCGACTTCAGCAAACCGTGTTCAGTGACCGCAAGCGCCTCTTCATATCGTGCCATGCGATGCAACACGCGCGCGAGGTGCCGGCAGGCGATCGCATCATCCGCATCCAGTGCCGCGGCACGGCGTAACACCGCCAGAGCCGCATCCAGTGATTGCATGTCGAGCAGGACTTCTCCCAGTGCGACGAACGAGGACGCATCGCCCGGAGCCAACCGCGCGGCCCGGTCCAGAAAATTGGCCGCCTGAGCGTGCTTGCCCTGTTTGTTCAGCAGATCGCCCAGCACACGCAATGCATGCAAGTCTTCCGGATCGGACTCGAGCGCCGCCACTGCATCTGCGGCCAACCGTTGCAGGTCGGTTGCCGTCAGGTTGCGGGACAACCCGCCGTCCTTGCGGTCCGGAAATTGGTTTTGTTTGCTCAACGGCCATCCCCTTTATTCACACACGCACACGATCGAGATCGGGGCAACATTGCTACTACCCGACCAGCACCTTCTCGCGCGGCCCATCAGCGACGATGCGTCCGCCCTCGACGACGATCAGCCTGTCCAGCATCGCCAGCATGATATGGCTGTGGGTCGCGACCACCAGCGTCCGTCCCTGGGAAAATTCGCGCAGTTGCGCAGCGATCGCCTTCTCACCGGCGACATCCAGCCCGGCTGTCGGTTCATCCAGCAACAGTATGCTGGGTGCGGTCACCAGGGAACGCGCCAGCGCAACCGCCTGGCGTTGTCCCCCGGAGAGGTTCACGCCGCGCGGCTCGATCGCCATCCCCAGGTCGAGTTCACCGCGGCGTATGTATTCCTGCAGGCCGGCCACTTCCAGCGCGCGCGTGAACGCAGTCCGGTCGGTGAATTCCGCGCCGGCCAGCAGATTTTCTTCCAGTGTGCCTTCGAACAGGATCGGTTCCTGGGGTTTGTAGGCCATCCATCGGGCACGGGTATAGGCATCGTGCTGGCGCACCGCGACACCATCCACCAGCACCTCACCCTGCGTTGGCCGGACCACGCCGGCCAGACAGCGCAACAAGGTGGTCTTACCCGAGCCGGGACGACCCAGCACGCCGATCCGCTCGCCCGGCTCGATATTGAAAGTCAATCCATCCAGCGCCAAAGTTCCTTCGCTCTTGAAGCGGTAGCCCAGTCGGCGCACCGTGATCCGACCTTCAAGGGGGCGTGGTGCGACACGGTTCGCAACGACAGGGGCTGCGCCGTTATCTCCGAGCAGTTCATCCAGTTCCCTGCCTGAACGGCGCATTTCGCGAAAACGTGTGAACAGCACCGTCACCGATGCCAGCGACATCATGCTGCGACTGGCCAGCATGGTGCAGGCGATCAATCCGCCGGTGGTCAGCGCGCGCGCCTCGATCTGGTAGACACCGGCCACCAGCGTGCCGACCGTCGTCAGCATCATCCAGAAATTGCTACTGACCGCTCCCAATGCTGTCCAGTAACGTCCGCGCGCTCCGGTTGTGGCCGATTCCTCGCTCTCGTTCTGCCAGCGGCGCGATACCGGCACACGCAGAAAGCTGGTCTTGAGCAGCTCACCTTCGGACAGAACCTCTGCCAGCAATGCCACCTTGCGGCCGGCAGCACGGCGCGAACGGATGCCATAATCGCGGGCCGGGATCGCGCACAGCGCATGGGTGGCCACCATCGAGATGCCCATTACCAGAGGAACCAGAGCAACCGTTCCGCCAATGAACCACAGTGCCAGCATGAACAACAGATAAAACGGCAGGTCGGCCGCGGACAACAGATAGCCCGAGGTGATGAAGTCGCGCGCCGCCGCGAGCTCCTTGTATTTGTTCAACACTGCGCCTACCGGCGGAAGCACCGCAGCATCATGGTGCAGCAAACGACGCAGCAAGGCACGATCGAGCATGACATCGGAATTGCCGGCGATATGTTCGATATACCATGCGCGTATCGCACGCAGGCTGAAGTCAAGCAGCGCCGCCAACAGCATACCCAGCGCCAGCGCCCAGAGTGTCTCCGAGATACGGTTGCCGACGATGCGGTCATACACCAGCATGGTGAACACCGGCGTCAGCAACGCGATGAAATTGACCACCACCCCGGCCACCAGGATTTCCGCATACTGTGGCCAGTAGGATCGCAGCGGGAAAAAATAGGCGGGTTCATCGCGACCTTGCGGTTTGCCGGTGACCAGCGGCTGCAACAACCAGGCTGCGCCGGCATAGCTTTCGGCAATATCGGCCCGTGGCGCATCGCTGGGCTGCCCATCGGCATTCAGCAACACCGTGTTGCGTCCTTCCCCGGCAAAGGTCAATGCGGCATAACCTTCGCCGATTTGCACCAGCACCGCGGACGCCGGTGTTTCCAGCACTTGTTGCAGTGCGGCAGTTGCATGGGTCGCATGAAAGCCCAACGGCGCGAGGAATATGTTGAGCTCAATCAGGGTCGGGATCGCACCGTCTTCATCCTGCCACAGCGCTTCGCACTCCAGTGCCCGCAGCGCGGCATTCAGCGCCGCAGCAAAACTGGATATCGTCATAGCTTAGTCATTCTCCGGCATTCGTCCAAAAATAATCGTTACGATCCACGGCAATGCGTGCATACCCGCATTGCGGCAGAAGTCCTCGCCAGTCTGCTGGCTGACCGGTACAGCCGCACCGCTCAAGACTGTCTACGGGCTACGCGGAGATTCGCACAGGTTTACCATTGTTCCGTGTCAGGCAGGGGACCGAGGTATGAAACAGCGGGTAAGACCCGATGAGGTCAAAGGCGCTGAATCGCGGTGCGGCCAGGTGAGGCCTCTCCTGGTTCGACTTACAGATACCAATTCATCCACTTGAATATTCCGGCGTCTCTGCTTTGCAGCAGGATACCAAAAAAAGCGGGTTGTGTTTCGTCTGGTGGAGAAATTCTTGCACGGTGATATAGTCACAAATACGCATAGCATAGCGTATCGTATGAAATAAAAAACCAGCGCCAGGCTGGTTTCGATGCCACTGCTTGTGTCTGTGTAAAGCTGGTCGGGGCGAGAGGATTCGAACCTCCGACCACTTCACCCCCAGCGAAGTGCGCTACCAGGCTGCGCTACGCCCCGAGGGCGCGGATTATAGCAGAGGGTATGACAGACATGACAACTCATTCTCGCGATGACAGTGAAATATGCGCTGGTTGCTGCTGTTCTGCTCGCCGCGATTCAAACCGTTATTGCCGGGGATGTGTTTACATGTATCTGACAGTCTGCCGGACGCATGACGCGAACTAATCCCATCTGTCGTCCTTGACCTGCACCATGCCGTTTTCGACACGGACCGGGAATGTTGCGGTGGGTTCGTAGGCCGGCGCTGACAATGCTTCTCCGGTTCTGATCGAGAATCTTGCGCCGTGGCGCGGGCAGACGATCACGTCATTTTCGACGCAGCCACCGGTCAATTTGCCGCCGTCATGGGTACAGACATCCTCGATCGCGAAGAATTCCTGGCCCAGTTTGAATATCGCGATGCCAGTGCCGTCGATATCAACATGCACGGGTTTGCCTGCGGAGATTTGATCCGCACGGGTAACGTCCACCCATGCGCTCATACCACTTCCACTTCGATATCGGGCTCTATGGTGCGTGCCAGATTGCCGATCGCGGACAGCGTACCGGCGAGTGAACTCGGACAACTGCCGCATGCGCCGTAATAACGGATGGATAGCACATTCCCGTCCAGGCCGACGATTTGCAGATCGCCGCCGTCCGACACCAGTGCGGGCCTGACCTGCTCATCCAGCAACGCGCGGATTGCGGCCAGTCTTGGTTCATCGTCGTCGAAATTGGCGACGATTTCCGATGATGGCTTCTCAGCTGCCTCGGCTTCCCGGATCGGCATCGCGATCTCGCGCACCAGTTTTGGCCAGTCCGCCCCGCCGTCCTGGGTGACAGTGATCCATTTGTCCATGTAATAAACGTTCACGACATGCGGTATCGCAAACAATTTTGCAGCGAGCGGGTCGGCGGCGGCAGCTTCGGCGCTGGCGAATGAACATGCGGTGCCCCAGGTCAACCGGTCCTTCAGGATGAACTTGACCGCGTTCGGATTTGGGGTGTCTTCTATATCGGCTATCTTGGGCATGGCTATTCTTCGCCTATCATGGAGCCGGGTACAGGATCGGCTGCACCTTCGGTTGAGATCGAAGTTTCAGCTGCGGCCTGGACCGGATTCAGCGCCGCATGCAGGGTATGCCAGGGCAGAATCGCGCATTTGACCCGCGATGGCAGATCTTTGACGCCAGCGAACACCTTCAACTTGCCGAGGTGATTTTCCGCACTGTCGGGATCGAGTGTCCCAGTCGCCATGCCCCTGAATTCATCAACCATGGTTTCCGCATCCTGCACCGACTTGCCTTTTACCGCGCTGGTCATCATCGAAGCGGATGCCTTGCATATCGCGCAGCCCTCACCCTCGAATGCGATGGACTCGATCTGGTCTGCCAGCACATTGATCGACAGCTTGATGTGATCGCCGCACAGCGGGTTATGACCGTCGGCATGGCGATTCGCACCGAGTATGGAACCAAAATTCCTCGGCTTGCGGTTGTGATCGAGTATCACTTCCTGGTAAAGCTGGCGCATGTCGCTCATGAGAACATCTCCTGCACTTTGCTGATACCGGCGATCAATTTATCGATTTCCGTTTTGCTGTTGTAAAAAGCGAATGAAGCGCGTGCGGTCGCAGGTACACCATAAAACTGCATCACCGGTTGCGCGCAATGATGGCCGGTACGGATCGCGATCCCGTCTTCGTTCAGAATCGTGCCGATATCGTGGGGATGCACACCCTTGATCTCGAACGACAGCACCGCGGCTTTCTTTCCGGCCGTGCCGATGATCCTGACCCCTTTCATCGCCGAGATTTGTTCGGTCGCGTATTTCAGCAGGGTTGCTTCGTACGCCTGTATCCGGTCCAGGCCGATGCCGTTCAGGTAGTCGATCGCCGCACCCAACGCGATCGCCGCCATGATGGGCGGGGTACCGGCCTCGAACTTGGAGGGGATGACGTTGTAGATGGTCTTTTCGAAAGACACCGACAGGATCATGTCGCCGCCGCCCTGATAGGGTTGCATCTTCTCGAGCAGCCTGGCCTTTCCATACAGCGCGCCTATCCCGGTAGGACCACACAGCTTGTGCCCGGAGAATGCATAAAAATCGCAATCCAGTTCCTGCACATCAACGACCTGATGCGGCGCGGCCTGTGCTCCGTCGAGCAATACCGGCACGCCGTGCCGGTGCGCAAACGCGGTCATCGCCTTGACCGGGTTCACCGTGCCGAGCGCATTCGATACATGCGTCAGCGCGAGGAATTTCGTCCTTTCGTTGAACAGCGCCTCGAACTCGACGATGCGCAGTTCTCCCGCTTCGTTCATCGGGATCACGCGCAGTACTGCGCCTTTTTCCTGTGCAAGCATCTGCCATGGAACGATGTTGGAATGATGTTCGAGCGCAGACAAGATGATTTCATCGCCCTTCCCAATGAAGGCGCGGCCATAGCCGTGCATCACCAGGTTGATCGCCTCCGTGGTGCCACGCGTGAAGATGATCTCGCGCGATTCACCGGCATTCAGGAAACGCTGCACCTTGACGCGCGCGGTTTCGAATTCCCTGGTAGCCAGCTCGCTCAGGTAATGCACGGCACGATGGATATTGGCATGCTCAAGTTTCTGATATTGCACAATACGGTCGATCACCGGCTGCGGCATCTGGCTACTGGCGGCATTGTCCAGATAGACCAGCGGTTTGCCGGATACCTGCAAGTTCAGAATCGGAAATTCCGACCTGATCCTGTCGAGATCGTTCCGTTCTATACCCTGGCCGCTGACCGCGCTCTCCGCTTTCATGTCTTCCAGCTTCATTTGCCGGCTCCGTTCATACGATCCAGTATCATCCCGGCCAATGACTCGACCAAAGCAGGTACCGGAATCTTGTCTATGATTTCGGAGGCAAAGGCATGGGTGAGCAGATTCCTGGCTCGCGTCTCACTGAGTCCGCGGCTCTTGAGAAAGAACAGCGCATCCAGATCGATCTGGCCTATCGTTGCGCCGTGCTTGCAACTCACGTCGTCGTTGAAGATCTCAAGTTGCGGCTGGGTGTCGATATGCGCTTTGTCGGAGAGCAGCAGATTACGGCTGCTCTGCGCGGAGTCGGTTCCCGTCGCCCCGACATGCACCATTATCTTGCCACTGAACACCGCGCGTGCCGATCCATCTGCTATGCATTTATGCAATTGGACGCTCTTCCCGCGTGGCACGGCATGATCGACCAGGGTATGTGTGTCGGCGATCTGGCGACCCGCGATCAAGGCCAGTCCGTCCAGATGCATCTCGGCACCTTCTCCTTGTTGCGTGATATGGACGGAATGGCGGGAAAGACGCGCCCCCAGAGCGACAGAGATCGCCGAATAGTTGCTGTCCCTGCCTGATACGACGTCACAGTGGCCGACATGGAAGGCGTTTTTTTCCTCACGCTGGATACGCACGTGTTGCAAGCGGGCGCGCTCTTTGAGTACCACCTCGGTCACCGCATTGGAAAAATATATTCCATCGCCCAGGCCCACATAGTCCTCGATCAGGATCGCGCTACTTGACTTCTCCATCATCACCATGCAGCGCGGATAGATAGCGGATGGTGTATCGCGCCTGGTCGCCACATGCAACAGATGGATGGGTGCCGCTATTTCCTTCTCGACATGGACCCATGCACCGTCTTCAAAGAAGTTGGTATTGAGTGCGACAAACGCATCCTGGTCATAGGGTGCATATCGACCGAAATTCGCTTCGACCAGATGATCGCCGAAGCGCTCGGCAAGCGATGCCACCGTCACACCCGAGCCTGCATGCGTCAGATCGGAAAGTTCTGCCGCATAGCTGCCGTCCACAAAAACCAGCCGGATCGAACCGGGGATCAAATACTTAGCGATGTCGGCCAATTTCAAATTGGCAAAGGAATCTACCGAACTGAAGCCGTGCATGAACAGCGACGACAAATCGGTGAAACGCCAGTCGTCATGACTGGCTGGCGGGAAATTCAGCGTAGCCGCGCGTTCCAGTGCATCCAAACGGATACGCTGCAGCCAGCTTTCCGATTTGACGGTTTTGCCGAGCAGCAATTGCTCGAAGCATTGTTCCCTGTTCAGACTCACGCCGCGGCCCTCACCCAATCGTAACCGCGCGCCTCCAGTTCCAGCGCAAGTTCCTTGCCGCCGGTCCTGACGATGCGACCGCCGTCCATCACATGCACGTAATCCGGCACGATGTAGTTAAGCAGGCGCTGGTAATGCGTCACCATCACCACGGCATTATCGGCGGTGAGCAGACTGTTCACGCCTTTGGCCACGATACGTAACGCGTCGATGTCCAGTCCCGAATCAGTCTCGTCCAGTATCGCCAGGCTGGGCGCCAGCACGGCCATTTGCAGGATCTCGTTGCGCTTCTTCTCGCCGCCGGAGAACCCCTCGTTCACACTCCTGCCGAGGAAGCTGGCATCCATTTCCACCACCTTGATCTTTTCCTGTATCAGATCGTCGAATTCGAGCGGGTCCAGTTCTTCCAGGCCGCGCTCCGTCTGCAGCGTGTTGTAGGCCAGCCGCAACAAGGCGCTGTTGGATACGCCGGGAATCTCGACCGGATACTGGAAGGCCAGGAAGATGCCCGCCCTTGCCCGCGCTTCAGGGGCAAGCGTGAACAGGTCCTTGCCTGCGAAGCTGGCTTGGCCGCCGGTTACCGCATAGTCGGGATGTCCCGCGATCACTTTGGAGAAGGTGCTCTTGCCGGAACCGTTGATGCCCATGATGGCATGCACTTCTCCGGCACGCACGGTCAGGTCCACACCTTTCAGAATCTCCACACCGGCAACTTCAGCCTTGAGATTCTTCACTTCCAATAATATTTTGCTGCCTTGCTTGATCACCCTACGCTCCCTTCAAGTTTCAGGCCGAGCAACTTGGTTGCCTCGACCGCAAATTCCATAGGCAGATGCACGAACACGTCCTTACAAAAGCCGTTGATGATCATCGAGATGGCTTCTTCCGAACCGATGCCGCGCTGCGCAAAAAAGAACATCTGGTCTTCGCCGATCTTGGACGTCGATGCCTCGTGCTCTATGGTTGCCGTGGTGTTCTGTATATCCAGTGTCGGAAAAGTACTCGCTTCGCAGCGATCTCCAATCAGCATCGAATCGCATTGAGAATAGTTCCTGGCCCCGGTCGCCCGGCCGACGACCTTGACCAAGCCGCGATAACAGTTGCTCGAGCGACCCGCAGAGATTCCTTTGGAGATGATCTTGCTACGGGTGTTCTTGCCGAGATGGATCATCTTCGTTCCGGTATCGGCCTGCTGCAGATGGTTGGTCAGCGCCACCGAATAGAATTCACCTATCGAGTTGTCGCCCAAGAGAACGCAACTCGGATACTTCCAGGTGATCGCCGAGCCGGTCTCTACCTGTGTCCAGGATATTTTCGAATTGATACCCTTGCACAGGCCGCGTTTTGTGACGAAATTGTATATCCCGCCTTTGCCGTTCTCGTCGCCGGCATACCAGTTTTGCACCGTCGAATATTTGATGTCGGCATTGTCCAGCGCAATCAGTTCGACCACCGCCGCATGCAACTGGTTGGTGTCGAACTGCGGAGCCGTGCATCCTTCCAGATAACACACCGAGCTGCCTTCCTCGGCGATGATCAGCGTGCGCTCGAACTGCCCAGAGCCCTCGGTGTTGATCCGGAAATAAGTGGACAGATCCATCGGGCATTTGGTCCCCTTCGGGATGAAACAGAACGAACCGTCGGTGAACACCGCAGAGTTGAGCGAAGCGTAAAAATTGTCGCCGGCCGGTACCACGCTGCCCAGATATTGCTTCACCAGTTCGGGATATTCGCGCACCGCTTCCGAGAACGAGCAGAATATGATGCCGATCTCGGCCAGCTTGGCTTTGTAGGTCGTGGTCACCGATACGCTGTCGAAGATCACGTCGACCGCAACGCCGGACATCAATTTCTGCTCGTGCAGCGGCACGCCGAGTTTTTCGAAGGTGCGGCGCAATTCCGGATCGACCTCGTCCATGCTATCCAGCTTCTTTTTCGGTTTGGGCTGGGAAAAATAGATGATGTCCTGAAAATCGATCTTGGGGTAACTGACGTTCGCCCATGACGGCTCTTCCAGGGTCAGCCAGTGCCGATAGGCCGAAAGACGGAACTCGAGCAGCCATTCCGGCTCGTTTTTCTTTTTCGAGATCATGCGTATCACGTCTTCGCTGAGGCCCTTGGGCACCGCCTCGGTTTCGATGTCGGTGACAAAGCCATGTTTGTATGGCTGATTGACCAGATTATGTAATGCCGTGCTCATGGTAAGTCCTCAGACTGCAAAGCTTTCGCCGCAACCGCATTGATTTTTGACATTGGGATTGTTGAACTTGAACACATGCCCCAATCCCTCCTTTACGTACGCGAGCTCAGTTCCCTCCAGAAACGGCAGGCTGTCAGCATCTACCACCAGCTTTGCGCCAAAATTCTCGAATACCCTGTCGTTTTCAGAAACTTCCTGCGTGATATCCATGGTATAGGCAAAGCCGCTGCAACCAGATTTTTTGACGCCCAGACGCAGCCCGATGCCGTTGCCGTTTTTTTCAATCTGCTTGCGTATATGTAATGCTGCTGATTCCGTCAATGTGATTGCCATTTCCATCTCCAATAACTTATGCATAATTTCCGCGTGTACGAAGTCCGCTCAAGTCCACAATCTGTTGTTTGGGCGTGACCATTTCGGCAAGGTTCACTTTTTCCAGCGCGTCCTGGATGATGTGATTGATCCCTTGCCAATTACTGCGGGTCGAACAGGTCGACTCGCGCTCGCAGATGGTGCTGCCGCTGCATTCGGTGATGGATATCGGACCGTCCATCGCATTGATGATTTCGGCAACCGATATCTCTGATGGATGACGCGCCAACATGTATCCACCTTTGGCACCTAGCACCGACTCCACCAGATTCCTGCGCACCAGCACTTTGAGTATCTTGCTCACCGTGGGCGCGGCGATACCCAACCCTGACGCAACCTCGCTGGCACTGTGGACAGCCTGGTCACGCGCCATATAGGTCATCACCTGGGTACTGTAATCAGCCATTTTGCTCAGTCTTAACATATTCACCTCCCGAACTAGGACTAGTTTAGTCCAAGTTAGTTCGCAACGCAACCTCCATACTTCGGTTGAAACTGTGCTGACCTGACTAGCCATGATGTGTATCATTGAAGGTTCTGGCAATCTACAAGCAGCATAGATCATTGGTCATTAGCAGCCGTTCGTAAACAATTTGAGAGAAATCCTTATGCAAAAGATAGCAATGTTCACCCTGCTGTGTGCGCTGACCGCATGTGGTACGCAAAACAAACTTTGGGTTCCCGACTGGAAGGCCGCCTCTAGCATTTCCACTGCTCGCGCAGGTTCGGCGCTTGTGGCAGTCGACGACACGCTTTATCTGATCGGCGGCGTGGACGGCAATGATTTTCTAAATACCACCGAATTCACCAGAATACACAAAGATGGTTCACTTGGCCCATGGCAAAAGGGCCCGGTTATGAATGAAGCTCGCGGTTTTATCGATGCCGTGGTGCATAACGGTTCGATCTATGTGGTCGGGGGCGGCAATGGCCCAAACGGTCATAATTTGTTGCGCAGCGCCGAACGTGCCCATATATTGCCTGACGGTACCCTGGGACCATGGGAAACAGAGAAGAATCCTATGATCGTGCCACGTCGTTGCAGCAAGCTTATTGCAACGGATACCTCGATATATTCTTTTGGCGGATTCGGCGGCGTTCTTCTGGATACGGTTGAACGCGCCGACTTCATGCCCGACGGTAGTCTCGGGGAATGGCGGCTTGAAGACAAAACCATGCTGATGCCCCGTTATGTGAACGGAGTGAAGCAATGGGGGTCATCTGCTTATGTGATCGGCGGACATGACCAGGACAAGGGTGTAGGTATCACCGATGTCGAATGGTCTGCGTTGGGCGAACAGAAGATACGCGACTGGAAAATGACCGAACCCTTGCAAGTCGGCCGCTATGGACTGTCTACCGCCAAGCATGGCGATTACCTCTTTGCGCTGGGCGGCCTGACCGGTCTGGAGTTTCTCGACAGCGTGGAAAAGAGCAAAGTGAACAGCGACGGGCGCTTGTCCCCTTGGGAAATGACCACGCCTCTCAGCGTCGCGCGCGGCATGTTCAGTGTGGTTACATACAAAGACTGGGTCTACGTGATCGGAGGCACCAATCGGGATCAATATTTATCCAGTGTAGAGTATGCGACGTTCAATTCGTCTGCCGACTTCGGATACTGGGGACATGAATCAGATCTCCAGGCATACAAGGCAAAAATCGCCGCGCGCAAGGAAATCCAGATCCAGTTGCCCAACCGGGGAACGGTAAGCCAGGTTATCCAGGCTGCTGCCTATACCTATCTTGAAGTGGTCAATGACAAGCAGCAACTGATATGGTTGGCCGGCAACAAGCTGGATGTCAATCCCAGCGACCATGTCCGCTACAGCAAAGGGGTGGTGATGACCGGCTTCTACAGCAAGGAACTCAACCGGAGCTTTCCGCAGATCCTTTTTGTAGGCCAGGTGCAGAAATCCGAGTAGCAGCGGAATATTGCCTGCGCGCAATCAGCCGTTCAGCATAGAGATGACTTCTTTTATTTCCTGACGCAACACTGCGATATTCGTTGTTGCAGAAGAAGCGGCGGCTCGAGTTCCAACCGGGATCGGATTATCCAGAAGATTCCGCGCCCCGCTGATGGTGAACCCCTGCCCGTACAACAATTCACGTATACGCCTTATCAGCATCACTTCATGATGTTGGTAATAGCGCCGGTTGCCGCTGCGCTTGACCGGTTTGAGCTGGGTGAATTCCTGCTCCCAATAGCGCAGCACATGCGCTTTGACGCCGCACAATTCGCTGACCTCGCCGATGGTGAAGTAACGTTTTGCAGGGATCGGTGGGAGTTCGGAGTTAGGCTTGTGGTTTTCCATGATAGGACTTTTCCACCATGGTCTTCAATTTTTGGCTGGGATGAAAGGTCACGACACGGCGCGCGGTGATTGGGATCTCTTCGCCGGTCTTGGGGTTGCGCCCGGGGCGCTGCGGCTTGTCGCGCAGCTGAAAGTTTCCGAAACCGGACAGCTTTACGCTCTCGCCCTGTTCCAATTGCGCACGGATTTCCTCAAAAAATGCTTCCACCATATCTTTGGCTTCGCGCTTGTTGAGCCCCACTTTTGCGAACAGTTGATCTGCCAATTCGGCTTTTGTTAATGTTGTAGTCATATGTTTCCTTTGATCCAATTCCATCTGTTTGGAGTTACATGCGTAACTGCGCACCGTGGCTTTGCAACACACTTACAAGTTGGGAGATGCTGGGCTCAATTTCAGACTCCGTGAGTGTTTTATGAGTATCTTGCAATAACACACGGAATGCAAGGCTTTTTTTACCTTGCTCCACACCCTTGCCGCGATACACATCGAACAGCGTGACTTCTGACACATAGGGCGCGGAAACCTGCAGCATCTCATCCAGCAAGGTCTGCGCAGCGATATTCTCGTCGACCACCACTGCCAGATCGCGTCGCACCGGCAAGAATTTTGAAATTTCGCTCATCAGCGGTACCCGTGTCCGGGTCAATACTTCCAAATCGATCTCGAACCACACACAGGCCAGTGTGATGTCGTACTGCTGCTGCCAATGCGGATGCAGTTCGCCTATCCAGCCGACCATCTGATCGCCACTATAAATCTGCGCGGAGCGTCCGGGATGTAAAGCCGGATGGGTTGCCGCAACAAAAGTCAAACCGCCGGGCGTGGATAATGCCTCCACGTCCGCTTTGACATCGTAGAAATCCACCGGTCTGGCGGCTAATCCCCATTGCTCGGTTTGGGCATCGCCATAGCATAGTCCGGACAATCGCTGGCACTGCACATAATCATGGCCTGCTTTTGCAAAGCATGCGCCGACCTCGAACAGTCGCACCCTGAGTTGCTTGCGATTAAGATTGAATCTCAATGCCCCGACCAAACCGCCGATCAAACTGCTGCGCATCACCGCCAGATTGCTGGCGATCGGATTTTGCAACGCGACGGGATGTTCGTTGCCGCACAGCTCACGCTCGACCTGCGCTTCCTGGAAGGAATAATTCACGGTCTCCTGGTAATCTCGTGCCACCAGCAATCTTTTAATTTGTGGCAATGGGCGCTGTAACTCGCTGCAGGGCAATATGCTGAAAGCAGCTTGCGGCGCCAGGGCGGGGATATGGTCGTAGCCGTGCAGGCGTGCCAGCTCTTCGATCAGATCGGCCTCGATGGACAGGTCAAAGCGGAAGCTCGGCGGGGTGACCAGGAAGTCGTCGCCATTCGCGGTGAAGTCGAATTGCAGGCGCTTGAACAGGGTTGCGATCTGCTGGTTATCCATCTCGATGCCGAGTACGCGCGCAACGCGCGACCGACGTAACGCAATCGGATCACGCGATGGCAATTGACCACGTATTTCGCTGATCGCGCCGGCGTTGCCGCCGCAGATCTCCAGCAGCAATTGTGTGGCACGTTCCATGGCCTGACGGGTCGCTGCAAAATCCACCCCGCGCTCGAAGCGGAACGATGAATCGGTCGCCAGTCCGAAACGGCGTGCCCGGCCGGCAATCGCGTCGGGATGGAAGAATGCGCTCTCCAGAAATATATCCTGCGATGTCGTTTCGACCCCACTACCCTGCCCGCCCATGATACCGGCCAATGCCAGCACGCGGGCATCGTCGGCGATGACCAGCACGGTTTCGTCCAGCTCCACATTCTGCTCATTGAGCAGGATCAAGGATTCTTTTTTGCGTGCCCTGCGTACCGTGATCCCGCCGGACAGCCGGGCCGCATCAAAGGCATGCAGAGGCTGCCCCAACTCCAGCATCACATAGTTGGTGATGTCCACTACCGCGCTGATAGCGCGCAGGCCACTGCGCTCCAGTCTGCGCAGCATCCAGTCCGGCGTGGCCACCGCCGCATTCACAGCGCGGATCAAACGCCCGCAATATAGCGGACAGGACTGCGCATCCGACACCTTGATCGGCAATTGCTCGGACAAGGTGACTGGCTGTGTCAGGATATCCAGCGGGTCGAGTTCGCTGCCAGTCAGCGCCGCGACTTCGCGCGCAATGCCGACCATGCCGGAACAATCGCTGCGGTTGGGCGTCAGCTTCAGTGTAAACAGGTTGTCATCCAGCTCCAGATACTCACGCAATGTTTTGCCGACCGGCGCATCGTCGGGCAGCAACCACAGTCCATCGCTTTGTTCAGCCAGGCCGAGCTCCTTTTCAGCACACAGCATGCCGAACGATTCGACATTGCGCACCTTGGCCTGCTTGATAACAAAGTCGCCGGGCAGCACCGCACCGATGCGCGCGCAGGGCACTTTCACGCCGACCGCGACATTCGCCGCACCACACACGATATTCAGCGGGGCCGCTTCGCCGACATTCACTTGGCAAACATTCAGACGATCTGCGTTGGGATGCCTGACCACTTCCAGCACTTCGCCTACCACCACATTGGTGAATGCGGGCGCAACAGAATCCAGCCCTTCGACTTCCAGGCCCGCCATGGTCAGCAGATGGGCCAGTTCGTCACTGGACAGCTCGGGATCTACCCAGGTTCTTAACCAATTCTCGGAAAATTTCATGGCGATCAGTTCAGTTGAATTGTTTGAGAAAGCGCAGATCGCTCTCGTAAAACTGGCGCAAGTCGTTCACGCCGTAGCGCAACATCGCCAGGCGCTCTACTCCCAGGCCAAACGCAAACCCGAGATATTTTTCGCTGTCGATGTTGACGTGCTTCAGTACGTTGGGATGTACCATACCGCAACCGCCGATCTCCAGCCATCCACCGTTCCAGCTCATATCCATTTCGGCAGATGGCTCGGTGAACGGGAAGAAAGAAGGGCGGAACCGCACCTGCAAATCGTCCTGTTCGAAGAATCGCTGCAGGAAATCCTGCACCACGCCCTTGAGATTGGCAAAACTGATGTCTTCGTCTACCCACAGGCCTTCCACCTGATGAAACATCGGGGAATGCGTGGCATCCGAATCGACGCGGTAGACGCGCCCCGGAGAGATGATCTTTAACGGCGGCTGGTGGTCTTCCATATAACGCACCTGCACAGGTGAAGTATGGGTGCGCAACACGTGCTGAGGGTCGATGTAAAAGGTATCGTGCATCGCGCGTGCCGGATGGTTTTCCGGGATGTTCAGCGCGGTGAAATTGTAGAAATCGCGTTCGATCTCCGGACCGGATGCGGTCGCAAAACCCAGCGAATGGAACAACTGCTCGATGCGCTCCAGCGTGCGGGTAACCGGATGCAAACCACCGGTTCCCATGCCGCGACCGGGCAACGTCACATCCAGCGATTCTGCCGCCAGCTTTTGCGCCAGCTTGCTTTGCTGCAGTGCATCGCGATGTTGCTGCAGTGCGGCTTCGATAGCCTGCTTGACCTGATTGATGCGCGCGCCGGCTGCGGGTCGCTCATCCGCAGACAATTTGCCCAGGCCTTTGAGCAATAACGTCAGGCTGCCGTCCTTGCCCAGATAGCGGGCTTTGACCTGCTCCAATTCTGCCTCATCGCCTATCGCAGCAAACTGTTTGAGTGCAAGTTCGAGAATTTTTTGAAGTTCTTCCATCCCTGTCACCAGTAAAAATTGATATCAGAATCTTAACGGGACATCAGAAACAAAAAAGGAGGCGGTTAGCCTCCTTTTTTGTTCAGCGATACCGCTTAAACGCCGAGGCTGGCTTTGGCTTGCACCACGAATTGTGCAAACGCTGCCTTGTCGAACACAGCGATATCAGACAATACCTTGCGGTCAACCTGGATCGATGCCTTCTTCAGGCCGTTCATGAATACGCTGTACGTCATTCCCTGCTCGCGTGCTGCCGCGTTGATACGCGCGATCCACAAAGTGCGGAACTGGCGTTTCTTTTGACGACGATCACGATAAGAATATTGTCCAGCCTTCATCACCGCCTGTTTGGCGATACGATAGACATTCTTGCGGCGGCCGCGATAACCCTTGGCCAGGTCGAGGACCTTCTTGTGACTTGCGCGTGCTGTTACTCCACGTTTTACTCTTGGCATGGTCTGCTCCTTATGCGTAAGGCATCATGGCGCGAACCGATGCTGTGTTGGTTGCGTGGACCTCAGTGATACCGCGCAATTGACGTTTGTTCTTGGTGGTCTTCTTGGTCAGGATGTGACGCTTGAACGCACTTGCGCGCTTGATGCTGCCACCAGCGCGAACGACAAAGCGTTTTTTTGCACCGCTTTTGGTTTTCATTTTAGGCATGACTACTCCATTAAGTTATGGTGCCAGGTGTTTCCCCATGGAAAAGCTTGATTACCCACACACCACTTTTTATTGGGACTGTTTGCCACATCGACCCGACCGTCCACTTATGCCGAGTCAACCACTGCTGAAACTGTTAGGCGAGAGCTTACTCCGTCTTGCTTTTTGCCAGGCTTTTGCCAAGCTTGGGCGACAACACCATCACCATTTGCCGGCCTTCCATCTTGGGGAACTGCTCAACTACACCATGCTCCACCAGATCGGCTCTGACGCGCTCGATCAAGCGCATACCGATCTCCTGGTGGGCCATTTCACGACCGCGGAAACGCAGCGTGACTTTGGTTTTGTCGCCCTCATCCAGAAACTTGATCAAGTTGCGCAACTTGATATTGTAATCGCCTTCATCCGTATTCGGACGAAATTTTATTTCTTTGATCTGAACCTGCTTTTGCTTGAGTTTGGCTTCATGCAGCTTTTTGCTCTCGGCATATTTGAATTTGCCGATGTCCATGATGCGACACACGGGTGGGTCCGCTAACGGCGAAATCTCCACCAAGTCCAACTCCGCTTCATCTGCCATACGCAATGCTTCTGCGATGGCTACAATCCCGAGGGGCTCTTTTTCTACACCTATGAGTCGCACCTGTGGTGCGGTGATCATCTCATTCAGGCGCTGCGATTTATCTTGTGCTATTGCAATATCTCCACTTAAACAATACTTAAGCCGTGTTACCCGTTTCGGATTTCGGTTTGCAAACGCTGAAGCAGTGCTTCAAACGTCATTTGTCCGAGATCTTCGCCACTGCGGGTACGCACGGCCACCAAACCTCCAGCCACTTCCTTGTCGCCCATGATCAGCTGATAAGGTAATTTCTGCAAGCTATGTTCGCGTATTTTATAGGTAATCTTCTCATTGCGCAAATCAAGTTGTATACGTATCCCGGCTGCCCGCAACTTGAGAGCGATCTGGGTCACATATTCTTCCTGTGCCTGCGAGATATTCATCAGCACCAGTTGAACTGGCGACAGCCATAGCGGGAACGCGCCGGCATGGTGTTCAATGAGGATGCCGATGAAGCGCTCCATCGAGCCCAGTATCGCGCGATGCAGCATTACCGGGGGTTTGCGGCTGTTGTCTTCATCGACGAATTCGGCACCCAGACGCACCGGCAGATTGAAGTCCAGCTGTATCGTGCCGCACTGCCACATCCGGCCCAGACTGTCCTTCAAGGTAAATTCCACCTTGGGGCCGTAGAACGCGCCCTCGCCCGGCAGGACATCATATGCCAGACCGTTCTGCTTCAGGGCCGATGCCAGTCCCGCCTCGGCCTTGTCCCAGGTCTCATCCGACCCCACCCTTTTTTCCGGACGGGTGGACAACTTGACCAAAACCTCGCTAAAACCGAAATCCCGATATACCTCGTTCAGCATCACGATGAATTTGGACACTTCGGATTGCACCTGCGCTTCGGTGCAGAAGATATGCGCATCATCCTGGGTGAAGCCGCGCACGCGCATCAATCCGTGCAGGGAACCTGAGGTCTCGTTACGGTGACATGAGCCGAATTCCGCCAGCCGCAAAGGCAGATCGCGGTAACTGTGCAGGCCGTGATTGAATATCTGCACATGACCGGGGCAATTCATCGGCTTCACCGCGTAATCGCGATTCTCCGATGCGGTGGTGAACATGTTGTCGTGATAGTTTTCCCAGTGTCCGGATTTCTCCCACAGCGTCCGGTCCATGATGGTCGGGGTACGCACTTCCTGATAGTCGTGTTCGATGAACTTGCGGCGCATGTACTGTTCGACTTCCTGCCACAGCGTCCAACCCTTGGGATGCCAGAACACCATGCCGGGCGACGAATCCTGCATGTGGAACAATTCCAGCTGCTTGCCCAGCTTGCGGTGATCGCGCTTCTCGGCTTCCTCGATCTGATGCAGATACGCGTCCAACTCTTCCTTCTTCGCCCAGGCCGTACCGTAGATGCGCTGCAGCATCTCGTTCTTCGAATCGCCGCGCCAATATGCACCGGCCAGTTTCATCAGCTTGAAGGCTTTCAGTTTGCCGGTGGACGGAACGTGCGGGCCGCGGCACAGATCGGTAAAGTCTCCCTCGGTATACAGCGACACATCTTCCCCGGCAGGGATCGAAGCAATGATCTCGGCCTTGTAATACTCGTTGATGCTCTTGAAATATGCCACCGCCGCGTCGCGCGGCAACACCTTGCGCGTCACCGGGATGTCGCGCTTGGCCAGTTCCGCCATGCGTTTTTCGATCGCCGCCAGATCTTCCGGCGTGAACGGACGCTGATACGAAAAATCGTAGAAGAAACCGTTCTCGATCACCGGACCGATGGTCACTTGTGCATCGGGAAACAACTCCTTGACCGCATAAGCAAGCAGATGCGCGGTGGAATGACGGATGATTTCCAGTCCATCCGCGTCCTTGTCGGTGACGATGGCCAGTGCGGCATCCTGCTCGATCAGATACGAGGTATCAACCAGACGACCATTCACTTTCCCGGCCAGCGCGGCACGCGCCAACCCCGCACCGATGCTGAGCGCAACAGTGGCGACTGTCACGGGTTGAGCAAAGCTGCGTTGCGAACCATCCGGTAAAGTAATATCAGGCATATATTCTTTTCGATTTTCTCTTTGGACAAACACAAAGTGCGGCGATGCCGCACTTTGTGTTTGTCCATCAATATTGAACTGCTGAATCTTGAGCGACCAAGTTTTGCTGTCGGCTGCGCAACAAAGGCGCGAATTCTAGATGTTTTACGGCAGTATTGTCAAAGTTATGGCTTTGTCGGGTCGGGATACACTCAATGCGACAAACCGGGGAATAATTCCAGCATACCATCCGCCATGAATTGCACCGCCATGGCGGCAAGTATCAGGCCCATCACCCTGGTAGCGATACTCAGTCCGCTTGTTCCCAGTCGCTCGCCGATGGGTTCGGCCAGCCGCAACACCAGCCACACTATAACCACCACGCAGAGTATCCCCAGACTGAACACGATTTTTTCCGGAAAACTGGCTGCCTGGTGCGCATCGACGATGGCCAGACTGATGGCCCCGGGACCGGCCAGCAGCGGGATCGCCAGCGGCACGACGGCGATGTCGTTCTTTGCTTCTCCTTCAGCCTGCTCGGCTTCGGTGTGCTGCGCCGGACTGGTTTTGGCACCGAACATCGATATCGCGATGAGCAACACCAGCAACCCGCCCCCGATGCGGAATGCCGGAATACCTATACCGAAGTACGACAACAAACTGTCGCCCGTCCAGATCGCAAGCATGAGTATCACCGCCACAGCAACGGATGCTTTGAAAGCCGTGCGGTGCATCACGTTTGGTCGGCGATCTGTCATCATGCTGAGATAGATCGGTATGGCGCCGAGCGGATTCAGGATGGCGAAGATACCTACCAGATATTTTATCTGTTCGGACCAGACCGGCAGCAGCGTCATGACGATGCTTTCGTATCGCTCGAACTACCTGGCTTCATCGATCATCCTTGTTGTCCTGGCCTCTACCTCTTGCGCCACTTTGACCAGTGTTGCGTCCTGCGACAATGAAGCCAGCATCGGTTCAGGCTTGATCATGCCTATCATGGTCTTGCCCTGTTCGGTGTATACCGAGATACGGCACGGTAGCGCCATGTTCAAACGCATGTCGGTGGACAGCACTTTGGCTGCCTGTCCGGGGTTGCACACCTCGAAGACTTTGCAATTCTCGGCGAAGGCGACGCCCTTGCCGCGCAGGGTATTGCCCAGATCATGGATGTGCAACACGCCGAATTCGTTGCGCTTTACCGCGGCCTCCAGGTCAGTTGCGGCCTGCTCGAATGATTTTTTGCTTTCAACGATGTAATACATGGAAGCTCCTTTGTCGAATTTATCGGCAACGTATGGTCAGTCATGCGCATGAAGTGACATTGTACAGCGGCAGACAGCTCAACAGTTCGCGCTTGTCTTCATACCAGCCTGTGCTACCCTGCCCGTCATGAAAAAGATATCGCAGCATCTCGCCACGCTCTTGATCGCCGCCTGGGTCGGCGGTATGTGGGCAGTAGGCTATCTCGCTGTGCCAGTGCTGTTCTATGCCCAGCCTGACAGACAACTGGCGGGCTTGCTTGCCGGGCAGATGTTTTCTCTGGTGGCTTATCTTGGCATGGTGTGCGGCGCGTATCTGCTGGTGTTTCACTATGTTAGTTCCGGCAGGGTCGCATTGCGTCAGCCGTTGTTCTGGATAGTGGCTGCGATGTTGTTGCTGACGCTGGCGATACAGTGCGGCATCCAGCCGGTGATGACGAACCTTAAAGCGCAGGCATTGCCGCTTGATGTGATGCACAGCGCGTTCGCGGGCAAGTTCAAGATATTGCATGGTGTATCCAGCATCATCTATTTGATACAGAGTCTACTTGGGGTGTTTTTGGTGGTGAAGTCACGGCAGGTGTGATTGCTTATGAAACAACTGTTAATGCGCGCGTCATCGATAATGGCCCGCTCCACAAAATTCGATGTGAATACCAACTAAAAAGAGAGCCGCATCAGCGACTCTCTTTGCTTCGGGTCGAGGGGTCCGGGTCGAGGTCTTGCCTTTTGCCCCTGGGCAATAGGGGACAGACCAAAAAACTAATGTGATGCTGAGCTAACCCGTGTTTCCGGCATCGCCATCGTACCGGATGTAATCCCCATTGTCCCCGTCAGCATTGCTATATATCACACCACTCTTTACAAGCGGCCTTCCAAAAAATTAATCTCAAAACTAATTCGAGCCCGCCCCATGAGCCGCTGGCATTTTTTCCCGGCCCCGACAAACGCCTTATGGTTGTGCGTTTGTCAGATCAATTTTTCAGGGAAGCTTGATGATCACCCCTTGGCCCGTTGGGAGCTCCATCACATGGTGGCCGCGCTCATTCATGAACGCCAGTTCAGCCAACATTTGATTCCTGTTGCTTACCCAGCCGAAATCATCTAACACGATGAATCCGCCCGGAGTCACTTTATCGAAAAGATGCTCAAGTGCCAGCATTTCAGCACTAACCGAATTCATGTCAATATGCAGAAAAGCAATCTTTTCGGGGGCCGCGACCTCAAACGTGTCCGGCACAATACCGCGCACAATAATGACATTCTTGAAGCTGGAGAATTTATCGCGAACCCCGTCATATAGACTGTCCGCATCGAATTTTTTGTAGTAATCGTTCCAGGCTCTTTCTTCATTTGTTGAAGTTTTGTCGGGAAGCCCGCTGAACGTGTCATAGAGATATGCTTTGCGAGACAGGTCCTGAAAATCCAGGTAATTCAATACCACTCCTGAACAGAAACCCTTGAAGACACCGCATTCAACAAAGTCTCCTTCGACATTCAAAGAATTCTTTGCGGCCCACGCAAGCGTATGCAAGCGCCAGAGAAGACTACGCTCCTGGTCATTTGTAACAGCCGCTGCGTAACATGACATGAATTTCTGATCGTTCCGAAATGACAAGTTTCGTTCTATTGTTATCAGCATGTCGTTGTAATAGGTCTGCCCCTTATAGATATCAGAAATTGTATCCAGTGCCTGTTTAAAAGCATCTCCCTTGCTCTTAGGAATTCCGTAAAACATTTTTTATACCTCTTGTAGTTTCTTGCGCCAATGCAGAAAAAGCCAACAATTTACTTATCCGGTTTTTCATCTTGTTGTTTATCGTCCCAAGCCTGCCACATACCCCAAAGCGCATCCTCAAAATTCCTGGCAAATCGAGCGGCATCGAATAGCGGCGAATCCAGCACCTGCTGACGCAATCCTAAACGCCGGGTGGCCAACATGGGAATGTTGGAAGCCAAGGCGATCGCTTTGGCGACATAATCCTCCCTATTCGTCACCACCCATTCTGGCATCCCCGCTGCAGCAAGCAGGCTGGCACCTTGTCTGGCAAGCAGACTGTCGCCCGCAAGCGTCAAAGTGGGGACACCCATCCACAACGCTTCGCAGGTGGTCGTGCCACCCGGATAAGGGAAAGTATCCAGTATCATATCCACTTCTGCATGCGCCGCCAGGTAGACCTCTCGGGCAACCGCCCCATGCATTGCAACCCGCGCTGGATCGATGCCGTATTGCTGCAAACGTTCAACGAATTGCGCGACTAGCGCCGGGTCTGAGAGTTGACTGCACTGCCAGCGCAGACGTGCGTCCGGCAAGGCAGTAAGGATATTTGACCACACTGCAAGCACTTCATCCGGCACCTTGGCCAAGCTCTGGAAACAACCAAAAGTGATGTAGCCATTTTGCAGGGCGGGCAAAGCCGCAACGGGAAGATCGACTGCCGGAGGAGTGAAACACAATCTGGTATCTGGCAGATACCAGACGGACTCGGTGAAATACTGCCGCTGGGTTTCCGGTACACCGGCTTCATCAGCCAGAAAATAATCCACTTCCGCCACGCCGGTGGTGGCCCAATAGCCCAGCCAGCTTACCTGCACCGGGGCGGGCTTCCAGGAAAATAGCGGCAGCCTGTTGTGTTTGGAATGGCCTGAAAGATCCAACAGAACATGCACTCCGTCGGCATGGATCAGCCTGGCAGCGGCTTCATCGCTTTTACCAAAAAGTGGTTTCATGGCCAAGAAATATGGACGGATGCGTGCTGTGAGTGCGTCTTGCTTGTTGTATGTCGGGTATGCGATCAGTTCAATGCTGAGCGGATCGATTTTAGTCAATATAGCCTCTAAAAAATGACCGGCGGAATGACTGCGGAAATCGCCCGACACCAGCCCGACACGCAGGCGCGCCGGCCGGGCGGCACATTGCCAGGCAGTAAATCGGGTTGCCACTTTTTTGGCCGCCATCCTGCCGTATTTAATAGATTCAGCAAGGTAATAGGCAGGATCGTAACTGGTAGCATAGGTCAAGGTGTACAGCAGGTTATTTTGCGCATTGATGTGATCCGGCGTGAATTCCAAAGCTTTGCGGTAACTTGCCAATGCGTCGTTGAGTTGTCCGAGATGATTCAGGGTGATGCCCAAATTGTTATGCGCATCGGCATAATCTGGTTTGATCTTCAAAGCATGGCGGTAATTGGTCGCCGCCTCATTCAGCTTGCCGAGACTATTTAGCGCGATGCCCAGATTGTGATATACCTCGGCAAGTTTCGGATTCAGTTCAACTGCCCGGCGGAATTCAGCCACAGCATTGTCGAATTGGCCCAGATCATGCAGTGCATTGCCCAAATTATTGTGGGCTTTGGCATCGTCAGGCAACAGGTATACCGCTTGTTGCAAAGCAAACAGCGGGTCCTTGCCCTGCATATGAAGGGCGACACTCAACAATTTCCAGACCGCGCCCGCATTGGGAAAAAGCTTAAGAAGTGAACCCGCTCGAATTTCCACTTCAATATGCCTACCCGCATTGGATAATGCGGCCAACTGATTGAGTTCTGCGGATGACGGCTCCAGAGGTCGGGATTCGATTTTCCCCAGACAGCAATTCTTGTATTTTTTCCCGCTCCCGCAAAGGCACGGATCATTCCTACCGTGTTTCATATACACAATCCTAGTACTAAACCTTATGACGGACAATTAATGGGGAAGTTACTTCCAAGTGCTATTGTACTTTCCAAATACGCGCACAGCCTTGTTGAGAAAATTCACAATGCCATCATGGGGGCTGTTACCTTTCGCTAATAGCACGGGTGATAGGTCCATACGCGGCAGATATTAACCCGATTGAGAAAACTCATCTTACCTCGTGAGAGCAATTTTCCGTTGTTATATCACCATGAATAACCACGCTCTCCCAAGAAATTACATTGGGATGGTTAGATGGCTTCAGTTCGGTTTTGCGTCGGCCCTGAGCAATTCGCACAGATGACTGTCTTTGGGATTCAGCGCGCTGCGTGCCACGGTCTCGAACAACAGCTGTATCTCCTCGGCGCTGAAGCTGGCCACCAGGCGATTGGCCATGTCCGTCCGCAGCGGCACCGTGCAGACCTGCCCGTCCGGCAGCACCAGCCTGAATCCGGCCAGTTGCCCGAGTCCGCCTTTGGTTTGCGACATCAGGCCGGATTGCTCGTCCTGCAGTTCGTCGTAGCGCGCTTCCAGCTTGTCCACCAGATCGTCATCCAGATCCTCCGGCACCGCGACGACCAGACCCAGGGGGTCATCCCGCGACTCGCACGGCACACCCAGTTCCACGGCATGCTGCACGAACCTGTCGCGCAAGCCGGCATCGAAGAAGATATATTCGTCCATGATATGCATCCCCGCCCTGTCGATGATCAGAGCGCATGATGCCGCGCCGCGCCGCGTATTACAATAGCCGCCGATACCGCCACTTACCGGAGCCACCCCATGACCAAGCAATCCGATCTGCTGATGTTGCGCGACAGGCTGCGCGCGTTCGCCGAGGCGCGCGACTGGGACCAGTTCCACTCGCCGAAGAATCTGAACATGGCGCTGATGGTCGAAGTCGCCGAACTGATGGAACATTTCCAGTGGCTCACCGAGGCCCAATCGGGCAGTCTCGATGCCGCAAAGAAAGCCGTCGTGGCGGAGGAGCTGGCCGATATCCTGCTGTATCTGGTGCGTCTGTCGGACAAACTGGATGTGAATCTGCTCGAAGCCGCGCTGCACAAGCTGGAAAAGAACGCGGTGAAGTACCCGGCGGAGAAAGTACGCGGCAGTTCAAAAAAATATTCCGAATATTGATCACACACTCTCCCCAGCCTGCACTGGCGGGCAAGCCGCCGGTTATCCCGCGAGTGTGAGAGATAAGTAAGTCACGCCGGTTGACAAAAGAACGAACGTTCTTTACAGTGCAGCACGTTCGTTCTGTATCAATCTTGCCATGACCGATTCCAATACACCCGATTTCAATCCCAAAGACGGCGAATATCTCGCCAAGCTCCAGGACTATTACGCCGACTGGAAGAGCATCCCTTCTTACGCCAAGCTGTGCGATGTGTTCGGCATCGCCTCCAAGTCCTGGGTCAAGGCCATCCTGATGCGCCTGAACGCGGCCGGTTTTATCGAGCGCACCCCGGACGGCGCGTGGATCCCGTCGCGCGCGTTCTTCGCGCGGCCGCTGGCCGAATCTTCTGTGCAGGCCGGCATGCCGGTTTCCGTCACGGCGACCCAGGGCGAGTATTTCGTCATCGACGAGATGCTCATCGACAGGCCGTCCGAGACCACGCTGATCCCGGTCAGGGGCGATTCGATGATAGAAGCGGGTATCCATGACGGCGATGTCGCGGTGGTGGAAAAACGCAATCTGGCGAATGTCGGCGATATCGTGGTGGCCATCGTGGACAACGAATTCACGCTGAAGACCCTGGACAAGGAGCGCGGCAAGTACATCCTGCGCCCCGCCAACCAGGCCTATCCGATCATACGTCCGCAGGGCACGCTGGAGATATTCGGTGTGATGACCGGCCTGATCCGCAAATACCGCAAGTGATCGCTATGCACACCGCAGCCCATTCCCGCTATACAGATACGCAGGTACCACGCACCGTGCGCGGCCTGCTGTCGCTGACCCATCCCAACAAGGAGCTGTTCTACCGGCAACGCGCCCTGCTGCGCACTGCGGTACCGGCCGGCTTCCCGTCCCCCGCCGATGATTATGTGGAACAGCACCTTAGCCTGGATGCACACCTGATCCAGCATCGCGAGAGTACCTTCTTCATGCGCGTGGCGGGCGATTCGATGCGCGGGCGCGGCATCTTCGACGGCGACCTGCTGGTGGTGGATCGCGCGCTGCCGGTCACGCACGGTTGCGTGGTGATCGCGGTGCTGGATGGTGAATTCACCGTGAAGCAACTGCTGCACACGCCGGACGGGCAGATATTGCGCGCAGCGCACCCTTCTTATCCCGACCTGCACATCAAGCCGGAACAGGATCTTGCCATCTGGGGCGTGGTGAGCTGGAACGTGCACAAGGTCTGAATCATGGGAAAGCGCTAGCACTGCAGGGTGGATAAGCGCAGCGCATCCACCCATTTCCTGTAAACAGCGATTGGTCCACGAAAAGTACGAAACACACGAAACAGCACTGTAGGGTGGATAAGCGCAGCGCATCCACCAACTCGCTTCGGCGGATTCACCGCGGTGGATGCGCTGCGCTTATCCACCCTACAACCGGGTTGCATCATGCGATCAATTGCGTTAATCGACTGCAACAACTTTTATGTCTCCTGCGAGCGCCTGTTCCAGCCGCGGCTGGACGGAAAACCGGTGGTGGTGCTCTCCAACAACGACGGCTGTGTGGTGTCGCGCTCGCAGGAAGTCAAAGACCTGGGCATCAAGATGGCCGTGCCGTGGTTCCAGTTGAAAGACATCGCCAGACGCCACGGCATCATCGCGCTGTCTTCCAACTACCCGCTGTACGCCGACATCTCCAACCGGGTGATGCGGCTGCTGTCGCAATTCAGTCCGGAGCAGGAGATCTATTCGATAGACGAATGCTTCCTCGATCTGACTGGCATGGATGGACTATCCGACCTGACCAGCTACGCGCAAACGATACGCGAGCACATCAGGCAATGCGTGGGCATCCCGGTATGCCTGGGCATCGCGCCCAGCAAGACCCTGGCCAAGCTCGCCAATCATGTCGCCAAGAAGCACAAACAGTTCCACAGCGTATGCGATCTCAATGCGATGTCGCCGCGCATGCTGGACAACCTGCTCGCGAAGATCGCGGTCGGCGAAGTATGGGGCGTGGGCAGGCGCAGCGCCGAACGCCTGCAGCAGATGGGCATAGACTCGGTGCTGGAATTGAAATGCAGTCCGGCGAAACGCGTGCGCGCCGAGTTCGGCGTGGTGATGGAACGTATCGTCGCGGAACTGAATGGCGAAAACTGCATAGGCCTGGACGAGGTCACGCCGCCGCGCCGGCAGATCATCTGCTCGCGTTCGTTCGGCACATCGGTTGCGCTGCTGGCCGACCTGGAACAGGCGGTCGTCGCCTACACCAGCCGCGCTGCCGAAAAATTGCGCGACCAGCATTCCCTGGCGGGCGGGATACAGGTTTACATCCGCACCAACCCGCATAAAGAAAACACGGAGCAGTATCAACCCAGCATGCTGCTGCCGCTGTCCGAGCCCACCGATGACACGCGACTACTGTGCCATGCCGCGCTGCGTGGCCTGCAACAGATCTACCGCAGCGGTTACGCATACCAGAAGGCCGGTGTGATGCTCACCGGGATCATCGCCGCGACGGCAAGACCGCGCACGCTGTTCGAAGATGTCGCGGCACAACAAAAATCCACGACCCTGATGGCCACGCTGGACCGGATCAACCGCCGCATGGGCAGCGGAACGATGCAACTGCTCGGTGAAGGCGTCAGAAAAAGCTGGGCGATGCGGCGCGGCAATGTGTCGCAACGCTATACCACGGAGTGGGATGAACTGGCGGTAGCGCGCTGAAATGCCGGTGCAGTGTTGAACCAGTGTCGTGCTGAAATAGTGCCGCGCGACCGGAATGGCTACTGGCAACCCTTGAAGTCGTTTGCGCTGCATCTTCTCGCGCGTTCCTGCATTGCGGCGATCTGCGCGGGGTCCATTTGTTTTGCGACTGCGCTCAGCACCGCGGCAGAGAGCTGCGCGATGTCGCCTGATGCGGCACGTGCAGCAGCCAGATAGACCCACATATAGGCCGCCGCATAATCCTGGGGGACGCCCTGACCGTTGCCGTACATCACGGCGAGATTCAATTGTGATTTTACATCGCCCTGTTCCGCGGCGAGACGATACCACTTCAGCGCCTCCGGATAATCACGGGTTACACCCTGCCCATGCTCATACATCAAACCGAGATTGAATTGTGCCTTGACCAGGCCCTGTTGCGCCGCCGGTTTCCACCAGCGCAGCGCGATGTGGTAATTCCGGGCGACACCCTGCCCGAGAAAATACATCGCACCCAGGTTGTATTGCGCATTGCCCAGTCCCTGCTCCGCAGCCAGCCGGTGCCACTTCATCGCCTCTTTGTAATCCTGGGGCACCCCCCGGCCATCGGCGTACAGATTGCCCAGATTGTCCTGGGCCTCATCCAGACCCTGCTCGGCCGCGAGCCGATACCAGCGGGCCGCTTCCTGATAATCCTGGGTGACGCCTTCTCCGCTGGCGTAGGTCAGACCGAGATTGAATTGTGCGTCGGCATAACCCTGAGCTGCGGCGAGCCGATACCACTTCACCGCCTCCCGGTCATCCCGGGACACACCGCTACCCTGTGCGTACAACAAGCCCAGCGATAATTGCGCCTCGGCCAGACCCTGCTCCGCCAACGGCCTGAGCAGGCGGCCCGCTTTAGCATAATCACCCTCGTCCAGCGCGCGCTTGGCATCCAGAAACCTGGCCGAATCGGAAAGCGAATCGGCCATCACCTGCGTGTGCATTGCAAAAACGCACACGCAAATCAGCAACAGCTGCTTGATACGATGACCCATGTTCGTTGCTTGCTGTCAGCTCACCTTCACCCGCGCAGCACCCGGTTGCATGCTGCCGATCACCGCGGCCTGAGCGAATCCGGCGGCATTGAATGCGGACAACACCTGGTCCACGGCATCTGCGGCAACGGCGACCAGCAATCCGCCGCTGGTCTGCGCATCGGCCAACAGGCGGCGCTGCCAATTCTCCAGCTGTGCCGAGAAATCCACTTCATGCCCGTAGCTGGCCAGATTGCGGTCTATCGCGCCGGGACCATAACCCTGCCGGGCCAGCGGCAATGCCTCGGACAAGACGGGCACCCGGTCGAACTCGAGCTCTGCAGCCAGGCCAGAGCCGCGGCACATTTCCAGCAGATGGCCGAGCAAGCCGAAACCGGTCACATCGGTCAGCGCATGCACCGCATCCAGCGCGGACAGTTGCGCACCGACCGCATTCAGTTGCGTGGTGCTTGCGATCATCTGTGCATAGCCAGCGGCGGAAAGCATATCCTTCTTCAGTACCGCAGCCAGCACGCCGACGCCCAGACCCTTGCCGAGTATCAACACGTCGCCCGCCCGGGCACTGCTGTTTTTCTTGAGCCTGTCGGGATGCACGATGCCGATCGCCACCAGTCCGTAGATCGGTTCGACAGAATCGATGGAGTGCCCGCCCGCCAGCGGGATGCCCGCTGCCCGGCACACCGATTCACCGCCTTGCAGGATGGCGCGTATGGTTTCGACCGACAGTTTGTTGATCGGCATGCCGACGATGGCCAGCGCCATGATCGGCGTGCCGCCCATCGCATACACGTCGGACAGCGCGTTGGTTGCGGCGATGCGGCCGAAATCGAACGGATCGTCGACGATGGGCATGAAAAAATCCGTGGTGGCGATGATCGCCTGTTGGTCGTTCAGGCGGTATACCGCGGCGTCATCGCTGGTTTCCGTGCCCACCAGCAGGTTGGCAAACGGCAGCTTCTCCTGTGCTACTCCTAAAATCTCCTGCAACAGGGCGGGCGCAATTTTGCAGCCGCAGCCGCCACCGTGCGACAATTGGGTCAACTTCACTTCGGACACGTCACTTTCCTTCTACAATGTTGTTCAGAATCGCGAACCTATCACAGCTATCCCAGTTTGACGAAATTATCGACGTGCGCACGCCCGCCGAATTCGCCGAGGATCATATACCCGGCGCGATCAATTGCCCGGTGCTGTCGGACCAGGAACGCATCATCGTCGGCACGCTGTACAAACAGGTCTCGCCGTTCGAGGCGCGCAAGCTGGGCGCGGCATTGATCGCGAAGAACATCGCGCACCATCTGCAAACGCACTTTCATGCGCATCCCAAGACATGGCGGCCGCTGGTGTATTGCTGGCGCGGGGGTCAACGCAGCGGCGCGATGAGCATCATCCTCGCACAGGTCGGCTGGGCGGCACACAAACTGGAAGGCGGCTACAAGACCTACCGGCGCGACGTGCTGGACAGGCTGGAAGCGTTGCCGCAGAACTACACCTTCAAAGTGGTGTGCGGCCCCACCGGTTCGGGCAAGAGCCATTTGCTCAGCGCACTGGCCGACACCGGACATCAGGTGCTCGACCTGGAACAGCTGGCACGGCATCGCGGCTCGGTGCTGGGTCGTTTGCCGGAACAGCCGCAGCCTGCGCAGAAATTCTTCGACAGCGTGTTGCTGTCCACGCTGCAAACGTTTGATCCGTCCAGACCCGTTTACGTCGAAGCCGAGAGCAACAAGATCGGCCTGATCACCCTGCCGCCGGCACTGATCGCCGCGATGCACGCCAGCACCTGCCTGCTGGTGGAAACGCCACTGGCGACGCGTGTTGCCGGACTGCTGGCAGACTACAAGCACTATATCGAGGATCCGGAATCACTGATCAAGCACCTGCAATCGCTGCACCGTTTTCACGGGGACAAACAACTGGACCACTGGAGCGAATTGATCCGGCAGGGAGAGTTCGCAACCATGGTCGCCGAATTGCTCACGTTGCATTACGACCCGAGTTATTTCCGCGCCACCACCAAACACTACGTGAATCTCGACAAGGGGCAGCGCGTGCTGCTGGATAACCTGTCGGAGATCGCGCTGCGGGAGATCGCCGCAAGGGAGTCGCTGGAAGTCAGTTGCTAGCCTCAAGCGACAAAGGACAACACGGAGAAAATATGGAATACAGAAGTTTGGGCAGCAGCGATCTGCAAGTGTCGGCATTGAGCCTGGGCACGATGACCTTCGGCGAACAGAACAGCGAAGCCGATGCGCACGCGCAGCTCGATCTGGCGATATCGCGCGGGGTGAACTTCATCGATGCTGCCGAGATGTACCCGGTCCCGCCGCGCGCCGAAACCCAGGGACGCACCGAAAGTTATATCGGTAGCTGGCTGAAACATCAGCAGCGCGACAAACTCATCGTCGCCACCAAGATCGCCGGCCCGTCGCGCGGCTTTGCGTGGATACGCAACGGCCCCAGCGTCAACCGCGAACAATTGAATGCCGCGATAGACAGTAGCCTGAAACGTTTGCAGACCGACTACGTGGACCTGTACCAGATCCACTGGCCGGACCGTTACGTGCCGATGTTCGGTGCCAGCAGTTATGACGTGACCGAGGAGCATGACAGCACGCCGATCGCCGAACAATTGCAGGCGCTGGCTGATCTGGTCAAGGCCGGCAAGGTGCGCCACATCGGACTTTCCAACGAGACCCCGTGGGGCGTCGGAGAATTCGTCAGATGCGCGGAACAGCTGGGCTTGCCGAAGATCATCACGGTGCAGAATGCCTATCACCTGATGAACCGCAGCTTCGAGAGCGGCCTTGCCGAGGTCTGCCACCATCTCAAAGTCGGATTGCTGGCCTACAGCCCGCTGGGCTTCGGCCACCTGACCGGGAAATATCTCGCCGATCCGAACGTGCAAGGACGCATCACGCTGTTCCGGAATTTCGGGCAACGCTATGCGAAACCCAACGTTGCCGTGGCCAGCAAGGAGTACGTGCGCATCGCGATGGAAGCCGGCTTGAGTCCAGCGACGATGGCGCTCGCCTTTGCACGGACGCGCTGGTTCAGCAGCAGCGTGATCGTCGGCGCGACCAATCTGGGCCAGTTGAAAGAGAATCTGGATAGCGCCGGGGTGGTGTTATCGGCAGAGGTGCTGGAGAAGATCGAGGCGGTGCACAAGCTGTATCCGAATCCGGCGCCGTAATATGCAAGCTACGAAAAAAGTATCGGGCTTGCGGAATTTTGCCGCAGCCTGCAAAAGACAGGGGCTCACTTCCAATACTCGGCATTACCTGAAAACATGACCGGCTGTATCCCGACGGAACAGCCGTCCCGCTCTTCTCTAGCTTGTCGTCCCGGCTGACTATATAAGTAATACCAGCAGAACAATGATCAAGAGCAGAGTCAAATCGTTATTACTCAGCCTGCCCCCGGCCGGCATCGAATCGATATTCTGCGCTAAAGCATGGACTTCCTGGTCGGTCATGGCGGCCACCCGATCCTTGGACATGGTTCCATCGACGCCCAAACTTTGCAGACGATCCCGGACATCAGCCCTGTCAAGAAAGCTCTGTACCTTGACCTTTTCCATCGAGGCCTGATTCTGTGCGGCAATATTATCTGTAGTCACCATCTCTGCCATGGCCGCCGATGCCAGCAGAGTCAACGCCGCTCCCAGTACAAGCCCGCCTAACCGTTGATACATTTTTACGTTCATGATGGTTCCTTTTCTTGTTGATTAACAAACTGGAAAATATGTCGCTGCAGCGAACTTAAGTTGCTGCGACATTATAAGCATACATACACCGGTACCCTGAAATTTGAAAAAGTGAAGTTAAAAATGCCGACACGAACCCCGTGACAACAGGATATATGGCCGAGCTTTGTCACTCTGTGCGTTATCGCACATAAAATCGGACAGTTCACCTACACTATGCAGGAATAAGTTTGGGTTATGGTGAATGGCACTATGGCCGGCGATCCATAATTTTTACTATAGATAATTGTGCAGGGCTGGTGGTCTGCCGATAGCAGGGAGACGCCTCCGGTGCGTGGCAAGGGGAAGATGACGTGTTGAAGAATATTTCGCTTGCGGCGTTGCTGCTGATGGCGCTGGCGTTAGCGGGACTTTTGTTTCGCGGCGCATTCTTTTCTTCGCAGCCCATTGTGGTCATGGTGGAAATCTTGGCGGTCGCATTGATGGTATGGGCCCGCCTGACCTTCGGACGGCGAAGCTTCCATGCGGCCGCGAATCCATCGGCCGGCGGTTTAGTCACGACCGGACCCTATCGATTCATCCGTCATCCGATCTACACCGCTGCCTGCCTGTTTGGCTGGGCTGGTATCCTGGCGCACTGGTCAGCGATCAGTGTCATGCTGGGTGTGCTGCTCTTGGTCGGCGCCGTTGGCAGGATGTTGTGTGAAGAGCGCCTGATCATTGAAATCTATCCGGGTTACCGTGACTATGCCCAGACTACCAAGCGGATGGTGCCTTATATTTTCTAGTCAGATCAGCTCCAGCGCATTCCCATCCGGATCGCGACAGAACAACGCGCGGCGACCTGACGAACTGAGCGTATAAGCGATGCCGGCCCGCTTTAATCGCTCGATCAACTCCGCAAGATCGGTCACCGCCAGCGCGACATGCCGGTCGCGTCCCCCGTGCGAGGGTCGCTGCAAACCGGCTTCGGGATCGGGCAGCAACAGCAGATGGATCTGCTGATTGGGCGCCACGTCATACCATGCTCCGTCATAACTCATCTTCGGGCGGTTCGGATTAAGCTGCAAACCGAGTACGCTTTCGTAAAAGGCGCGCGACCTGGTCAGGTCAGTGGTGATGAAACTGGCGTGAAGGATACCGGTGATCATATTACCTCCGATGCAAATAATTCAACTAAGGAAAAACAGAACTAAGCTTTTATCGGTATCACCATGCTCGCCGCAAGCTTGGCGCGCGCCCTCGCCTCGCCGGTATCCTTGCCGTTCGCCAGCGCCACACCCATGCGGCGCTTCGCGAAAGATTCCGGTTTGCCGAACAGCCTGATATCGGACTGCGGCACGCGCAGCGCTTCTGCCACACCTGCAAAGGCGATGCCCTTTGCTTCATGCTGGCCGTAGATCACCGCGGAAGCACCCGGCGCGCGCAATGCGGTATTCACCGGCAGGCCGAGTATCGCGCGGGCATGCAGTTCGAATTCGTCCTGCACCTGCGAGCACATCGTCACCATGCCGGTATCGTGCGGACGCGGGCTGACTTCGCTGAACCACACCTGGTTGCCCTTGACGAATAGTTCCACGCCGAAGATGCCCAGGCCGCCAAGATCGTCAGTCACCTGTTTTGCGATGTCGTGCGTGCGCTGCAACGCCAGTTCCGACATCGCCATCGGCTGCCAGCTTTCGACATAATCTCCGTGCACCTGTACATGGCCGATCGGATCGCAGAAGTGTGTTTCAACTTCTCCATCGGCGCCGATCGCGCGCACGGTGAGTTGGGTGATCTCGTAATCGAAATCGATCAACCCCTCGACGATCACCCTGCCCTGATTGACGCGGCTACCGCTGGCGGCATAGTTCCATGCAGCTTCCACCCCGGCGATATTCTCCACCCTGGACTGGCCTTTGCCCGATGAGGATATCACCGGTTTGATGATGCACGGATAGCCGATCTGTTCGATCGCGTCACGCATCTCGGCCAGACTGCTGGCGAAACGATACGGCGAGGTCGGCAGGCTCAGCGTCTCGGCGGCGAGACGCCGTATGCCTTCGCGGTTCATGGTCAGGCGCGCGGCGCGCGCGGTGGGGATCACGCGCGCCAGCCCTTCGCGCTCGATCTGTTCCAGCATATCAGTGGCGATGGCCTCGATCTCGGGGACGATGATGTGCGGTTTTTCCTGTTCGACCAGCGCGCGCAAGACCGCACCGTCCGTCATGTTGATGACGTGGGCGTGATGCGCGACTTGCTGTCCCGGTGCATCGGCATAGCGGTCGACCGCGATGGTTTCCACCCCCAGGCGTTGCAACGCGATGATGACTTCCTTGCCCAGCTCGCCGCTGCCGAGCAGCATGACGCGGATCGCGGAAGAAGAAAGCGGGGTGCCTATGGTCAGTGCTTGGTGTTGAATTTTCATGGCGGTCGATTTGTCGATGGGTACTGCGCGAAATTATACACAGTCGGTTACGGCTTTAATTGTTCTCCAGGAGGAGTAACATGAAGTATCCATTACACACTTCGGGGAGCTGATCATGACGAACATCGCGCAATTGCTGGGTGATGAAGCTGAACACCTTTTGAAACATCGTTGTGCCGGCATACCCAAAGAATCGCTGCACCTGCCGGGTTCGGACTTCGTGGATCGGGTGGTGTCGATCAAGGACCGCAGTCCGAGAGTATTGCGCAACCTGCAGGCACTTTATGGGCAGGGCCGGTTGGCCAACACCGGATACCTCTCTTTGCTGCCGGTGGATCAGGGTGTGGAACATTCAGCCGGCGCATCGTTCGCACCGAATCCGATCTATTTCGACCCGGACAACATCGTCAAGCTCGCCATCGAGGGCGGCTGCAACGGCGTGGCCTCGACGCTCGGCGTGCTGGGTTCGGTGGCGCGCCGTTATGCGCACAAGATCCCGTTCATCGTGAAGATCAACCACAACGAAATGCTCAGCTATCCCAACATCTACGACCAGACCCTGTTTGCCAGCGTGGCCCAGGCTTTCGACATGGGTGCGGTTGCTGTCGGTGCAACGGTGTTCTACGGCTCTGAACATTCGCGTCGGCAGATACAGGAAGTGTCCGAGGCCTTCGAACATGCGCATGATCTCGGCATGGCGACCATTCTGTGGGCCTATTTGCGCAACCCCGCGTTCAAGACCGCTGACAAGGATTTCCATGTGTCCGCCGACCTCACCGGTCAAGCCAACCATCTCGCCGTAACCATCAATGCCGACATCGTGAAACAGAAAATGGCCGAGAACAACGGCGGCTACAACGCGCTCAAGTTCGGCAAGACCCACCCCAAAGTGTACAGCGAACTCACCACCGACCATCCCATCGATCTGGTGCGTTATCAGGTGGCGAATTGCTACATGGGGCGCGCCGGCCTGATCAATTCCGGCGGAGAATCATCCGGCAAGGATGATCTGCATCAGGCGGTGCGCACGGCGGTGATCAACAAACGTGCCGGCGGCATGGGCCTGATCTCCGGGCGCAAGGCTTTCCAGAAGCCGTTGCAAGATGGCGTGACACTTTTGAATGCGATACAGGATGTGTATCTGGACAAGGCAGTGACGGTGGCATAAGCCCGCGTGAACTGGGTTAAACGGGAGGAATAGCGCCGTTCGTTCAGTGCAGGCTGCGTGCTGTCAGCGCCTGGGATTTTTCAGCGATACCGCCACGCTTGAGCATGCTCAGATATTCTTGCTCGTTGAGCTCGATCACTTTCGCCAGGTAGGCGATATTCTTTTCTATCGATTCGAGATAATAGTTGTTATCGACACCCATCAGTTCCCTGAAGTGCAAACCCAGTTTGTTGTACATGCCACCCAGCGGGCCGTCGAGCTTGTCCCGGGTGGTGCCGTAAAAAGAATTGGTCTGGCGCAATAGATCGTACATGTTCTGGTAATTGCCGAAATTCGCCTCCTTGAACTCCAGATACAGGAACAGCAGCTTTTCCAGGTAGGTACGGTCCGCCATCTGTCCGGTCAGGTCTGCGGTGACGACGACCTGGCCGAGCAGACGGGTACGCTCATCGGGAAAAACGATGTCGCTGAATTTCAGCGCGGGATCGGTGCCGTTCATCATCGGCTCCAGTTGCATGGCGAATTTCAGGGGCAGGTGTTTTTCGAGCAGATATTTCTTCATGAACGCGATGCCGCGTTTGACATGGGTCTGCGTGTACTGCGCACCGGTACCTCCCTCTTCGCCATTCAGTTGGGAATATCCGATATCGTGCATCAGTGCGGCGATCATGATCAGCGTCATTTCCTCATCGGTCAGGCGGGTGCCGGAGATATCGACAGCGTGCATCAATCTGACCGCGCACAGAAACACGTCCAGGGTATGCGGCTTGTCATGGTATAGCGTCTTGATGGCGCTGTAGCCGGGGTAGTCGCCGCGAAACAGGCACATCACATCGTCAAAGATCGTATTGATCAGGGTCGGGTCGTAGCGGGGGTTGATGCGGGCAAGGATGGCTGCCGCCTTGTGCCAGACCGTGCCGGGGTCGCTGTTGGCGAACAGATTGTTGATCTCGGCGAATGTTGGTATATGGCTCATGTTCAAATAGTCAGTGTATGACTTGCCCGTGTGATTCACTGCTTCCTGATTTTCACTATATAACAGGATAGCGCCGGACTCCAGAAAAATTTATTACCGTTTCCCCGATCCGGGCGGCGAACTGTCCGCTGCGTCGGGCGCTGCCAGCAATCTACCCGACAGAACACTGGCCGATACGATCAGCAGCGCACCCAGCCAGTCGCGCAGCTGCATCGCTTCATCGGCCAGAACATACGACGATGCCGCGGCGACCACCAGTTCGAACAGGAACAGCACGATGGCACGATTGGCGAGCAGACGGGCGATGGCATATTGCAACGCAAACGTGGAGCTGCACAGCACGATGCCGATCAACACGAGTAACAGCCAGGCTTGCGCGTCGATCGTCGGCAGTGTTGCAGGCGTCACGCCCTGCCAGCACAACAGCGGTATGCTCAACAGGAATGTGCCCAGCCAGATGCTGTACGACTTGGCCGGCAGACTCAGGTGGACGGCACGCCGCGACACCACGTTGGAAAGCGCAAACGCCATGCCCGCCGACAAGCCCACCCATTCGGCCGGATTTTGCGGCAGGGGCAAACCGAGTTGCGGTTCCCACAACATCACGACTGCACCGGAAAAGGACAACAGGATCACCAGGTAGCCGTAGCGGTTGAGCCGCTCGCCCAGTATCCAGTAAGCGAACAGGATGGTCCAGACCGGCGCAAGATAGAACAGCAGCAGCACGCGCATCACTTCGCCGTACAGCACCGCCAGCACATAGCCGAAGTTGGTCCAGCCCGCACTCAACACCAGCAGCGCCGTCCACCATCCGGCTCGGCGCTGCTGTTCGGGCTTCAGCCCGCTATTGCCGCGGCCCACTCCTTGCGGAAGCAACGCTTTCCACATGCCGGGCAACAGCAACAGTCCGCACAGCATCGCCAGCAGATAAGTGATGAAGGTCGCCAGCGCACCGGACACGCCGCTATCCTGCAACACGCGGTAGGGATACCAGAGCAGCCCCCACGCCAGCGCACCGGTCAACGCGCCGGCGACCGGCATAGCATTTTGTTTTGAAGTCACCGGCCGGCCCCTAATATCGCAATGCCCACGTATAATGCGCGCTGATTTTTGCGCGCCCCTGCTACAGCCTACAAGATATTGCAAACGAGATTGCAAATGAACCCTGATTTAAAGAAACTGCAGCCCTACCCGTTCCAGAAACTTGCCGCCCTGTTCCGTGAAGTTCAGCCCGACCCGGGCAATCGGGCCATCAGCCTGTCGATCGGGGAACCCAGGCATGCCACGCCGCAATTCATCCGCGATGCGCTGAACAACAACCTCGACGGGCTGGCGAATTATCCCACAACCGCCGGCAGCGACGCGTTGCGCAACACCATCGCCGCCTGGCTGGCCAAACGCTACGGCATCCCGCTACCCGATGCCAAGACCCAGGTGTTGCCGGTGAACGGCAGCCGCGAAGCGCTGTTCGCGTTCGCGCAGGCGGTGGTCGATCGCAGCAAAGCCGAACCCACCGTGGTCTGCCCCAACCCGTTCTACCAGATCTACGAAGGTGCCGCCTATCTGTCGGGTGCTATGCCGCTGTTCCTTAACGCGCTCCCGGAAAACGATTTTGCGTTGGATCTAGCGCAGTTGCCGGCACGCGTATGGCAGCACACCCAGCTGATCTATGTATGCAGTCCCGGCAATCCGACCGGGCGCGTGATGACGCTGCAGGAATGGCAAGCGCTGTTCGAGCTGTCCGACCGGCACGGTTTCGTGATCGCTGCAGATGAATGCTATTCCGAGATCTATTTTTCCGAGCCCCCGCTGGGTGCGCTGCAAGCCGCCCAGCGCCTCGGTCGTAGCGACTACCGGAACCTGGTGGTGTTCTCCAGCCTGTCCAAACGATCCAACGTGCCGGGCATGCGTTCCGGCTTTGTCGCCGGCGATGCCGGGGTCCTCGAACGATTCGCGCTGTACCGCACCTACCACGGCTCGGCGATGAACCCGGCGATCCAGGCCGCCAGCATCGCCGCCTGGAGTGACGAAGCACATGTTGCGGAGAATCGCCGCATGTATGCGGAGAAATTCAGCCGGGTCATGGAAATACTGAAGCCGGTGTTGCCGGTCACACTGCCGGATGCGGGTTTCTATCTGTGGCTACGCACCCCGATCGCCGATACCGGTTTCGCGCAGCGCTTGTATCGCGACTATAATGTGGCCGTATTGCCGGGCAGCTATCTTGCACGCAACGCGGATGGCGTTAACCCGGGGGAGAATTTTGTGCGTCTGGCCCTGGTCGCAAACACCGAAGAGACCGTGGAAGCCGCACGGCGCATCGCCAATTTTGTTGCAACACTTAACTGAATATCACTAATCCGAAAGTCATCATGGACCAACTGCAAAGTATCATCGAACAGAATTTCGAACGCCGCGCCGAGATCACCCCGCGCAATGCCGATGCCCAACTGAAGGAGGCGGTCGACAGCGTCATCACCCAGCTGGACCAGGGCAAGCTGCGCGTCGCTGAAAAGATCGACGGCCAGTGGGTCACGCACCAGTGGCTGAAAAAGGCCGTGCTGCTGTCGTTCCGGCTGGAGGACAATGCGTTCATCAAGGGCGGCTTCACCAACTACTACGACAAGGTGCCTTCCAAGTTCGCCGATTACAACAGCCGCGATTTCCGCGAGGGCGGCTTCCGCGTGGTGCCGCCGGCAGCCGCGCGCAAAGGCGCATTCATCGCCAAGAACGTCGTGCTGATGCCATCCTATGTGAACATCGGCGCGTATATCGACGAAGGCACCATGGTGGACACATGGGCCACGGTCGGTTCCTGCGCACAGATCGGCAAGAACGTACACCTGAGCGGCGGCGTCGGTATCGGCGGCGTGCTGGACCCGGTGCAGGCCAACCCGACCATCATCGGCGACAACTGTTTCGTCGGCGCACGCTCGGAGATCGTCGAGGGCGTGATCCTGGAGGATAACGTGGTGATCTCGATGGGCGTGTTCATCGGCCAGAGCACCAAGATCTACGACCGCGAGACTGGCGAGGTTCATTATGGTCGGGTACCATCCGGTTCGGTGGTCGTCAGCGGCAGCCTGCCTGCCAAGGACGGCAGCTACAGCCTTTACTGTGCGGTGATCGTCAAGAAAGTGGACGCCAAGACCTTGTCCAAGGTGGGGATCAACGAATTGTTGCGTGGGATTTAATTGAGAAACTGGATTGTGTGTTCCTGAAGATTCAAATTTCTGATCAAACAACTAGCCATTCCGCTAGACCACCAAAGAACGGTAGCCAAGTGGCTGGTTACAGGCCAGACAAGGCGTGTGATAAAAATCGCCGCGCCGCATATGGCTTATATGCAAGCAAGGTTTTTAGAACACAACGAAGTATGGCGACGAAACTTTGGATTTTAAGGAGCGCACAATGATCGTTACACCATTACTGCAACTGGCTGCCAACAAGGAAGCCTCCGATCTGTTCTTCTCGGTCGGGGCTCCGGTCAACATCAAGATCGATGGCAACGCCATGCCGGTCAACTCGCAGAATCTGGATGCCGACGTCGTGAAACGCATCGCCTACGAGATGATGTCGCCCAAGCAGATCGAGGCATTCGAAACCCACATGGAGATGAACTTCTCGTTCCGTGTGCCGGGCATCGGCAACTTTCGCGTCAACGTGTTCCGCCAACGCGGCGATGTCGCGATCGTGATCCGCCATATCCGCGCCAAGATCGGCAGTTCCGAAGACCTCAACCTGCCCGAGATCCTCAAAGATCTGGTCATGGAAAAGCGCGGCCTGGTGCTGGTGGTCGGCGCGACCGGGTCGGGGAAATCCACCACCCTGGCTTCCATGATAGAACATCGCAACAACTCGTCCAGCGGCCATATTCTGACCATAGAAGAGCCCATCGAATACTATTTCAGCCATAACAAGTCCATCGTCAACCAGCGCGAGATCGGCACCGATACCCGCAACTATGAAAGCGCGTTGTCCAGCGGCATGCGCGAAGCACCGGACGTGCTGATGATCGGTGAAGTGCGCGACCGGGAGACGCTCAAGCATGCGCTGATCTTCGCCCAGACCGGCCATCTGTGCCTGACTACGCTGCACGCCAACAACAGTTACCATGCGCTGAATCGTATCGTGAACTTCTTCCCCTACGAATCGCGCCGCGGCGTGCTGGCGGATCTGTCGATGTGCCTGCGCGCGGTGATCTCGCAGCGGCTGGTGCGCGGCGTGAAAGGCAAACTGCTGCCGGTCGTGGAGATCCTGCTGAACACCACGCTGATCGCCGACCAGATCAAGAACGACGAACTCGACAAGATACGCGAATCCATCGAAAAGAGCGTTTCATCCGGATCGCAAACCTTCGAGCAGGCGCTGTACAAGCTGTTCAAGAAAAAATACATCACCAAGGAAGAGGCATTGCGCAACGCGGACTCGGCCAGCAACCTGGCGTCGCTGGTCGACTTCTCGGAACGGACCGACACGCAGAAGGTTCCGGCGTTCGGTTCGGAGCAGCCCACGCCCGGCAACCCGACGCCCGGCGCCAATTTTTCCGGCATCAAGCTCAACCTGAACGATCCTAAATGAAGTTGTATGGCATAGCCAATTGCAGCACCGTCAAAAAGGCACGCGACTGGCTGGCGTTGCATGACGCCTCAGTCGAGTTCCACGATTTCAAGAAGCATGGTCTGGATGCGACTATCGCGCAGAACTGGCTGCAGCAGAGCGACTGGACCAAGTTGGTCAATCGCAGCGGCCTGACCTGGCGCGGCCTGTCCGACCAGCAAAAACTGCGCATTCAGGACGCGAGTGGTGCGCTCGCGCTGATGCTGGAAAAACCCAGCGTGATCAAACGCCCGTTGCTGGAACAAAACGGCAAACTGCTGCAGGTCGGCTTTGACGAAGCGGCCTATACAAAGATTTTCAATCCAAAGAACTGATCCCTTCCATGTCCGACACCCTGCAACTTGCCAAAGCCCTGATCGCCCGCCGCTCCCTGACACCCGACGACGCCGGCTGCCAGGACATCCTGATCGAACGTCTGGAGAAACTCGGCTTCAAGATCGAGCGCATGCGCTTCGGCAGCGTCGACAATTTCTGGGCGCGGCGCGGCACCGCCGGCCCGATCGTGGTGTTTGCCGGACATACCGATGTGGTGCCCACCGGTCCGGTAGAGAACTGGTTCAGCCCACCGTTCGAGCCGACTATCCGCGACGGCTTGCTGTACGGCCGGGGTGCCGCCGACATGAAGACCTCGATTGCGGCATTCATCACCGCCATCGAGGCATTCATCGAACAATGCCCGCAGCATGCAGGCTCCATCGCGCTGCTCATCACCTCCGATGAAGAAGGTGTCGCGATTGACGGCACGGTACGGGTGGTGGAAGCTCTGCAGGCGCGCGGCGAGATGATCGATTTTTGCATCGTCGGCGAGCCCACCTCGAACAAAAAGGTCGGCGACATGATCAAGAACGGCCGGCGCGGTTCGCTGAACGGCACGCTGATCGTCAACGGTGTGCAGGGGCACATCGCCTATCCGCATCTGGTGAAGAACCCGATCCACATGGTTGCGCCGGCGATCGCGGAATTGGCCGCCACTACCTGGGACACCGGCAACGAATATTTTCCGCCGACCTCCTGGCAGATATCCAATATGAACGGCGGCACCGGTGCGACCAATGTCGTCCCGGGTACCGTCGAGATACTTTTCAATTTCCGTTTCTCCACCGCCAGCACCGAGCAGGGACTGAAGGACAAGGTCCATGCGATACTCGACAGGCACGGCGTGGACTACGACCTGAAGTGGGAGTTGTCCGGCAAACCCTACCTCACCGCCAAGGGCAGTCTGGTCGCGGCGATCAGCAAAGCCATCGAACAGTCGTACGGCATCACGCCGGAGTTGTCCACCAGCGGCGGCACCTCGGACGGACGTTTCATCGCCGACATCTGCCCGCAGGTGATCGAGTTCGGTCCGCTCAACGCGACCATACACAAACTCAATGAGTGCGTGGGCGTGGCCGACATCGAACCGCTCAAGCTCACTTACCAGCGCACTCTTGAAAATTTACTTGGGCAAAACCTGCTCTGCAAATGAGCGGCCACTTTCCAGACGCGGCGAAAGACCTGCACACCGTGCGCGACTATCTGCGCTTTGCGGTGAGTCGCTTCAATCAGGCAAAACTTTTTTTCGGCCACGGCAGCAGTGATGCCTACGACGAGGCCGCTTACCTGATCCTGCACACGCTGCACCTGCCGCTGGACCGGCTAGAGCCGTTCCTCGATGCACGACTGACCGACAGCGAACGCAGCGAAGTATTGAACATCCTCCACCGCCGCGTCGAGCAGCGCATCCCCGCAGCCTACCTGACCCATCAGGCGCTGCTGGGCGAATTCAGTTTTTATGTGGATGAGCGGGTCATCGTGCCGCGCTCGTTCATCGCGGAATTACTGCTCGAGCAGCTCAGCCCATGGATCGCCGAAGCGGAGGAGATCAACAACGTGCTCGATTTGTGCACCGGCAGCGGGTGTCTTGCCATCCTCGCTGCACATGCCTTTCCCTATTCCGACGTGGATGCCGTGGACTTGTCATCGGCCGCGCTGGCCGTCGCCGAGCGCAACATCGCCGATTATCATCTTCAAGACCGTGTCAGCCTGATCGAATCCGACCTGTTTGAAAAACTCGACAACAAACGCTATGACCTGATCGTCAGCAACCCGCCCTATGTGGACGCAGCATCCGTTGCTGCACTGCCGCAGGAATATCTGCACGAGCCGGAACTGGCGCTCGGCAGCGGTCGCGACGGCCTCGATGCGACCCGCCTCATCCTCGCGCATGCGTCCGAACATCTCGCCGAGAACGGCATACTGGTCGTCGAGATCGGCCACAACCGCGACGTGCTGGAAGCCGCCTATCCCAACCTGCCATTCACCTGGCTGGAAGTCAGCGCGGGTGATCAGTTTGTATTCATGTTGCACAAGAACGACTTGTCCTGATTCATGCCGGTCGAACATTACGAGAACTTCCCGGTCGCCTCGATCCTGATGCCCAAGCGTCTGCGCAAGCCGGTCGCGGCGATCTATCATTTCGCCCGCGCGGCTGACGATATCGCCGACGAGGGCATGCTGTCCGATGCCGAACGACTGAGTAGACTCGACGGATTCCGCGCCGAACTAACGCGCATCGAAAGCGATACTCCACACACCCCGCTGTTCCAGAATCTCGCCGTGGAAATTCATCAGCATGCGCTGCCGATGCAACCGTTCCACGATCTGCTCGATGCCTTTGCGCAGGATGTGGTGAAGAAACAGTACGAGAATTTCGACGAGCTGCAGGACTACTGCCGTCGTTCCGCCAATCCGGTCGGCAAGCTGCTGCTGCATCTCTATGGCGAAGCCACACCGGTCAACATCGCCTACTCGGATGCGATCTGTACCAGTTTGCAACTGATCAATTTCTGGCAGGATATCGCCAAAGACTACGCCATCGGGCGTATCTATCTGCCGCTGGATGAACTTGCGCAATACGGAGTGAGCGAGACCCAGATCGCACAGGGAATTTGCAATGACGCCTGGCGCGAACTGATGAAGTTCCAGGTGCAACGCGCGCGCGCGATGATGCTGTCCGGCAGGCCCCTGGGTACCATCCTCGGCGGGCGCATCGGGCTGGAGATGCGCATGATCATTGCCGGCGGTTTGCGCATCCTCGCCAAACTGGAAAGTGCGCGCTACGACATGTTCCATCGACGTCCGGTCTTGAAACCGTTCGACTGGGTTATCATGCTGGCCAAAAGTGCCCCGCTTTGATCCGGATTGAAACCGATCCGCATCAGGCATCGCAACCAACGCAGTTTCGTTTTTATTTGAATTGAAATGACGCCAGAACAATACTGCCAGAACAAAGCCGCCACCAGCGGTTCCAGCTTCTATTACAGCTTCATGTTCCTGCCCGCCGACAAGCGCCGCGCGATCACCGCCCTGTATGCCTTCTGCCGCGAGATAGACGACGTGGTCGACGAATGCACCGACGAACTGGTAGCGCGCACCACGCTCAACTGGTGGCGCGCGCAGGTCGCCGATATCTATGGCGGCAAGCCGCAGCACCCGGTTTGCCAGGCACTGGTACCGATCGTGCAGCAATTCAACCTATCCCGGGAACATCTGCTGGAGATCATCGACGGCATGGAGATGGACTTGAACCAACTGCGCTATGCCGATTTCAAATCGCTGCAACTCTATTGTTACCGCGTCGCCTCGGTGGTCGGCCTGCTCGCTGCGGAGATCTTCGGCTACACCGACCGCAGGACGCAAAAATATGCGCACGATCTCGGCATCGCCTTCCAGCTCACCAACCTCATCCGCGACGTCGGTGAAGACGCCCGGCGCAACCGCATCTACCTGCCCATGGACGAATTACAGCAATTCGACGTAACCGCGGCCGATATACTCAATGCCAAAGACAGCGAAAATTTCCAGAAACTGATGGCGTTCCAGATCGAACGCGCGCAACGCTATTACCGGCAGGCGCTGGAACATCTTCCCGCGGCCGACCGCAAAGCCCAGTGCACCGGCCTGATCATGGCGGAGATCTATCAGGCCACGCTACAGGAGGTCATCTCCAGCGGTTGCCATGTATTGAAAGAACGCGTGTCACTGACACCCAGGTACAAAATGTGGTTGGCTTTCAAGGCGTGGCTGAAGAACTGAACACGGCCATCATCGGCGGCGGTTATGCCGGCATGGCCGCGGCAGTCGCGCTGGCCGATAGCGGCATCAAGGTCACCGTGTTCGAAAGCGCGCTTCAGCTCGGCGGACGCGCACGCGGCGTGAACTACCAGGATACCGCACTGGACAACGGTCAACACTTGTTGCTCGGCTGCTATCGCCAAACCCTGCACATGATCGAAAAAGTCGGCGGCAATATTGAAAAGGACTTTCTGCGTCTGCCACTGCAACTCGACCTGCACCGCGAGTTCTCGCTCAAAGCACCAGATTTGCCCGCACCACTCCATCTGCTGTTCGCACTGCTGACCTCACAGGGTCTGACATTTGGCGAGCGTCTGAATGCCGCACGCTTCATGCTCAGGTTGCGCCGCATGAAATTCAGTCTGCCCGAGGACACCACTGTCTCCGAACTGCTCGCGCAACATAACCAGAACGAAGCATTGGTGAATAAACTCTGGGAGCCACTCTGCATCGCCGCACTGAATACACCCGTCCACAAGGCATCCGCGCAAGTCATGCTGAACGTGCTGCGCGATGCGTTGAACCAGTCGCGCGAATACAGCGACATGCTGCTGCCGCACATCAATTTCACCGCACTGTTCCCGCAGCGCGCCGCAGATTATGTCGAGCAGCGCGGTGGCAGGGTGCGCATCGCATGCGGCGTGGAAGCGCTGCGCCCGATCGCAGACGGCATCGAGATCAGCACTGCGGCCGGCACCGAGAATTTCAGTCACGTCATCTGCGCCGCTCCGCCCATGGTCGCTGCCAGGCTGTTGCGTCCCATCGCCGAACTTACGGAGACAGTCGCGCAAATTGACAGCCTGGAACAGCAGCCGATCTATACCGTATATCTGCAATATCCCGCACAGGTGACGCTGCCCCACCCCATGCTCGGGCTGTACCGACGTTACAGTCAATGGCTGTTCGACAAGGGTCGCATCGCGGGACAGCATGGCCTGCTCGCCGCCGTGATCAGCGCGGAAGGCATCCATCAGGAATTGTCTCAGCAAGAACTGGCACAAAAAGTGATCGCCGAACTGCGTGAAGAATTCGGCATCGTCGAACTGCCGTTATGGTTCAAGGTCATCGCAGAAAAGCGCGCCACATTCTGCTGTTCTCCCAACATGCATCGCCCGTCGCAACTGACAGCGTTGCCACGTCTGCTGCTGGCGGGCGACTACACCAATGGCGATTATCCCGCCACGCTGGAAGGGGCGGTAATGAGCGGATTGAAATGCGCTGATGTGGTTACAGCCGATTACTGAGAGTCCGGTATCAGGCGGCAGGCAGCCGTTGGGAGAACTGTTGGAATGCTGGTGTGACAGGCAGATTTGTCCAATAGCGGGCAGTCAACAAAGAAGTTACCAAAGACTGCTTCTCGGCCATTGCTGCCGCTCAAGAATTTTCTTTGACTGACCATTTTCGGGTGATAAGCAGCCGTTATGTTTCAGGATTTGAAGTTAGGCACAATCACTGCGGGAATACCTTCTTTGTAGCCGCAATTGACACCAAAGTTACCCATTCGCGGCAAATCCATTTTTAAAGTCTCAATGGTTAAGCAGGCTCTGCATCGTCATGCTATTGGATTAAATTTAATTCCGTAACGTACGTTGAAAAAAATTACACCATGGATGCACTAACACTCTGCATTGCAATATCCCAGAGTGAAGCGTCGGTTAAGGTTCCGCGCCAACTGCTGAGCAGCGAGAAATTACTTTGGTGCTAGAAAATCGTTGTTAAGTATTCCGGTCTACTATTCATCCGCCCTGTATTGCATCGAGCTTATCTGACTACGTTGTTCTGAAGTAAGCAAAGCATAGATCCCATGTTCTTCATGGGCATGAATATACGCAATAGTTGCCCGTGCATTGGCAAGCGATTCACTGATCGCCTTTGCCTTTTCATCATCGTATAGTTCGGAGGTGGCCAGCTTATGCAGGTCGAAATATGCATTGCGGACTATTTTTTCTTGATCGTAAAGTGACTGTTCTTGCGCTTGCTTGATAGAAAATAATTTGTCTTGCTGGCTTACCGTCAATCCAATGTTTGCTCGTGATATATGTTTTCCATAATCACCATCGCAATATTTTGAATGATGCTTCATCCAAGAGAATAGATGCATGCCGTTGAGCTCTGGCCCATTGCCAGTCATCGGCTCTGCATTGGTTACAAGTGGAACAGCAAAGTACAAAGCAGAAATTAAAATAAATTGTTGAATATCGTTTTTAGAAATGTTCATGACTTTTCCTTCAATAAAAATTGGATGCATCGCCTTATGCGATGTGTACATTTTCGATCGATGTTATGTAAAGTGCCGTTAACGGGTTGTAAAGATTTGTATGGAACTGACAGAAGTCGGTGGTAATGATCCCCAAGTCCAATGCGCACGTTTGCAGATCTACTGTGCATTGGCGGCAATGCTGATGTTCTCCTCTGCACTTATTCGTGTCGTAACGCTTCTATCGGATCCAGCCGGGCGGCACGGCGTGCCGGGAAGTAGCCGAATACCACGCCGATACCGGCCGAGAATACGAAGGACAACAGATTGATCGTCGGATTAAACAGGAAGGGTACTTGCATCACATTGGCCAGTAGCACAGAGGCACCGGTAGCGAGAACAATGCCAACCAGTCCACCCAATGCGGCCAGTACTATCGCCTCGATCAGGAATTGCAGTAGCACTTCGTGTTCCAGTGCTCCGATAGCCAGGCGCAAACCAATCTCGCGGGTACGTTCAGTCACGCTGACCAGCATGATGTTCATGATGCCGATGCCGCCCACCAGCAGGCTCACCGCAGCCACCGCACCGAGCAGGGTAGTCATCACCTTGGTCGTGCCCGACAGGGTATCGGCCAGTTGCTTGGTGTCGAGCACGTTGAAATTATCATCTTCGTTATCAGCCAGCTTGCGGCGCTCGCGCATCAACTGTGTGAGGCTGGACTTGACACGTTCGCTGTTGCTGCCTTCCTTCATCGACACC
>JBBRDZ010000004.1:0-38949 GCA_038203435.1 Burkholderiales bacterium
CGGCCTGGATTGTTTCCCGCACAATTCCGGGACAACTTTGTTCGAAACCTTGTACATGGGGGTGCCCTACATCACGCTGGCGGATCGTCCCTCGGTGGGTCGTCTGGGCAGCAGTATCCTGCACGGGGTGGGGCATCCGGAGTGGATCGCCCATTCCGAAGATGCGTATGTGGAGTTGGCCGTGAACCTCGCTTCAGACACACAGCGGCTGGCCGACTTGCGGGCCGGCATGAGGAGCCAGTTACAAAGCAGCCCGCTGTTCGACGAAGTCGCGTTCGCACGTAAAATCGAAGACGCATATCGACAGATGTGGCGCTTGTGGTGTACAAACCAAGGTGATGCAAGCGCCAAGATCAAAGCCGCCTTCTGACTCGAAACGGACCCGGGCCCATCGACGAACTTGATGAAACCACCTTCTGAGCGCTGATCACATATCCTGAAGCCTAGCCTGCTATGCGTGTGCCTGGTTGGGCACCAAATCGCCCAGCGTATCCAGCAGCGGCCCAAGAAAATCCTCGTAATTCCGCCAGCGTTCCACCGAGGACTTGTAGATCGGCTGGCGCACTTGCGTAACGCTGACGGTGTTGATCGGGCGTTTATGTTTATGGAAGTCGATGCAGACATCATTCCAGTCCAACTCGCAGTACTCGATCAGCTGTTTCGCCACGGTTTCCTGGTCCGCCACGATATCTTCATACTGAACATCAAAAAAAGAGCCGGCCGGCAGGACGCTACGCCAATGTCCCATCAATCGCGCATAATTGACATAATACTGTCCCAGTTCAGCCAAATCATACGTGTAATCCAGTTTGAGGCCGAAAAATTGCGTAAAGCAGGACAAACAGGTATCCACCGGGTTACGGTTGACATGAATGATCTTGGCGTTAGGCAGCATCACATGGATCATCCCGACAGCAAAAAAATTTGCCGGCATCTTGTCGGTGATGCGCTTCGCTTGCGGCGCGCGCAGTTGCAGGCCGGCAACATAATCTGCAGCCCATACAGCCAAGCCGCTCCGGTCGAGCATGGGGATATTGAAAGGAAAGCGCGCATCCGGTTCCCCGGTGACACGCCGCAGAATCTTTTCCAAATCGGTCAATTCTCCCGCGCCATAGACATCGGGATGGCTGGCAATGATTTGCTCGGTCAGCGTGGTACCGGAGCGCGGCATACCCAAAACAAATATAGGTAACCGGGATGGATCGCCTCCGCCCCGCAAGCGCTCAATAGTCTTGCCGTCAAACACTTGCATGATGTCATTGAAATACCGTGTCGTTTTCTCGGCGTCATATTTGACCGTTGCACGCTTCAGTTTGCAACCTTCCCTATAATGATGAAACGCGTTAGCGTAATCGCGAATATCATCAAAACCCTTACCCAATGAAAAATGCAGGGGGATAGCCAACTTGTCGGGCAGGGGCGACTTGCCACTTCTTGCGGCGGCCTCCACCGCCACCAGTGCGGCAAGATTTTCGTCGCCAGCCTGTACTTTTTTGACACCAACGAGCGATAAGCGCGCATCCAGATTATTCGAGTTGATTTCCAGCGCCTTCCGGGTCAAATCTTCGGCTTCAGACAAGTCACCGTTTTTCTTGCAAAGCTGCCCGGCCTCGATCAAGGCTTCTACGCATTCCGGATCGATCTGCAACGCCCGATTATAGTTTTCCGCTCCTTCATCCAGTTGCTCCAGCGCGCACAAGACGATACCCAGATTGACGTATATCTTTGCAAAATCAGGCTTGATCCTGATGGCGCTCCGATAGCTTGCGGCTGCCTCATCGAACTTCTCCAGCTCTTTGAGCACAGCACCCAAGTTGTTGTGTGCATCGAAAAAATCAGGTTTGATCTGTATTGCCCGGCGATAGATCACCACTGCACGCTCGGGTTGACCGATGTCCTTGAGCGTATTGGCCAGGTTGTAATACGCCAACGCGTAATCGGGCTTGAGCGTCACAGCGCGACTGTAACTTGCCACAGCCTCATCAAATCGACCAAGCTCCTTAAGTACGGTACCCAGATTATTGTGCGCATCGGCAGAGTCAGGTTTGCTGTTCACAGCACGTTGGCAGCTGGATACAGCCTCTTTGAATCGCCCCATGTCTTTGAGAGTGTTGCCCAGATTACTATGGGCTTCTGCATAATCCGGATTGAGTGATACGGCGCGGCGATAGCTGCGCTCGGCATCCTCAAGCCGGCCCGCGCCTTTCAGGGCAACACCGAGATTGTAGTGGGCTTCGGGATCGCCTGGTGTAAGTTTGGCTGCATTTTGAAACGCGTAGAGTGCATCTTTGCCTTGCATCTGCAACGCGCCGGCCAGCAATTTCCAGCCGAAGCCGAAGTCGGGCTGTTGTCCAACCAACAGGTTGGCACGTCTTTCCAACTCGGCGTAGTGGCATCCGTTATACAGTGCGATCAGCGGTGCGATTTCAGCAGATGGCAAAATTGCGGCCCGCGACTTGGACTTGCCTGCACAACAATGTTTGAATTTCTTCCCGCTGCCGCAACTACAGGAATCGCTTCTGCCCGGCTTCATGCCAATGATCCCGGATAAGATAGGCGTATTTGCATATATTTGAAACATTTCAATGAAAAATGCATCAGATACCCAAGCGAAGTGGTAACTGCTTTGTAAACGACTACAACCATGTAATATTTTTTCTGGGCTGAGTTGTAATTGGAATTATGCATGACGTCCTCGATCCTGATCACAGGGATGACAAATCTCGTTTACACCTGTTTCTCAAACAATTTATAATGTACTATATATCGTTGTGATGTTAAATGTATAAGGGAATTGACAATGAGTGCAAAATATAGCCAAGCATTTTGGTCAGCCGTACTTGTCGCTATCAATATTCTGGGCGCATCTGTTGTGCTGGCAGAGCAGGCCGCACCTGTTGACCCGAAAGTGCTGATGGAACAGGCGGAAAAATCCTACGATCGCCAGGATTTGGAAATAGCAATGAAGTTGTACCTCCAAGCTGCCGAACTTAACTACACGCCGGCCCAGGTTGAGCTCGGAAAGCTTGATGACACTGCGCAAGAATTCGAAACGGCAGTTGGCTGGTTCATTATGGCCGCCATGCAGGGTGATGCCGCCGGCCAGTATTATTTGGCTATCATGTATCAACGCGGCGACGGTATCGAAAAGGATGATGCGAAAGCATCATACTGGTTCAGACGCTCAGCAGCCAAAAGTTATCTCCCGGCTCTGAAGGTGTTGGCAACCGCATACCGGGGAGGTAGCCTGGGAGTGAAAATCGACCTGGAGCAGGCAAACGCCTGGGATGCCAAAGTGGCTCGCCTGGAAGCCGAGCAACGGAAGATCATTGATGAGAAACTGGCCGCATTGAAGGAGCAACAGAAAAAATTACAGGAAGAGGCGGCCAAAAAGGCAAAGCAGTAGCCCACCCCCGCCAATGACAGAACAGACCCAAGCGCATGCAAGTACTCGCCCTCTCTAAAAGTGCAAAACTCCAGTTTCTTGAACTGGCATTGTTTGCATTTTTTTTGATGTTGGGCTCGGCCAGATCCGAAGCGGCGGATACGATCAAAGGCGGTGAACTTTATGCGGCCCATTGCGTATCTTGCCACGGCGTATCAGGTATCAACGTCATGCCCAACGCCCCTAATTTCGCCCAGAACGAAAGCCTGTTGCAACCCGATATGTCATTGCTGGTCTCCATCAAGAATGGGAAGGCGGCCATGCCGGCTTATCAGGGAATACTCACCGACCAGCAAATCCTGGATGTTATCGTTTATCTGCGTACCCTGAATTGATATGCGCCACGTCTACACTGGGCGTACGATCCACCCTTATTCGTAATCAAGCCACTCCGATGCGCGCCACCATCAGCCTGATATTCTCCCTGCTCATCTCCTGCGTGAGTATTGCCCATGCTGAAAAGCTTACCTCGGGAACTGCATTTCCCAGAGTGATCGAGTCATTCCAGGTAGGCGAAAATACCCTAGTCCGTGCGCTTACCGTAGAGCCGAATAAAAACACCCTGTGGGTGGGCACTTCGGTCGGCGTGCTGGAGATAGACCTTGCCGGCAACAATGTGCGCAATACTTTTACCCGTGACAGCGGACTGGCAAATGAATATGTTTTCTCAATTGGCGTGGACAAGCAAGGTTACAAATGGTTTGGCACCAATGCAGGCGGTGCCTCGCGCTATCGCGACGGCAACTGGAAAACCTATTTCCCGATGCATGGGCTGGCTGACTACTGGGTCTACTCGTTTGCCAACCAGCACAATGGGGACCTGTGGATAGGCACTTGGGCGGGCGTCAACCGGGTCGACCTGAACACCATGAAGTTCACCACCTATGTCAAAGAGTTGATCAACGAGTGGGTGTACGGGATCGCAGTGGATAATCAGGACCGAGTGTGGTTCGGTACTGAAGCGGGGATTTCCCGGTTCGACGGGAAAGCATGGAAATCATGGGACCACAAGGACGGACTCGGCGCACCCAATAAAAACCACCGCGCACCCAGTACCAACACCGGCCTGGGAACCCGCTCACGTCACGACCTGAGCACGATGTCCGGAGACGGAAAATTCACCTATAACCCCAGCTACGTGTTCGCACTCCAGATCACGCCCGACCAGTCAATCTGGGCCGCTACCTGGGGTGGCGGGGTGAGCCGCTTCGATGGAAAGCACTGGCACAACTTCACCACCCGCGACGGCCTGGCGGGAGATATCGTTTACAGCATCGCCCAGGAACCCAACGGCGTGCTTTGGTTCGGTACCAACGGCGGAGTCAGCCGTTATGACGGGAAAAGCTGGCACAATTACACGATGAGCACCGGACTGCTGGAAAATAATGTCTACGCGCTGGCCGTCGCACCCAACGGTGACATTTGGGCTGGTTCCAGGCGCGGTGTAACGCGCATCGGCCAGTGACTTTTTCAATTCTAAAGAACTGACAGCAGGAATATTAGGGGAGCAAAATATGCAACTGAATAGCAAATCGATCACCGCAATTGTGATCATCGCAGCCATCGCGTTTGCCGGCATTTACGCCATCAGCGCCAAACAGGCAGCCACCTCCCAACCCGCCAAGACCGCTGCTGTTCAGTCTGACGCGGCGTTGCCGCCGGGTCATCCAGCCGTCAGCCGCGGCAGTCCTGACGGAATGGCCGTATCAACTAAGCCTGAAATTGCGACAACCCAAGATCAATCTGCCAAGGCGAACAATGGCGGGCCTGAAGCTGGGCGTTCCGGAAATGCCAAGGAGGATCCCACCGCCAGATTCACGCATTTCCGTACCGGCCAAAGCAATGTCAAATCGCTATTCATCGACGGCAAGGTCGTTTGGGTCGCCACCACTGGCGGTGTAATTCGTTACAACACCGGCAATGACGAATTCCGCGTATTTGATGTGACTAATGGCAGCGGCTTGCTTTCCAACGGCATATTTTATATCGGCAAGCTGGGTGACCGCATCGCGGCGGGCACCTATGGTGGCGGGTTGGCCATCTACGACCAGGCCAAAGACCATTGGGATAACTACAACGTACCGAATGGCCTGTCGGACGCATTCGTCTACAAGATCATGCAAGCCTCCAACGGGGATATCTGGATCGCCACATGGTCGGGGGCAAACCGTATCCGTGGTGGCGACCTGAACGATAGATCCAAGTGGGACGTGTACACAGTGGAAAACACCAAAGGTGGCCTGCCCAACGATTGGGTCTACAGCCTGGCAGAAGGCAAAGACGGTGAAATGTGGTTCGCCACGGAAGGCGGTCCGGCGCGTTTCAAAAACGGCAAATGGGAGCACTGGAAAGTAGGCGCACCGTACGAGAAGATCAAGAATGATCCCAAGTTCGGTGTCGACCCGGCCAAACTTTCCGAGCATCATGCTCAGCAGGCAAAGGAAATGGGTTTGCAGGGCATGAGCGGCGCCGGCGCCTACAACCCGAATTATATCGTGTCCCTGCTGGTGGACAAAGATGGCGTGGTCTGGTGCGGCACATGGGGCGGCGGATTGGCGCGATTCGACGGAAAAAAATGGAGCAACTACACCATGTCAGATGGATTGCCGGGCAATCTGGTGTTCATGTTGCATCGTGACGATACCGGACTGTTATGGGTAGGCACCAATAACGGTGTCGCACTGGTGAAAGGTGACAAGATCAAAGGGCAAAAGCACAGGGTTCTGACCACCAATGATGGCCTGTTCGCCAATATCGTGTTTTCCATGGCCAGCGCCCCGGACGGAAGCCAATGGCTTGGCAGCTATGGTGGCGTGACCCATTTGAAGTGAACCACAACCCGGTCGCACGACCGGGCTCACCAGAATTAAATTCTTCAGCGGCTATCGATAAGGACAAGCTGTGTTCTTTCAATAGCCGCTGACGTTTTAACGCGATCCCTCCGGAATGGACCGCCCTGAACATTCATCGTCCATGACGCATATGCAAAATCCACACTTGCGGGCTGTCGGGCGATAATGCTTGCTCTATCCCCACCTTTATCACATCGAATTCATTGAATGATATCCACGGATCCATCACGTCATAAGAAACCACGAGGCTCGCGCGTTGCGTCAATCAATCCAGTCCCCGTTCCAGCCTGTGGCAACTGGCTATGTTACATATTGCGCTGCGCAGACGGTACGCTCTATACCGGGATCACCAATGACCTGCAGAAACGCATAGCCGCACACGATACGGGTAGCGCAGCCCGATACACCCGGGGCCGCGGACCGGTCAAATTGATGTTTGTTGAAAGTTGCGCCGACAAGTCCGCCGCGCTGAAACGCGAACTGAAAATCAAAAGTCTGTCGCGCATCGATAAACTGGCCTTGATCGCAACGGCAAACAGACATCCGACAAAGTAATTGTAATCAACGCACCCGCACCCTTCGGAATGAGTAGCACTGACGCCCGCATCCGAAAACCGGTAAAATGCGCAGCATTGCGACCGTTCAAAATAATTCATGCTGACCTTCCAACAAATCATACTCACCTTGCAGCGCTATTGGGACAATCAAGGCTGTGCTTTGCTGCAACCCTACGACATGGAAGTTGGCGCGGGGACTTCGCATACCGCGACGTTTTTGCGGGCGCTCGGCCCGGAGCCGTGGAAAGCCGCTTACGTGCAGCCTTCGCGTCGGCCCAAAGATGGCCGTTATGGTGAAAATCCCAATCGCCTGCAACATTACTACCAGTTCCAGGTGGTACTCAAACCGGCACCCGCCGATATTCTGGAGTTGTATCTCGGCTCGCTGAAGGAGCTGGGATTTGATCTGAAAAAAAATGATGTGCGGTTCGTCGAAGACGATTGGGAAAACCCGACACTGGGTGCCTGGGGTCTGGGCTGGGAGGTTTGGCTGAACGGCATGGAGGTGACCCAGTTCACCTATTTCCAGCAGGTCGGCGGCATCGACTGCAAACCGATCACCGGCGAGATCACCTACGGGCTGGAACGACTGGCGATGTATCTTCAAGGCGTGGAGAACGTGTTCGACCTGACCTGGACCGAAGGCGTCAGCTATCGAGACGTGTATCACCAGAACGAGGTCGAGCAATCCGCCTACAACTTCGAACACAGCAATGTGGAATTCCTGCTCGGCGCGTTCGGCAGCCACGAGAAACAGGCCAAGCATCTGATGGAACAGCAACTGGCGCTGCCTGCCTACGAGCAGGTGTTGAAAGCCGCGCACACCTTCAATCTGCTGGATGCACGCGGTGCGATCTCGGTGACTGAACGAGCCGCCTATATCGGGCGCATCCGTAACCTCGCGCGCAGCGTCGCGCAGAGTTACTACGAGAGCCGCGAACGGCTGGGCTTTCCGATGGCACCACGAGTATGGGTCGAACAGATGACCAAGAAGGTAGCCTGAGCATGACGAAGAAGAATCTGTTGGTCGAGCTGTTTGTCGAAGAGCTGCCACCCAAAACACTGCAGAAGCTTGGCGATGCTTTTGCTGATGCGATATTCAACTCGCTCGAAAAGACGCAACTGGTGGTGCGTGGCGAGATTGCCGGCATAAAATCCTATGCGAGTCCGCGCCGCCTGGCTGTATATATTCCGAACGTCCTGGACAAAGCTGAGGATCGTCGAGTATCGCAAAAGCTCATGCCGGCCGCAGTCGGCCTCGGGGAAAATGGGCAGCCCAGCCCGGCTTTGCTCAAGAAGCTTGCCAGTCTGGGAGCGGATGCGACAGCGGTACCGCAACTCAAACGGGCGATGGACGGCAAGTCGGAAGCGTTGTTCTATGACAGTCTGGTGATGGGCGCAACGCTCGCTGAAGGATTGCAGATTGCACTCGATGAATCGCTCGCCAGGTTGCCGATCGCCAAGGTGATGACTTACCAACTGGCCGACGGCTGGAGCAGCGTGAATTTTGTCCGCCCCGCGCATGGGCTGGTTGCATTGCATGGTGCCGAGATCGTGCCGGTCACCATCCTGGGCTTGAACGCCGGGCGTGAAACGCAAGGCCATCGTTTCGAAGCCAATGCAGCCAAAATAACATTGAAAGATGCCGACAGCTACGAAACGCAAATGGAAGGCGAAGGGGCAGTGATCGCCAGTTTCGACAAACGCCGCGCCGAGATCGCGCGACAACTAGCCATTGCTGCCAACAAGGAAGGCCTCAAGGCGATTAATGACGATGCGTTGCTGGACGAAGTGACCGCACTGGTCGAACGTCCCAATATACTGGTCGGAAAATTTGAAAAGGAATTTCTGGAAGTTCCTCAGGAATGCCTGATCCTGACCATGAAGGCGAACCAGAAATATTTTCCGCTGCTGGATGCAAACGGCAAGCTCACCAATAAATTTCTGATCGTGTCCAATATCCGTCCGTCAGATCCCAGTCTGGTGATCGGCGGCAACGAACGCGTGGTGCGCCCGCGTCTGGCCGATGCAAAATTCTTCTTCGATCAGGATCGCAAGAAGACGCTCAGCTCTCGTTTGCCAAGCTTTGCTAAGGTTGTGTATCACAGCAAACTGGGTGTTGCAAATGATATGCGCAGCCGCATCGTAAGAGTCAGTGAGGGCGCGCGAGTAATTGGCGATTGGCTAGGTGGTAAGTTTCTTGGTATCCAAGCAGGGCTGGCTGCTGACCTTGCGAAGGCAGATTTACTTACAGATATGGTTGGTGAATTTCCGGAACTGCAGGGCATCATGGGGCGTTACTATGCCCAACATGACAGAGAGCGTTATGCACAGCAATCAGGCATCACTCCACAGAAATCCTACTATGAAAAATATTTCACTGAGGAAATCCCATTCGCTATCGAAGATCATTACAAGCCACGTTTTGCAGGTGATACTCTCCCACGGAACCAGATTGGAATGGTTATTGCCTTGGCTGACAAGTTAGAAACTCTGGTTGGAATGTTTGGGATTGGGGAAAAGCCAACAGGGGACAAAGATCCCTTTGCTTTACGACGTAATGCGCTAGGTGTGATTCGCATACTAACTGAGGGCAATATTCCTTTGGAGTTGGATAAATTAATTCGGAATGCTGAAGCAATGCTGAATGATGATGGCCTTGCAAGTCAAGCAGGCAGTGAAGAACTGGAAAGGGTGTGGGAACGTGTCGGGCAAGACACAAAGGTTAAAAAATTAGTAATAGAAACTTCGACGCCAGATTTTGTAGAAAACTGGTTCGATGACTTAGAAGGATTTATCTTCGAAAGATTTGTAGGGTTGTTGCGTGAACAAAATTTCAGCGCACAGGAAATTGATTCTGTGTTGTCGCTACGCCCACAATTATTGATGGAAGTTCCTAAGCGCCTCGCCGCAGTACGCGCATTCGCCGCCTTGCCCGAAGCTGCCGCGCTTGCCGCCGCAAACAAGCGCGTCGGCAACATCCTGAAAAAAGCAGAGACTGACTTCACCCTTCGACAAGCTCAGGGCGAACGGATGGTGGTGGACGCAGCGTTACTCAAAGAACCTGCTGAACTGGCATTGCATCGTGCATTGAAAGAGATAGCCCCCAAGGCCGATACTGCATTCGCTGCAGGTGACTACACCGCATCTTTGCGAGCACTTGCTGGTTTGCGTGAGCCAGTGGACGCGTTCTTCGACAGCGTAATGGTGAACGCGGAAGATGCGGCGCTGCGCGCCAACCGCCTTGCGCTGCTGGCTCAATTGCATGCGGCGATGAATCGTGTCGCGGACATTTCCAAACTGGCATCATGACCATGAAACTCATCATTCTCGACCGCGACGGCGTGATCAATTTCGATTCCGACCAGTTCATCAAGAATCCGGAAGAATGGAAACCCATCCCCGGCAGTCTGGAAGCGATCGCGCGACTGAACCAGGCAGATTATCGCGTGGTGGTCGCCACCAACCAGTCCGGCATCGGGCGCGGGCTGTTCGACATGCCGATGCTGAATGCGATACACAACAAGATGCACAAGGCCTGCGCACTGGTCGGTGCGCGCATCGATGCGGTGTTCTTCTGCCCGCATACCGCCGAAAGCCACTGTCATTGCCGCAAGCCCGATGTCGGCATGCTGGAGGAGATCGCGGAGCGATACAATCTGGACCTCGCGGGGGTGCCCGCGGTGGGCGATTCCCTGCGCGATCTGCAATCTGCCGCGACGATGGGTGCAACGCCCTATCTGGTGCTGACCGGCAAAGGCAACAAGACCCAGGCTGCGGGAGGCCTGCCGGAAGGTACAACGGTATTTTCGGACCTTGCGGCTGTTGTCGCCGCGTTGGTATAAACAAAGCCGCCATGCTGGTAATACGCTCACTGATCTTCCTGCTGCTGCAACTCATCATCACGCCGGTGTTCGCAATGCTGGCGTTGCTATCCTTCCCGTTCAGCCGGCTCGTACGCTATCGCTTCATCTCGCTATGGGCAAAAATGATGTTGCCGATATTGCGTCTGATATGCGGCATACGCCATGAGGTGCGCGGCATCGAAAACCTGCCCAGCCAGCCGTGTGTGGTGATGTGCAAGCATCAGTCGGCATGGGAGACGCTGGCGCTGCAGAAGATATTTCCTCCCCAGGTGTGGGTGTTGAAACGCGAGTTGCTGTGGATACCGTTCTTTGGCTGGGCACTGGCGCTGACCAGTCCGATCGCGATCAAGCGCAGCGACGGTAAAGGTGCGATGAGACAATTGCTGGAACAGGGCAAGCAGCGCCTAGCGCAGGGATTTTGCGTGGTGGTGTTCCCCGAGGGTACCCGCATACCATACGGCCAGCGCGGCAAATACAAGATCGGCGGCGCAATGCTCGCCGCGAGCAGCGGCGTACCGGTGATACCGGTGGCGCATAACGCCGGGCGCTTATGGGGACGCAATGCGTTCAGCAAGCACCCCGGTCTGATCACCATGAGTGTCGGCGCACCCATCGCCACCACCGGGCTGAAGGCGGACGAGATCAACCGGCTCGTCGAGGCGTGGATAGAGAACGAAATTGAGAAACTTGCCCACTGATGCTTGGCAGACTGCGCAAATCAGCTCCCCTCCCACGCACCGAACAACGCGCCGCGCTCCTCGCCGGCAAGCAGATCAGCTACACCCTGAAACGCAGCGGCAATCGTCGCAGCATCGGTCTGCGCATCGACGACCGTGGCCTGACTGTCAGCGTGCCTTTGCGCGCTTCTGAAAAATGGCTGAACAGCGTATTGCAGGAAAAAGCGCACTGGGTGGTGGAAAAACTGGAAGGCTGGCAGTCGTGCATGCCGGCCACGATAAACTGGCGGGACGGTGAAGCCATAGACTATCTGGGAGAGCAGCTGATATTGCGTGTCGAGCATGGCTTGTTCGCCACGCCCGTACAGCGCCTTGGAAAAGAGCTGTGGGTGTATTTGGTCAATGGCAACATAACGACGCAAGTAGCGCAAGCGGTTTCAAGCTGGTATCAGGCAGAGGCTTTGCAGCTCTTTCAACTGCGCGTGGCCCATTACGCTCCGCTGTTAAATGTGATGCCCCGCGCGGTCAAGTTAACGAAAGCCAAGACCCAGTGGGGCAGCTGCACCGCAGCAGGTTCAGTGCGGTTGAATGTGCAATTGATCAAGCTGCCGGTGCGCTTGCTCGATTATGTGGTGGTGCATGAGTTGGCGCATCTGCGCGAACTGAATCATTCGACATCATTCTGGCGGGTAGTTGAAAGCGCCTGCCCTGATTATGCGAATTTGCGCGATGAGCTCAAAGCTGTCCATATCAGATGACATATAATCCGGCCAGTTAATCCAACTGCGGGTGCACATATGTTTTCCGTACTTTTCCCTGAAAGATTCCGGCTTGTTATAGCGACCCTGGCTTTGCTGCTGCAAGGCTGCGGGCACAAAGGTCCGCTGCAGCTCCCCGCGCCGCAAACCCAGCCGACAATGGCTCAGAATCGCGGTTCGCAGATACCCGAATCACCGCAGCCGGCGTTGCCTACCTCCCAACAGGGCAAATAGACATGAGCGGATACTTCCATTACAAGAACGACGCGCTGTATGCCGAGCAAGTACCGCTGGCTGATATTGCCAAGCAGTTCGGCACGCCCTGCTACGTATATTCACGCGCTGCGTTAACGGACGGCCTCGGCCAGTTTACCAACGCACTGCGGGGCCATGACCATTTGATCTGCTACGCGGTGAAAGCCAACTCGAATCTGGCGATACTGAACCTGTTCGCCCGGCTCGGCGCCGGTTTCGACATCGTTTCCGGCGGCGAATTGCAGCGAGTACTGGCGGCGGGAGGCGACCCGCGCAAGGTGGTGTTCTCCGGCGTGGGCAAGACCGAAGCGGAGATGCGCTTGGCGCTGGCTACAGGCATCTTGTGCTTCAACGTCGAATCGGATGCGGAACTGGAGCGGCTCAACGAAGTGGCTGCGGGCATGGGCAAGATCGCCGCGATCAGCCTGCGCGTGAATCCGGATGTGGATGCGAAAACCCACCCGTATATTTCCACCGGCTTGAAGCAGAACAAATTCGGCGTAGCCTATGGCGATGCCATCGCGTTGTATCGCAAGGCACGCGGCCTGACCAGTCTGCGCATCACCGGCATGGATTGCCATATCGGATCGCAACTGACCGAGACCAGCCCGTTCATCGCCGCTGCGGAAAAGGTGTTGATCCTGGTCGATGCATTAAACAAGGAAGGCATCCATCTGGATCATCTGGACCTCGGCGGCGGCCTGGGGATACAGTACGACGATGAAGCGCCGCCTGCGATTGCCGCCTATGTGTCCGACTTGTTGACGGTGCTGCGCGGACGCAGCGAGAAGCTGATCCTCGAACCCGGCCGGGTGCTGGTGGGCAATGCAGGGGTTTTGCTGACCCGGGTCGAGTATCTCAAGCATGGCGAAGAAAAGAATTTCGCCATCGTGGATGCCGCGATGAACGATCTGATGCGCCCGGCCCTGTACGATGCCTACCATCACATCTTGCCTGTAATGCGTGAGAACCATCCCGAACAAAGTTACGAAGTGGTCGGCCCGATCTGCGAAACAGGCGACTTCATCGGCCGCGCCCGCGAATTGGGGATCACCGCGAAATCCTTGCTGGCTGTGCTTTCCACGGGTGCGTACGGGATGAGCATGAGCTCCAATTACAACACCCGGCCGCGTGCTGCCGAGGTGATCGTGGATGGCAGCATCGTGCATCTGGTACGTGATCGCGAATCGATTCCACAACTGTTTGCCGGAGAAAAACTGATTTCTTAGCTGTTGCAGTTTCCACAAATATTTCTTACGAAAATTGTTGCGCGATTTTTTAAACGTGGATACAGTACCGATGCCGCAAGCGTCTTTCGCAAAACACTGGGCGTTTGGGTGTGCAATCAGTCGTAGTAATTATTCTAAATTTTTATGGAGAATTGATAATGGCAACATCCAAAGCGAAAAAACCGGCGGCAAAAAAGAAGGTCGTAGCCAAAAAGCCAGCAGCTAAAAAAGCCGTAGCTAAAAAGCCAGCAGCTAAAAAAGCCGTAGCTAAAAAGCCAGCAGCTAAAAAAGCCGTAGCCAAAAAGCCAGCAGCCAAAAAGCCAGCAGCCAAAAAGGCCGCAGCCAAAAAGCCAGCAGCTAAAAAAGCCACAGCCAAAAAAGCCGCAGCTAAAAAGCCAGCAGCTAAAAAAGCCGCAGCTAAAAAGCCAGCAGCCAAAAAAGCCGCAGCCAAAAAGCCAGCAGCTAAAAAAGCCGTAGCCAAAAAGCCAGCAGCTAAAAAAGCCACAGCCAAAAAGCCAGCAGCAGTTGCAACTGGCAAAGGAATCTTGGGCGCTTAATTTTGCCTCGCAAGGGGCGCGGTCACCTTCCTCGCCCTTTTTAAATTTACTTCCTTAATCCGTGCACCCGTACGGCAAATTGATATTCCATCGACTGACAGTACCGCCCAGGCAAAGCCGGCATTGCCAAATGTCCCGCAGCAACTTCAATTACGTCATTCTCGTTGATGTGCTGACAGGCGACCCCGCCTTTCACCACTATCTAAATCAGGAAGATCGTCGCCAGACCCAGGAAGATAAAGAAACCACCGCTGTCGGTTATCGCAGTGATCATCACACTGGAACCTATGGCGGGATCCCGGCCCAGTTTTTGCAGAACTAGCGGGATGGCCAATCCGACAGTGGCACCCACCAGCAGGTTGAGTAGCATTGCGCTGGTCATCACGATACCCAGCGGCACGCTGTGGTACAAAAAGTAGGCGAATAATCCAGCAACGCCTCCCCATACCAATCCGTTCAGGCCACTGATCGCCAACTCCTTGAACAGCAATCTGCGCGCATTTTCCTGGGTGATTTGCCCCAGCGCCAGCGAGCGTATGATGATGGTCGTGGTTTGATTCGCAGAATTTCCCGCTATGCCGGCGACGATCGGCATCAGTGCTGCCAAAGCCACGAATTTTTGTATCGTGTCTTCGAATCCGCCTATCACGCGGGATGCAAAAAATGCCGTGCACAGGTTCAACGCCAGCCACAGCCAGCGGTTCTGTGCACTTTTCCACACCGAAGCGAAGATATCTTCTTCCTCGCGCAAACCCGCCTGGTTCAGCAACTCAGTTTCCGATTCCTCGCGAATGAAGTCCAGCACCACGTTCACCGTCACGCGGCCGAATAATTTTCCGTCTTCGTCCACAACCGGCGCGGAAACCAGATCGTAACGTTCAAATGACTGTGCCGCCTGGTCTGCCTTGTCGTCCGGATGCAGCTGGATGATATCGGTCAGCATCAAACTACCAACCACCGCTTCCGGCTCGTTGACGACGATCAGATTGATCGGCAGGACACCCATGAAGCGATCATTGCGGTCCACCACGAACACCTGGTCGGTGTGGTCGGGCAGTTGGTCCAGCCGGCGCAGGTAGCGAGAGACTGTTTCCAGCGTCACATCCTCGCGCACATGCACCATGTTGAAGTCCATCAACGCACCCACCGAATCTTCCGGGTAGGACATCGCTGCGCGCAACTGTTCGCGTTCCCCGATGGGCAGCGACTTGAACACGTCGCGTATCACGTGCTGCGGCAAGTCGGGTGCGAGGTCGGCGATCTCGTTGGTGTCGAGCTGTTCTGTCGCTTCGCGCAGTTCATCGCGGCTCATCGATGCGATCAGCGAATCGCGGACCGCATCGGAGACCTCGATCAGTATCTCGCCATCGTGCTCCGATTTGACCAGGTCCCACACCAGCAAACGCTGCTCGATGGGAAGCGCTTCAAGAATATAGGCGATGTCCGCCGGATGCATGCCGTCCAGTTTGCGCTGCAATTCGGCGATGTGTTGTTTGTGTACCAGGGTGTCGAGCAGGACATGGCGATCGTCGCGGGGCAGTTCTTGCCGGTGTATGACGTTTTCCAGCAGGGCATGCTTATTCAGCAGCACCTCCACCTGCTTGAGGTGTTCCTGCACATTCTCGGTGTAGTGATGTTCCTGGCTGGTGTCGGTCATAGCGCATCCCCTGTAAATCGCGCGCTATTGTAAAGAAAAGACCGGCCGGACGCTCAGGGAATTTCCGCGTCGCCCATGCGCGACAGGATGATTTCGGTCTTCAGCGCCAGTCCGCGAGCATCGCGATGTCGGTCATAGTAGCGCGGGTTGGGGACCATCGCCGCGAGTTTGGCAGCTTGCTCCGCGGTCAGCTGTCTGGCGCTCACCTGGTAATAATGACGGGCGGCAGCTTCTGCACCGAAAACCCCGTTGCCCCATTCGATGACGTTGAGATAGATCTCAAAGATACGCTCCTTGTCCATCACCGTTTCCAGCATCAGCGTGATCGCGGTCTCTTCAAGCTTTCGCCATGGCGTGCGCTTGGTGGACAGGAACAGGTTCTTCGCGAGTTGCTGGCTGATGGTGGAACCGCCCGCCACGATCCTGCCCTTTCTGAGGTTTTTTTCGTAAGCCTTCTGTATGCCTTCCCAGTCGAAGCCTTCATGGTCGACAAAACTCGCGTCTTCGGCCGCGATCAGCGCGCGCTTCAGGTTGTCGGAAATCCTGTCGTAGGGCACCCATTTCTGTTGCAGCGCCGCATCGGGATTCTTGTCCTGCATGATCTCCAGACGGGTATCCATGAACGCACTGCTGGACGGGTTGTATTTCACCCACCAGCAGATATGCGCGAACAGCCATACCTGGTAAAGGACCAGCAAAGTAACGCATATCGTGACGGTACGCAGAATCCAGCGCGACAGCCAACTCCGGGGTTTCTTCATTGCTGTTCGCGTAATGCGGCGATGACCGGTGCAGTTTTGGGGAGCACGCCGCGCCAAATGCGGAAGGATTCTGCAGCCTGCTCGACGAGCATGCCAAGACCATCTGATACCACAGCAGCGCCATGTGCGCGCGCGAATCGCATGAATGGCGTTTCGCGTCCGTACATCATGTCGTAGGCAAGTGCGCCGGGAGCGAAGATGCCGGGCGGGAGTGGCGGCATTTCATCGGACAAGCCGCTGGAGGTTGCATTGATTGCTACGTCGAATTGTTCATTCTCGAGGCCGACGAACTCGACTGCTTTGATGGAAAAATGCCGAAATCTCTCATGTTGGGTTGTCGTTTTGATCAGGCTTTCTGCTTTTTCAAGAGTTCGATTGTAAATTACCAATGGTGATTGCGATGCCTCCAAAAGCGGATGCAATACTCCAGCAGCGGCTCCGCCGGCACCAATTAACAAAATATGTTTGCCCTTGAGCGGGATATTGAGATTCTTCTCAATATCATTTACTAAGCCTTTGCCGTCCGTGTTGTAGCCGCCTATCTTGTTATTATGAAAAAGAAGTGTGTTGACGGCATCAGCCATTGGACCTGATTCCAATGCATCCATCACCTCGAAACCAAAACCATCAGTAATTTTGGCCGCTTCAAACTTGAACGGCACCGTGACATTGCACCCTTTGTAGCCTTCCTTGCGTAGCCGTTCGACTGTCGCGGCAAAACCATCGAGTGGCGCAAGGATGGCTTCGTAGCCGATATCTCCCACCTTCTGTCCTTTGAATTGATCCGCGAACATCTTGTGAATCTGCGGCGACTTGCTGTGCGCGATGGGGTTGCCGATCACGGCGTATTTGTCAGTCATAAGCGAGGCACTATAAATTCAGTCCTCGCATTGTAAAGAAAATCAGCCGGCCTTTCCCGGATTCAGCATCCAGGCCGCGATCACACCGGCTGCAGCCATCGTCCAAACCACGGTTGCACCGCTGGGCAAATCCAGCCAGGCGGACAGCAACAAACCCAGCGCATAACCGCTGATGCCGACCGCAAAGGCGTAAAGCGTACGCCTTTTCCCGGCTTTATAAGTGGCGAGTGCCGGGACGATCAGGCTGGCGAACACCAGATACACGCCGACCAGTTGTACCGAGGCGGTGACCGCCAGCGCGAACAGTGCATAAAAGCCCAGGTAATGGGTTTTCAGTTTGCTCCATCGCCACAGCGCCAGCAGTGCGACAGTCAACAAGGCGGTGGCGATCAACTGGTTGCTGCTGACCCACAGGATCTGCCCGACCAGCAGATCCTTGAGGTGTTCGCCGGCGTGCACGTCATGACTCATCAGCAGGATGCCGGCGCTGGCGGCGAGCACGAAGGTCAGACCGATGCAGGCCTCCTTGATCTCGGCCAGGCGCTTTTCTATCCACGCCAGCAATGCTGCTCCGCACAGCGCGCTGGCAGCGGCGATCAGTTGCACCAGCAGCGGCTGCTCGGTCAGATCCAGCAGGGCGGCGATGATGACACCCAGACCGGCGATCTGCGCGACGGCCAGATCGGCAAAGATCACGCCGCGCTCCAGCACCTTCATGCCGAACGGGATATGCGTTGCCAGCACCAGCAGACCCGCGATGAATGCGGGCAAAAGGATGCCGAGTTCGATGTCGTTCATTTCAATCCTGCCAATAAACGTTGTATGGTGTCGTCGAACATCTTGTACAGATCGGTTGCCCGTGCTGTGCCGCCGACCGTGAACGGCAGCATCACGGCGGGTATGTGCGCCCGTTCCGATATCCATTCGGACGGCCGCTCGTTCTGATAAGCGGCGCGCACCACCATACGCGCCGGGTGTTGCTTCAGATCGTTCAGCACTTTCCCCAGATAAGCGGCACTGGGCTCCATGCCCGGCTTGGGTTCCAATTCGGCCACTTGTTTCAGGCCCAGCCAGTCGTTCAGATAAGGGAAACCCTTGTGCTGCACGGCAATGGAAACGCCCTTCAGTGGCGCGGCCTGCTTTTCCCAGTTGGCGAGCGCGGCGCGCCATTGCCGGTCGAACTTGTCGAGTTGCTGCTGGTAAAAGACCGTGTTGGCCGGGTCGAGCTGGATCAGGCGTTTGCTCAGCGCGTCCGCGATCGGCAAAAAGTTGCGCGCATCGGTCTGGATGTGCGGATTCCCTGCCGCATGCACATCGCCGTCGGCGCGATCAAGCCGCGTCGGCACTTCCAGCATGCTGACATATTGCGCTGCTTCGAAATGGCCGGCGCTGCCCGGTTGTATGGCATTGTTCACCGATTCCCTCAATACCACGGGCATCCAGCCGATCTCCAGTTCCGCACCGGTGCACACCGCCAGCTGCGCCTTGCGCGCCTTGGCGATCAGGCTGGGGCGGGCCTGTACCTGGTGCGGATCCTGTAACGGGCCGGTGGCGGTGTAGATGTCGGCCTTGTCGCCTGCCAGTTCCCGGGTAAGCGCCGCCCATTCCGGTTCGCAGGCGAACACGTTGAGTGCGGCGTGGACGTTGCTGCTGAGCAGCAATAAGAAAATACAAAATATTTTTTTCATGTTGTTACTCCGGAAAATGATCCATTGCTTTTGTAGGAGCGAAACTTGTTGCGCGAAATCATCGCCCGATGAATCGGGCTCCTGCATTTTCAAAATCTAAAACTGGTGTGCGCCGTGCGCACCCAGACTCATGATGTATTGCACGAACAGCTGATTGTCGATCAGCCCTTGCCGCGAATTGTCGTGCGCCAGTTGCAAACGTATGCGGGCGAATTCGCTGGGGTTGTAATCCGCCATCCAGGTAACCCGTGACGGATTGAACGCGTAATTGCTGATGACATCGCCTGTAATGGACGCACCGACACTGGCTGTACCCGGATCGAGCCGGTCATAACGAACTCCGCTGCGCCAGTTCGGCAGGAACTGGTAAACGCTTTGCAGATACCAGCCGCTTTGCGTGACGTGATAACTATCGGTGAGATTTGCACCGGCGGTGTCGTAGCTCAACTGACCATTCTCGTAGCGCCGGAAATATTCGCTTTGCACCTTGAAGTAGCGCTCGCTGACATTGCCGTTAGGCGAATATTTCCAGACGAAATCCAGGCCCGCAGTCCGGCTGTCACCGCTAAAGCTGTTGTTCACCCCGCCCGCCGTATTCAGCAAATCCGGCACGTTATTGCTGACCGCATTTTCACGCCGCGTCTGGTGCAGCGAAATACCGGCGCGCCAGCTGTGCTCGATGCCGACATCGTCACCGAAATGCGCGAACAGCACCGCTGCACCCGCGCCGCTGTTGCTCTGTCTGTCCGTTCCCGGAAAGCCGAGTCCGCGTCCCAGCTCGCCGCCAACTTCGATGAACATGTCGGTCGGGGCCAGCCACTTCAATTGAATACCGTCATCTGCGTACTGGTTATCCCACAACACCCGGTACACCAGCGGCTGGTCGACGAAATCCCAGACATGTGCATGCTGTTCGTTGAGATAGCCAAGACTGGAAAAGAATCGGCCGAACTTGAGATTGAGCCCGTTACCCAGCGCACCGGTCTGCACAAAACCGTTCTCCACGCTGATGCCGCCCTCCGGTGCCAGCGAGAAAGTGCCGACGCCGCTGAACAGTGGATCGATGTCGGCTGAGATGCTCAATTCCGATTCCTGAAGCGAGAAGCCCCGCGTATAGCCGGTGTTGTTGGCGTTCATCGCAAAACCGGTTGCAGGGATGGCGGGGTCCTGTTTGAGTTGCGCGTAGGTGCCGGACAGGATCATCGCCACAGCGGGATTGAAACTGTTCGCGCTGCTTGGCGCGGCACTGCTGCGTACGGACTGTTGAGCTTGAGAAGCAATACTCTCGGCCTGTTGTACACGTTGCTCCAGCTGGATGTTGCTTTGTTGCAATTGCCTGACTTGCTCGCTTATCGATTGCGATTCGGTATCGCTCGCGGCCAGCGCGTTGAACGGATTGCCCAACAACACGGCAATAGCCGTGCACCAATATATATTTCGGGACATGTTGACTCCTGACTAAGCATGACTGGAACCCCGCGCACCATGCGCGGGTCAGTTGAATGACTTAAGCGGAGTAAGGCGGGGCGCGCGCCGCGAACGCGACGAACGTGATGGAAGTGTGGGAAACGGGATCGTTGATCTCCGGCGTTGCGAAATGCTCGCCGGCGGCAAAACTGATCGCGCTGCTGCCGATCAATCCGCCGATCTGTGCATAGGCGGCGCACTGGTCGCAGTACTTGTCATGCGGCAGCGACTGTTCAGAACCCTGCGATTTCTCGGCCAGAATATGGGTGATGCTGTGCGCCAGGCTGCCCGTCTGCGCGAACAGCAGGGCGAATATCAACAGAAATCTGGTCAACAGGGAGCGATTCATGGCGCGCACTGTATCCATAATGCATGTGTCGTGCAACATGCTATTCGCTTTCCAGCCGGTCCGACGAGGTGAATGTCCAGGTTCGGGTGATGGTCAGGATATCGGTATCTTTGGTGATGCTCGGCGGTAACGGAGAGTAAGGGCCGGCAAGTTTGACGATGCGCATCGCTGCGGCGTCCAGAATGCGCTGGCCGGAACTCTTGCTCACTTCTATGTTTTCCAGACTGCCGTCGGCGCGTATCGATACGCTCAACTGCAACTTTCCGTAGATCTGTTGGCGGCGCGCCTGTTCCGGGTAATTCAGGTTGCCGATCCGCTCGACCTTGACCCGCCAGTCTTCGATATATTGCGCGAAGCGATATTCCTGGGTGCGTGCCCCGATGAATTTTCGACGCGGCAGTTTTTGATAATCATCCCAGTTCTTGTTGATTTGTGCCTCGAGACGGGCAATCTCCAGGGCTTTCTGCACCAAATCCTCGCCGTTACCCGGGCTGTCGTTCTTCTGCTTCTTGATATCCGGTTGCACCGCCGTGTAATCGCTCTTCAGCCTGGTCAGCATTTGCTTGGATTCCGCTTCCAGTGCAGCGACACGTCTGGCCTGTTGTTCAGGCGAGAAATTCGGGTCGTTGCGCAACGAAGGCAACGGACTTTTGGCTTGACGGTCCTGTTTGGTATTGCCGCCGCCATCCAGATTGTGTTGCGCCAGGGCATCGGCCTTGACCGGCTTTGAATTCGACTTGCTGTTGACCAACACCACCTGCAAGGGATCGATAAAATCTGCGGCACTGCGCGGATCGGGCAACACAAAAGCAATGCCGAACAGCAGGAACGCGTGCAGCAAAATGGAAAAGATCATCGAGAACGACAATCTCGTCCTGAAATGCATCAAGATCGATGGTATCCCTGATTTTGCAATACGCTTCAAACAACTTCCTCGATCGCGGATACAAAACGGGTCTGCACATCGAGATCGAGCAGATCGATCTCGCCGATAGCCAGCTGCACCCGGGTGTTGGCCGGCAACTCCGGCAGCGATGGTGCGCGGAAGACCAGCGGTATGTCGTCCAGCTTCACCAGATTCTCGCGCAGCACGGTCGCCCCAACCTGCTGGACGTTTTCCTGTTGCAGCCAGCGCAGACACCAGTAGCGTTCCATGCTGCGCTGGAATTCGTTGTAGATGCCATACATGGTATCGAAGTCGCGCATCGTGGTGTACAGCGCGGGATCGTTTTTCGGATACGCAGGCTCTTCATCGCGCAACATGGCGATGATCTGGCGCTGGTTCACCAGGTCGACATAGCGGCGCAACGGCGAACTGGACCACATGTATTGCGCCACGCCCAATCCCTGGTGCGGGGCTGCAACCGTGCTCATCTTCACCTTGCCGTTCTGCTGGGTGCGGTAGATGCCGGCGAAACCATGTTCAACCAGATGTTTCCCCCACTCGCTGTTCACCAGGATCATCAGTTCGGAAACCACCTTGTCGATGGGCGAGCCGCGCCTGCGATGGGTGATGGTGACGCGGTCATTTTCGATATGGAAGTTGTAGTCCTTTTGTTGCGTGCTGTTGTCGGATGGTTTGCCGCGTCCCGCTTCCAGTTTTTGCGCCAGATTCCACAGCAGCGTCAATTCGCCCGCATACGGATAATCGAGCTTGCCGGCCGCCAGCGTCTGTTCGTTGAACAACGGTTCCAGCGTGTCATGGCGCAGATTCGCCGCGATGTGGATGCGTTCGATGCGACTCGTGTAATTCAGGATGTCCAGCGTGGCACCGTCCACTTCGATGTACATGGACAGGGCCGGGCAGACCCGGTCTGCGCACAGCGTGAACGCCTGCACCACGCTGTCCGGCAGCATGGTGATCTTCTGGTCGGGCATATATACGGTGGAAAGTCGCTGTGCGGCGATCTTGTCACCCTCCGAATCACGTGGCATGCCTAGGCTGGGAGCCGCAATATGCACGCCGATGCGCCAGTGGCCGCCGGCCAGTTTTTCCACCGAGATCGCATCGTCGATCTCGGTGGTGGTCGCGTCATCGATGCTGAACGCGTTCACGCCGGCCAGCGGCAACTCATCCCAGCTGCCCAATTCGACGGGTGAGAAGCCGGCACCCTGCGGGAAATGTTCGAACAGGAAGCGCTGCAGGTGATAGTCCTGTGTGGACGGCAGCGCGCCGCAACGCTGCAACAGATGCGCAGCAGACAGATGCGTTGCGGCACAGGCCGCTTCCAGCGCCTTGGCCTCGATGGTATTGCGATCCGGCTTGTAGATCAGATAGGTGAGATGTTCGTTGAATTCGACCGGCAACTCGAAACGGCACAGCTGTTCGGTGTAGCGTGCCTGCAAAGCCAATTGCTGACGCTTCTTCTCTGCCCCGGCCAGCGCCGCCTTGAGCACATCCGGCGGCGCGGCGCGATAGCGGCCTTTGCCCTTCTTGTGGAAATAGATCGGCGAACCGTGCAGGCGTATCAGCACCGCAGCGGCTTCGAGCGCGGTTGGCGCATGGCCGAAATATTCGGCAGCGATCTGCTCGGATCCGAATTCCTCCGGCGGGCAGCACTCCCAGAGAAACTCCGCCTCGATGCTTTCTGACAGCGACTCGGCCTGGCCCATGAAATCAGCCAATACCGGCTGGGAGAAACGCAACATGACATTGGCTGTCTTGACCTTGCTGCGCTTGCCTGACAGGCTTTCGACCTGGAGCGATGTGGTATTGTCGGCCATGATGCTACCGACCTTGAAACTGCCGTCTTCTTCGTAAAGAATGTTCATTGGGGGTGAGGCGAAATAAGTGGCGCAATTATACCCTGACGGCGGTTCGGGAATTCATCCGGGGATTATTGCCCGCGCAGCACCGCCTTTCCGGTCTGCACGGGATTGACGGCACTATTAAAATAGCCATGCCCAGTTTACTCCTTGGCCGGCATGCATCAATATTGAAGGCGGATAAATTCATCAGGGATATGCTTCCCAGATGTGGTGCGATAAAAGCAAGACCGCTCCATTTGTCTTGGCAACCGATACACACGGCCGAATCGGTTAAACTTGCCCGACGAACCGCAGTGCGACAAAACATGAATTCATCTGCCACCACCGAAACCCGGATCAGACTCAGCACCTGGCTAACGGCCGGTTACACACTATTCATCGTCTACGCCAGCTTGTCGCCATTTTCCGGCTGGCGGGAACAGGGCCTGAATTTCATCGACGTGCTCCACGCGCCATTCCTGCTCACCTACACCGCCTTCGATGCGGTCATCAACCTGCTGTCCTATTTGCCGTTCGGCTTGCTGGCCGGGCTGATGTTGCGGGATCGTTGCGGTTTGCTGGCCAGCGTGATCCTGAGCCTGTCACTGGGCGTAGCACTCTCGACGAGTATGGAATTCCTGCAGATGTATTTGCCCACCCGCACCAGCTCCAACATGGATCTGCTGAACAATAGTATCGGCACGCTGATCGGCGCTTTGACAGCGGCCAGCATGACATCATGGACATGGTTCTTCTCGCGCCTGACACGCTGGCGCAGTGATTTATTCCGGCATGGCAAAGGGATCGATTTCGGACTGGCCCTGCTCGCACTGTGGGTGTTCGGCCAGATCAACCCGTCGCTGCCGATGCTGGGCAATGTGTTTATCAGCGAAGCGGCGCGCCAGCCCTTCGCCGCGCTGCCGGCTGAACCGTTCAAGGCATGGGAATGCGGCGCTGTCACGCTCAACCTGCTGATGTTGGGCGCGCTGTTGCTGACCGTGCTGCGCGTACCGCGTAATATATTCACCACATTGCTGGTCATCTTGAGCGTGGTAGCCCTGGTGAAATTCATCACTGCGGCCGTGTTGCTGAAATCCTGGGCGCTGTTACTGTGGATCAACAGCGAAGCGGTGCTGGGCATGGCACTGGGAATATTGCTGCTGCTTGCCGGATTACTGATGCAGCGCGGCGCGTTGGTCCTATTCGGCACCTTGGCAGCGCTGTGCTATCTTGCCATCGTCAATTTCGTATTTGACGACAATACGCCTTCCGCAGCAATGTCGATCTATCACTGGCATTATGGTCACCTGCTCAACTATAACGGGCTGGCGCAAACCATCACGCTGGTGTTTCCCGTACTGTTGATCTTTCATCTGTGGCGCGCAAGAAAAGTTTGATCTCTGATTTGAAAAATGGACAGGTACCCGCGATGAGTTATTACGACAAGCATGTATTCTTCTGCACCAATCAACGCGCCGATGGCAGCGCATGCTGCAACGATCATGGCGCGCAAAAAGCGCGCGATTATGTGAAGAACAAGGTCAAGGAACTCGGCATTCCCAGCCTGCAGAACAAAATCCGCATCAATTCCGCCGGATGTCTGGATCGCTGCGAAGAAGGTCCGGTGATCGTGGTATACCCGGAAGGCACCTGGTACACCTATGTGGATGAACAGGACCTCGACGAGATCATCGAGGAACACTTGAAGCATGGTCGGGTGGTAGAGCGGCTGAAAATATGATCTGTGAGTCATACAGTGAATGACGACTGATCACCAACGATTCCGAAGCTGTAGTGCGACACGGTGCACGGCAGGGAAGATAGTCGCAATGAAACTGCCGGAACACCCTCCGCCAGATCCGCGTAGCGATCGTATCCGGCAAGCCATCGAAGTGCTCGGTGTCGTGCCGGGTTCCGGTGCAGCCGCCGCGGGTCTGCTGGCAGGCGACTTGATCGTCGGCCTCGATGGCAAGCCCATCGAGGATTAGGGCGACAAGACATTGTTGTCCCTCCGCTTCCTGCTCGACAATGGCGGCGACGATACCTATATTCTGAGAAGTCTGGGGCAGGGTCGCAGTAATCACGAGCCCGCGCGCGACCTTGACAGTTTCCGCCTGCTTTTTGATAGCGGCGGTACCGATGTGTATTCACTGGGCGGGAGCAACTACCGTCTGTACTATAAGTCCCAATGGGGTATTCTGCTGGATACGGATTAATCTACCGTGTGGCGGCCGGACGGCCGCGAACTTTGTCACAGTGTCGGGTATGCGTATAAACTATGGGCCCGTTCCGGAACGTGTCATGGGCAAGCGTAAGATATGAAAAGCGTCGCTCGCGCAACCTCAAACCCCGAACCAGCTCAGTGGATAGCTGTTACCCTGCCTTAAAATGCCTGCCCTGAAAAAACTCTCCATCACCGGCCCTGCCGGCCAACTTGAAGGTGTGCTGCACCTTCCCGATAGTCCCCCACGCGCCATCGCCGTGGTCGCGCATCCGCTGCCTATCATGGGCGGCACCATGGACAACAAGGTGGTCACCACGCTGACCAAGGCATTGGTGGAATCGGGTTACGCCACGTTGCGTTTCAATTTTCGCGGCGTGGGTGCGAGCCACGGCAGCTATGACGAGGGCAAGGGTGAAACACTGGACGCGATCGCCGTAGCCGGATACCTGCGCGGTGAATTTCCGGGACTGCCGCTGCTGTTGGCGGGATTTTCCTTCGGCGGCTATGTACAGGCGCGCGCCGCGGCGGCGTTGCAAGCGCAACGACTGGTGCTGGTCGCGCCGGCGGTCGGCCGCTTCGCCATGCCGGAAGTGGCCGCCAACACCCTGCTGGTCCATGGCGACATGGATGAGGTGGTGGAACTGCATGAGCTGCTGCTCTGGGCACGTCCGCAACATCTCCCGGTCGTGGTGCTGGCCGGCGCCGGACATTTCTTTCATGGCAGATTGACCCAGCTCAAGCAGGTTGTACTGCAGCATCTCGGGGCGGGCATATGAACACGGTACTGAGCGCGCAGGATCTGTGCAAGCGTTACGGCAGCCAGTTGGTGGTGAACGGGCTCAACCTGTCGATACAGCGCGGTGAATGTTTCGGCCTGCTCGGTCCGAACGGCGCGGGCAAGACCACCACGCTGCGCCTGCTGCTCGGCCTGATCGAACCGGATTCGGGCAAATTGAGTCTGCTCGGCCACGCTGTTCCGCAGCAGGCGCGTGCCGCCCGCTTGCGCGTCGGCGTGGTGCCGCAGCTGGACAATCTCGACCCGGATTTCACCGTCGCCGAGAACCTGCTGGTCTATGGCCGCTATTTCGGCATGAGCGACGTGGCGATCTCCGCGCGCATGCCGGAACTGCTTGACTTCGCCAACCTCACCCACAAGCGCGATGCAAAGATCCCCACGCTGTCCGGCGGCATGAAGCGGCGCCTGACCCTGGCCCGGGCGCTGGTGAACGATCCGGACATCATCTTTCTCGACGAGCCGACCACCGGACTGGACCCGCAGGCGCGTCATCTGATCTGGCAGCGTTTGCGCGAGCTCACCGCGCAGGGTAAGACGCTGCTGCTGACCACGCACTTCATGGATGAGGCCGAACGCCTGTGCCACCGTCTGGCGATCCTGGACGAGGGATGCATGATCGCCCAGGACACGCCACAGGGTCTGATCCGGCAGCACATCGAGTCGCATGTGGTGGAGGTGTTCGGCGAGCAGGTGAATATATGGGCGCAGCGATATGCGGCACAATTTTCCGTGCGTTTCGAGGTCAGCGGCGAAACCGCGTTCTGTTACGTGAACGATGCGCAGCCGTTGCTGGAACATTTGAACGGCCATGCCACATTGCGTTATCTGCACCGTCCGGCGAATCTTGAAGATGTGTTCCTGAAACTGACCGGCCGGGAGATGCGCGAATGAACCTCATCTTCCGCATGCTCTATGTGTTCATCCTGGCGCAGTTTCGCGAGTCGCTCAGCACCGTCAACTCGGTGAGCCGGCTCAGCCTGCGCGTGCTGCCCAACGATCTGGACATCAACTTCCACATGAACAACGGTCGTTATCTGACCATTTGCGACCTGAACCGCGTAGACCTGTTCATCCGCACCGGCTTGCTGAAGGCGATGTTCAAACGCAGCTGGATACCTGTCATCGCTGAACATACGATGACCTACAAAAAACCGCTGGGGCTGTTCGACCGCTTCGATGTGGAACTGAAAGTAACCCATACTGATGAAAAGTATTTCTACATGACGCACGCTTTCATCAAGGGCGGGCGCATCATGGCGGAAGGAACGTCGAAAGGATGCGTGTATGCCCGCGGTATCGGTGTGGTCAGCCCTGCGCAGGCCATCTCCGCCGTGCAACAGGACAGTGCAAAATGAATCACCGACATTACGCCTTGCCGCAATTCAGCCTGCGTTTCATCCCGATCTGGAAGCGCCATTTCCTGGTGTGGAAAAAAATGGCGGCCACCTCCATCCTGGGCCATCTGGCCGACCCGCTGATCTACATGCTGGGACTGGGGCTGGGTCTGGGCAGCCTGTTGCCGGAGATGGGCGGCACCTCGTATCTGGTGTTCCTTGCCGCCGGCACGGTGTGCTACAGCACGATGAACAGCGCCACCTTCGAGGCGCTCTACTCCTGCTTTGCGCGCATGCACGAACAGCGCACCTGGGATGCGATACTCAACACACCGGTCACGCTGGATGACATCGTGCTGTCGGAGATACTCTGGGCGGCGAGCAAGAGTCTGTTGTCCGGGCTGGCGGTGCTGGTGGTGATCTGGGCGATGGGACTGTCGCATTCCGCGCTGTCGATATGGCTGATCCCGCTGTCGCTGCTGATCGGGTTGTGCTTTGCTTCGCTCGGCCTGATCATGACCGCGCTGGCACCCGGCTACAGTTTTTTCATGTATTACTTCACGCTGGTGATCACCCCGACGATGTTCCTGTCCGGCGTGTTCTTCCCGGTCACGCGCCTGCCCGGTTGGCTGCAATCCGTGTCTGCAGTGCTGCCCCTGTCACACGCGGTGGACATCGCCAGACCGTTAATGAATGGTATATTGCCGGCCGATCTGCTGTTCGATATCCTGGTGTTGGTGGCTTACACCGTATCCGGATTGTATGTGTCTCTGGTATTGTTCAGGAAAAGACTTTCTCAATAAGGATTGCGTATGCTGTGGGTCAAGGCGTTTCACATCATCTTCGTCGTCAGCTGGTTCGCCGGACTGTTCTATCTGCCGCGCATCTTCGTCAATCACGCGATGGCCAGCGAGCCCGCCGAGATCGCGCGGCTCAAACTGATGGAAGGCAAGCTGTATCGTTTCGTCACGCCGATCGCCTGGCTGGCATTGGGTTTAGGTGTTTGGCTGTGGCTGGGGTACGGCATCACCGGCGGCTGGATGCACGCCAAACTCCTGCTGGTGCTGGGGCTGATCGTGTATCACTATTATTGCGGCGTGCTGGTCAGGCAGTTCGCTGCCGACCGCAACACCCGCGGCCACGTGTTCTACCGCTGGTTCAACGAGATCCCGGTACTGGTATTGACGGCCGTGGTGATACTGGTTACGGTGAAGCCGTTTTAAACTACACAAAGACCAGCAAGTATGATTTATCCAATCAAGCTGTAAACAGGTGAGCATCATCCGTAGGAGCGGGCCATGCCCGCGAACATTATAATGAATCGCGGGCATGGCCCGCTCCTACAAAACCAGTGTTCTATTGACAGCTGGTTCGGACGCTTAGTCGCTTCATCACGCTCATCACGAACGAATTAAATTTAGTCCTTGATATCTATGCCCGATTTTTTCGCCCCCTGCCCGCGTGGCCTGGAAAAAATATTACTCACCGACCTCGAAACCATGGGAGCGCAGAATGTACGCAGCACCGACGGCGGCGTACATTTTTCCGGGGACTGGCCGCTGTGCTATCGCGCCAATCTGGAAAGCCGCATCGCCAGCCGCATCCTGTGGCGCGTCAAGGAAACCCGCTACCGCAGCGAGCAGGATATCTACCAGGCGGCGTTCGAACTGCAATGGCAACGCTGGTTCGACGTCAGCCACACCATCAGGGTCAACACCACGGCGATCCGCTGCCCGCTGAAAAGCCTGGAGTTCATCACCCTGCTGGTCAAGGATGCCGTGTGCGACCGCTTCCGCGCGCATTGCAACGAACGTCCCAGCGTGGACACCGTGGAACCGGACGTGCGCATCCATGTGTTCATCGAGGATGACAAGTTGATGCTGTACCTGGACACGTCAGGTGACGCATTGTTCAAGCGCGGTGTGCGCGCACACACCAATATCGCGCCGCTGCGCGAGAATCTTGCGGCGGGGATTTTGCGCCTGATGAACTGGCAACCCGGCATGCCGTTGCTCGACCCGATGTGCGGCAGCGGCACCTTCCTGATCGAGGCGGCGCAGATGTCGCTCAACATACAACCGGGCATCGCACGCAATTTTGCTTTCGAGATACTCAAGAATTTCGATGCGGCAGCGTGGCAGGCGATGCGCGCCGGGGCGATCGCCGCGCAATTGCCGGCCAGGCCGCTCGAGCTGTATGGCAGCGATCTTTACGGTGATGCGCTGAAGACCGCGTGGCGCAACCTGGATGAAGCGGGACTGTCGGAATGCGTGGAGTTGAAGCAAGCCAACGTGCTGGAGATATCGGCCCCCGCAACACACGGTTTGCTGGTGGCCAACCTGCCCTATGGCGAACGCATGGGCGAGCTGGATGAACTGGCCGGGCTCTACCCGAAACTGGGCGATGCGCTGAAGAAGAATTTTGGCGGTTGGACCGCCTATCTGTTCACCGCCGACAAGGCCATCCTGAAGCTGATGCGCCTGTCTCCCTCGAAACGCACGCCGCTGTTCAACGGTGCGATCGAATGCCGGCTGCTGGAATACAAGATCGTGGCGGGAAGCAACCGGCCGGGGACGACAGGCAAGCAGGAAAAGTGATGGCGATGGCCGGGGCAAAGCCCGGCCATTTTCATCAATTCAGTTTCATGTTCTCGGTGCCGCTCATCAGATCCCGGTCCGTGGTCAGCTTGCTTTCCAGTTTGATGCGCAGGCGCAGATCATTGACCGAGTCGGCATTCTTCAGCGCTTCCGCATAAGAGATCCTGCCATCCTCATACAGCGTGAACAATGCGCCGTCGAAGGTTTCCATACCCAGCTCGCGCGATTGCGCCATCACACCCTTGATCTGGTTCACTTCGCCCTTGAAGATCAGGTCGGCGATCAGCGGCGAATTGAGCAATATCTCGACCGCCGCGACGCGGCCGTTGCCGTCGGACTTGGGGATCAAACGCTGCGAAACGAACGCCTTGACGTTAAGCGACAGATCCATCAGCAGCTGCGTGCGGCGCTCCTCGGGGAAGAAGTTGATGATGCGATCCAGCGCCTGGTTGGCACTGTTGGCGTGCAAAGTGGCCAGACACAAATGGCCCGTTTCGGCAAACGCCACGGCATATTCCATGGTTTCCTTATCGCGGATCTCGCCGATCAGGATCACGTCCGGCGCCTGGCGCAGGGTGTTCTTCAGTGCGTTGTGCCAGGACTCGGTATCCACACCGACTTCGCGATGCGTGATCAGGCAATTGATATGGTCATGCACGTACTCGACCGGATCCTCGATGGTAATGATGTGCCCGTAGCTGTTCTTGTTGCGGTGGCCGATCATGCCGGCCAGCGTGGTCGATTTGCCGGAGCCGGTGCCGCCGACCACGATCACCAGGCCGCGTTTGGTCATCACGATGTCCTTGAGCACGGGAGGCATCCCAAGATCATCGAGTTCGGGGATCACCGTTGTGATGGTGCGCAATACCATGCCCACCCGCTGCTGTTGCAGGAACACATTGACACGGAAACGTCCGATACCGTGCGGGCTGATCGCAAAGTTGCATTCGTGGGTTGCTTCGAATTCGGCTGCCTGGCGGTCGTTCATGATGCTGCGCGCCAATTCCTGGGTATGTTGCACGGTGAGGTTCTGGTTGGATACCGGGGTCATCTTCCCATCCACCTTGAAAGCCGGCGGGAATCCGGTGGTGATGAACAGGTCGGACGCCTTTTTGCTGACCATGCCGCGCAACAGGTTGTGTATCAATTCGGTGGCTTGATCTCTTTCCATGTGAAACTCCTGAAGGGTAGTCTACGATCAGCCCGGGAACATGTCCTTGTTGGCCGCCTTGGTGCGCGCTTCCGCAGGCGTGATCTTGTTTTCTTTGATGAGGGTGGCGAGGCATTGATCCAGCGTCTGCATGCCGATGTTCTGGCCGGTCTGTATCGCCGAATACATCTGCGGCACCTTGGCTTCGCGGATCAGGTTGCGGATCGCCGGGGTACAGATCATGATCTCGTGCGCCGCAACCCGACCCGAGCCGTCCTTGGTCTTGAGCAGCGCCTGCGAGATCACCGCGCGCAGCGATTCGGACAACATCGCGCGCACCATCTCCTTTTCGTCGGCCGGGAACACGTCGATGATACGATCGATGGTCTTGGCCGCCGAACTGGTATGCAGGGTGCCGAATACCAGGTGGCCGGTTTCAGCGGCGGACATCGCCAGCCGTATGGTTTCCAGATCGCGCATCTCGCCGACCAGGATCACATCCGGATCTTCACGCAGTGCGCTGCGCAGCGCATTCTGGAATGACAGGGTATGCGGCCCGACCTCGCGCTGGTTGATCAGGCATTTCTTGCTTTCATGCACGAACTCGATCGGGTCTTCCACGGTCAGGATATGGCCCAACTCGTTCTCGTTGCGGTGATTCACCATCGCGGCCAGCGTGGTGGATTTCCCCGAACCGGTCGGTCCGGTGACCAGCACCATACCGCGCGGAAAATCGGAGATGGACTCGAAGATCTTGGGCGCTTTCAGATCTTCCAGCGACAGTATCTTGGACGGAATGGTACGCATGACCGCACCGGCACCGCGGTTGTGGACGAAGGCATTGACACGGAAACGCGCCAGTCCGGGCACCTCGAACGAGAAGTCGATCTCCTTGTTCTCCTCATAGGCCTTGCGCTGCACGTCATTCATGATGTCGTACACCAGCGCATGCACCTCCTTGTGTTCCAGTGCGGGGAGATTGATCCTGCGGATATCGCCATGCACACGTATCATCGGCGGCAGACCGGCGGAAAGATGCAGGTCGGACGCTTTGTTTTTGACGCTGAAGGCAAGCAGTTCGGTGATATCCATTATAATCGTCCCGGTTTGGTGAGGCGGCCCCGTGCTGTCTGACACAGGACCGCTGGAATTAGGAATATTTGGCGGAATGTTTTTGCGTACGGGATTATGACAACAATCGCTTCAAACTTGCAAGCTGTGCGCGACGCGATCGAGGCGGCGACCACTGCGGCCGGTCGTCGTACCGGCGATGTCAGCTTGCTGGCGGTGAGCAAGACCTTTGCAGCTGACAGCCTGCGTGAGGCCTGGCATGCGGGACAGGCCCGCTTTGCAGAAAGCTACGTACAGGAAGCACTCGACAAGATCGCAGCGTTGCGGGACTTACCCATTGAATGGCATTTCATCGGGCCGGTGCAAAGCAACAAGACCCGTGCGATCGCAGAGAATTTCAGCTGGGTGCACAGTGTGGACAGGCTGAAGATCGCCGAGCGATTATCCGGGCAACGCCCCGCCCATCTGCCGCCGTTGCAACTTTGTCTGCAGATCAACACCAGCGGGGAAGGCAGCAAAAGCGGCGTGGCTGCCGGTGAGGCTGCTGACCTGGCGCGGGCCATCGCGCGGTTGCCCGGATTGGAACTGCGCGGCTTGATGGCGGTACCCGCGCCCAGCGACGATGTCGCTGTGCAGCGCCGCAGCTTCGCAAAATTGCGCGAATTGCGCGATGAACTGGATCGGCAGGGACTGCATCTGGATACACTGTCGATGGGCATGTCGCATGATTTTGTTGCGGCGATCGAGGAAGGTGCGACTATAGTACGCATCGGCACCGCCATCTATGGCGAACGGAATTATGGGACCGAACGATAATGGAGAAAGCCAAATGAATATCTGTTTCATCGGCGGCGGCAACATGGCGAGTGCCATGCTGGGCGGTCTCGTCAAGCAAGGCGTTCCGGCACGACAACTGCGCGTGGTCGAGATCAATGACGAGAACCGCAAGCGTCTTGCAGCGCAAGGTTACATCGTGTTTGCGGGACAAGATCAAGGCGCCATACACGGCAGCGACGTCATCGTGCTGGCCGTGAAGCCGCAGCAGATGAAACAAGTCGCCGAACTGCTGGGTCCGCAACTCGCGGCGGGACAGATCGTGCTGTCGATCGCCGCAGGCATCCGGCTGACCGATCTGGCACGCTGGCTGGGCAACCGGGACAGCGGTTTCGCATTGGTACGCGCCATGCCAAACACACCCGCCCTGATCGGTGCCGGCATCACCGGACTGTACAGCGACACGCTCACGTCAAAGGAGCAACGCAAACCGGTTGACGAAATCATGCGTGCCGCGGGAGCTATCGTCTGGATAGACAACGAACAGGACATGGACGCGGTGACCGCTATTTCCGGCAGCGGTCCGGCGTACTTCTTCTATTTCATCGAAGCGCTCGAGCTGGCCGGCAAGGAACTGGGGCTTGCTGAAGACACCGCACGCAAGCTCGCACTGCAAACCGCCCTCGGCGCTGCCAAGCTGGCGCATGAGAGTGCCGAAACGCCCGCCACACTGCGCGAACGTGTCACTTCCAAAAACGGCACCACGGAGCGCGCCCTGCTGAGCATGCAAGCCAACCACGTCAGGGAACACATCGTCACCGCTGCAAAAGCCGCCGCTGCCCGCTCGCGTGAAATGGGCGAAGAACTCGGTAACGCATGATGTTCAGCGAAGCCCTGATGTTCCTGCTCGACGTACTGTTGCAACCCTTCGCGGCGATATTGCTGCTGCGCTTCCATTTGCAATGGCTGCGCGCGCCGCTGCGTAACCCGGTCGGCGAATTCATCATGGTACTCACCGATTTCCTGGTGTTGCGCGCGCGCCGTTACATCCCGGCCGCCCGGGGTCTGGACATGGCGACATTGCTGCTCGCCGTGTTGCTGGAAATGCTCTACCTGACCGCATTGATGTGGTTGCAGGATATCCCCACCCATGGCGTGATGTTGCCGGGGCTGTTACTGCTGACCCTGGCCAAGCTGCTCAAGACCAGCATGTATTTGCTGATGGCGGCGGTATTTGCCCAGGCGATCCTGTCCTGGGTGAATCCCTACACCCCGGTCGCGCCGCTGCTGAGCGCCATCACCCAGCGCTTTTTGCAACCGATCCGCCGCGTCGTCCCTTTGCTGGGCAACGTTGACCTGTCCGCCATGGTGTTGCTGATCGTCTGCCAGCTCATCGTGATCGTGCCGATCGGTGCGCTGGAGCAAATTGCATTCAGACTCATCTGATGGCCGATTGGTATCGCCGCAGCGGCGACGTCATCACCGTCACGCTGCATGTCCAACCGGGCGCCCGGCACAGTGAGGCCGTCGGCCTGCACGGCGAGGCACTCAAGATCAAGCTGGCGGCCCCGCCCATCGAAGGCCGCGCCAACGAGGCGCTGTTGCGGTTCATCGCAGACAGCTTCGGCGTGCCGTTGCGCAATGTCGAACTCAAACAGGGCGGACAATCGCGCCATAAAGTGGTGGCGATCACCGGCAGCAAGATCGAGCCGGAATCGCTTTTAAGCGTACGTTAAGAAAACTTTCCGGGATCCTGGTCTAAGGCCGGCAATACTTCGAAGCCGGGGATACACGTACAGACAGCCCACCATTCCAAATGCAAAAGGAATATGATTGCGCCGGTAGCGCTTAAGCTACTGATATCAATAGCTGCTTGGCACGATGTTATCAATCAACCTCAGGGGGAGGCGAGATGGCAAATGACTCTACGAGAAAGGCTTTGACGAGTGACATAATCAATTTGCGCGCAAAAATAAAATTCTACGAGTCGCTGCGTTTGTTCGAGGCGGTGAAATATGCTGAAAGCCTGGCCGCGAAACTTGAACAGGCGTTAACGACACTGCCAGCGGACGCCGAGCACCAGCCGCTGCGTACACCGCCAGCAACGGTTCATGAAGGTCCGGCACCGATCCCGGCAAAGAAAATAGTCTGGCCTGTGATCCGAACCCAGATGGAACTATCCCAGGCCGCCGAGAAGTTGCGCGCCGGGGGCCGCATCTACGAACAGCAGGGCAAAAAGATCGGTGAGGTACTGAATATCCTGCAAGTGATCGACGACAAGACTTTGCATGCAGTGGAACAACATCACCAAACCAAGAAAGCCAATGGCAAACCGATCGGCCAGTTGCTGATCCATATGGGCATCATCGAACCGGAGGTGCTGGCCAGGGCGCTGTGCATACAGACAGGTGTGCCGATGGTGGAACTGCCCTCGATGAATATCCCGCTCGATGTCCTGAAACGCATCCCGAATGACCAGGGCCGGGCAAAAAATGTGGTTCCGGTCGGCATGTACAACAACACGCTGTATTTGTCAGTCGCCGACCCCGCCACCTTTTCGGATCAGCAGCACTTCGCTTTCCTTGCCAAGCTGAATATCAAACCGGTGTTTTCGCCGCTCCATGAGATCATGACTTTCATCAACACCAAATGGGTGGGGGCGGATGCGGACATGTGGGCCGGCTGACAAGAACCCGGCGCAAGATCAGTTCAACTGGTCATCGGCTTGTCGTTGCGATACCGGGAGAATACTTGCAGCGGTCAGTGGCATCATCCTGCTTGCGATATCGATGCAGGCGTTCCTGCCGAGCTCGTCATCGTTGCTGTCTATCGTGACGCCAACCATGCCGCCGCGCAGGTTGACCGCACCGTTAGACGAAACCGGCTCCTCGCTGGACGGGCACAACACGGATGTTCCGGACGCCAGGCCGGACTTGGCCCGTACGGACTCCTGTTACGTTTCGGATTTCTCGCAAGCGCTGATTCCCGCAGACAAGACCGGCACCGCAAGCAATAGTGCAGACTTTTTCATATCGGACATTTTGAATTTCACCGGCATTCGTCAACACGCTACATCAGGATCACGTCGTACTGTTCCTGGCCGTAGATCGTTTCGACCTGCATGGAGATCGGCTTGGCGATGAAATCGGAAAGCATCGCCAGCGCTTGCGATTCTTCATCGAGGAACAGGTCGACCACCTGCTGCGAACCCAGGATGCGGTATTCGCGCGCGTTGAACTGGCGCGCTTCGCGCAGGATCTCGCGCAGGATCTCGTAGCACACGGTCTGCGCGGTCTTCACTTCGCCGCGCCCCTTGCAGGTCGGGCAAGGCTCGCACATCACATGTGCCAGGCTCTCGCGGGTGCGCTTGCGGGTCATCTCCACCAGGCCCAGTGACGAGAACCCGTTCACGGTGATGCGGGTGTGGTCCCTGGCCAGCGCTTTCCTGAATTCTTCCAGCACCGCATCGCGATGTTCTTCGCTATCCATGTCGATGAAATCGCAGATGATGATACCGCCCAGGTTGCGCAAACGCAGTTGTCGCGCGATGACCTGCGTGGCCTCCAGATTGGTCTTGAAGATGGTGTCATCGAAATTGCGCAAGCCGACATAACCCCCGGTATTCACGTCGATGGTGGTCAGGGCCTCGGTCTGGTCGATGATCAGGTAGCCGCCGGATTTCAAGTCGACACGCTTGGACAAGGCGCGCTCGATCTCTTCTTCCACGCCATGCAGGTCGAACAACGGGCGCGAGCCCGGATAATGTTCGAGCTTGTCGCTGGCGATCGTGTTGTAGGCTTCCGCGAACTCCAGCATCCGCTGGTAGGTGGTGCGCGAATCGACCAGGATGCGCGCGGTATCGTGATTGACGAAATCGCGCAGCACGCGCAGGCTGATGTCGAGTTCCTGGTACAGCAATTGCGGCGCGCTGGCGGTTTTTGCAGCGGTCTGCAGATTGGCCCACAACTTGTCCAGATAGGCGATGTCGGCGGCAAAATCCAGATCCTCCGAAGCTTCAGCCACGGTGCGGATGATGTAGCCGCCCCGATGTTCGGGCGGCAATACGGCTTGCAGGCTGGCACGCATCGCTTCGCGCTGTTCCGGACTTTCGATGCGTTGCGATACGCCGATATGTGCCTCCTGAGGCAGATAGACCAGCAGACGTCCGGCGATACTGAGCTGGGTGGAAAGCCGCGCGCCCTTGCTGCCGATCGGTTCCTTGATGACCTGCACCAGCAGCGACTGCCCTTCGTATAGCAGTTTCTCGATCGGTTTCGGGTTGTCCGTGTTCCGGCTGTTCTCCCAGATGTCGGCCACATGCAGGAATGCCGAGCGTTCCAGACCGATGTCGATGAAAGCGGACTGCATCCCCGGCAGCACCCGTATGACCTTGCCGAGATACACATTGCTGACGATGCCGCGACTGCTGCCGCGTTCGATATGCAGGTCCTGCACCACGCCGAGCTGCATCACCGCGACCCGGGTCTCCTGCGGGGTTACATTGATCAGTATCTCTTCACTCATGGCGTCGGATAATTGAAACGCTGCAACAGCTGCACGGTTTCGTACAGCGGCAGTCCCATCACGCCCGAATAGCTGCCGGACAGGTGTTCGACGAATGCGCCTGCCTGCCCCTGTATCGCGTAGCCGCCCGCCTTGTCGGTGTACTCGCGGGTGAGCAGGTAGCGGTGGATACGCTCCTCGTTGAGCGTGACGAAACGCACCGTGGAAACGGACAGTGCGACCTCGACATGTTCTTCCAGTGCGATCGCAACCGCACTCAGCACCTGGTGTTCCTTGCCGGAAAGCTGGCGCAGCATGTCGACGGCATGTTCCGCGCTCTCCGGCTTGCCGAAGATGTTGCCGTTCAGCGTGACCGAGGTATCCGCGGCCAGCACCGGGAACGGCGGAAGATTGCGAAAGCGCAGCGTTGCATATCCCACTTCCGCCTTGGCCTGTGCAACCCTGCGCACATAGCTCTCCGGCTGTTCACCGGCCAGCGGGGTTTCGTCCACTTCCAGATGGCGGCGCGGATCGGAACGCAGCAGCAGCATCTCGAAATTGATGCCGATCTGCTTGAGCAGTTCGCGGCGGCGGGGACTCTGCGATGCAAGGTAGACGCGTGGCTGGATGATGCGCATGTCGGTATCCTATTCCCGGTGATAGGGGTGATTGTGCATCAAGCTGTGCGCCCGATACAACTGTTCGGCAAGCAAGACCCGAACAATAGCATGCGGAAGGGTGAGCGATGACAAGGCCAGCGTCTGATGCGCGGCC
>JBBRDZ010000005.1:0-38308 GCA_038203435.1 Burkholderiales bacterium
TGCATTGCATCCGTTCCGCGCATCGCTTAATCTCCAAAATCATGAATACGGTATCAATAACGATGACTCCGCAATCCGCGTTGACTCGCGGGGGAATTTCAACAGCCTGCTAGTCCGTTGCCTGTCTTGCGTCAAATATTAGTTGCATTTTGTTGACTGGCAAGACTTGCATCAATATCATTGCCAGAAACAGGGGCGTTGAATTTCAGATTTCAATATCAAGCCGAGGTGACCAGATGGTAGAGCAAAAGACAAAACCCGCAACAAAAAAGGCGAGTACCGTCAAACCCAAGACCGCCAAATCGACCATCAAATCCGCCGTGACCGCGGCCACGAAAAAAGTGCCGGCCAAGAAGACTGCGGTCGCTGCCACAGAACCGAAAAAGTCCAAAGCGCCCGCAGCTGTCAAGGCCGCTGCGCCGGTTGCAAAAACCAAAGCGCCAGCCAAGAAAGCGCCCGCACCAGCCACTGCAAACATGGCGCCTGCGAAACCCAGCCCGGAAGAACGCTATCGCATGGTGGAAACGGCCGCTTACTATATCGCCGAAAAGCATGGCTTTCAGGGCCGTTCCGACGAACATTGGGCGGCTGCCGAGCGAGCGATCGCGATCAAGCTGGGTCAGTAGATTATTGGCCTGTTATGTTCCACCCGCAACGCGGGGGTGAAACACCGGACACCGAGCAAGGCAGTGGTGCCGTCTGTCGTCCAGGCAAGCTGCCCTTTACTTTCAGAAGCAAACTATTTGTGGCGTCCGTACTTGGCCTTGAAGCTGGCTTTGCCCAGTGCGTTGCCATGGATCATGAAGCCGGCCAGCGCGGCAGTGGCATCGGCGGGGATGTCGAGCTTGCCGGTCTTGAGGGCATACACGGTGAAGATGTAGTGATGCGGTTTGTCGCCTTGTGGCGGGCAGGTGCCACCCCAGGCTGCGACACCGTAGTCGATGCGGTTTTGCACCGCGCCCGCAGGCAGGGTCGTGCTGTTGACAGCACCGGCGCCCGCTACAAGCTCAGTGACGTCTGCCGGGATGTTGTAGACCATCCAGTGCCACCAACCGGAGCCGGTGGGCGCATCGGGATCGTATACCGTCACGGCAAAACTCTTGGTGCCCTTGGGAGCACCACTCCATTTCAGCGCTGGCGATTTGTTTTCGCCCGAACAGCCAAAACCGTTGAATTCGAATCGCTTGGCTATCGTGCTGTTGGCTTTTATCTCGGGGCTGTATAGTTTGAAACCGGCGGCGTAAGTCGTCATCGACAAGCCAGCTAAAGCAACGGCAATCAGTATGCGGCGCATGAAGCTTCTCCTTGAGTTAAATCGGGGGAGCGGAATTGTAACACCGTTGCCAGCCGGCAAAAATGCTATTGTCCGCCCTGCTTACGGCGTTGCGATCCGCCAGAAATCGCACTGAACATTCCACCGGATTTCGGGCACTAAGGCCTATTTGAAAGAACTGATCATGGAACAGGCAAGCAAACTTGTTGATGTCACATCATCCCGGACGATAGAACGCATCGTGACCGGCATCGCCACCAGCGATGGGGCCGACGTAAAACTGACGCGCGTGCTCACGCAGGATCTGCAACAGCGGCTGGATCCATTCCTGATGCTGGATAACTTCCACAGCGACGATCCGGGCGATTACATTGCCGGCTTTCCCGATCATCCCCACCGCGGATTCGAGACCGTTACCTACATGATCGCCGGTCGCATGCGCCATCGCGATAACGCCGGTCATGAAGGATTGTTGCAGAATGGCGGCGTGCAATGGATGACCGCCGGCCGCGGCATCATCCATTCCGAGATGCCGGAGCAGGAGAACGGGGTCATGGAAGGCTTTCAGTTGTGGCTGAATCTACCGGCACAGCGCAAAATGATACCGGCCTGGTATCGCGACATACCGAGTGCCGAGATTCCCGAATATATAAGCAACGGAGGCGTGACGGTGCGCGTGATCGCGGGCACCAGCAACGGCATCTCCGGCGCGATGTCCCGCGAAATAACCGAACCGATCTACCTGGATATAGCCCTGCCGGCCGGCAGTAACTTCTCGACCAATTTGCCGGCCGATCATAACGCCTTCATCTATGTCTATCGCGGCGAAATCTCGGTTGTCGGCACTGTGCTGGCAGAGAACCGCATGGGCATACTCGCGAATACGCCGCACTCCGATGGCGTGTTAATCAGTTCGGCTGTGCCGGCCAGAGCCATCCTGGTTTCTGGCAAGCCGCTCGGCGAACCCATCGTGCAACACGGGCCTTTCGTGATGAACAGTAAAGAGGAAATCTACCAGGCCATCCGGGATCTTCAGGAAGGCCGTATGGGCGGTGCCGGGTAACTGTCGATACTCTGATTGACCGCTAAACGATGGCATATACTGCGCGTGCCAAGCGGGCAACCAGAGGAGAACGAGATGTCAATGAAATGGATCGTTGCGCTATTGTCAGTTTTCCTGTGGCTGCCGGCAATCTCCAGTGCACAAGACAGCTCTCGCGGAGAATTGCTATATACGACGCATTGCATCGCCTGCCACAACAGCAAGATACATTGGCGCGACAACAAGATCGCCACGGATTGGACGAGCCTGAATACGCAGGTTCGGCATTGGCAACAAGTCACCGGGCTGGGCTGGAACGATGCGGATATTGTTGAGGTTGCGCATTATCTGAATGTGCTGCATTACCACTATTCCGAACCCGGAAAATAGTACTGCCCAGTCAGTGGCCTTTCGGCTTTGTTGTCGTACGATTACTTGTCGCGCAGCCAATAGGTTTCGGAAGCCGCTATTGTCCGGTTGATGCAGCGGCTCAACACGAACAACAGATCTGACAACCGATTCAGATAAGGCAGCGCGTGCCGCGGCACCTCATCACTTTTTGCCAGAACAACCAGATCGCGTTCGGCGCGGCGTGCCACCGTACGTGCTACATGGCACAACGCGCCGGCACGCGAACCGCCCGGCAGGATGAATTCGCGCAGTGGCGGCAGATCAGCGTTGTAGTGCGCAATCCGCTCATCAAGCCATTCGATCTTGTTTTCCGCGAACTGATCCTGCGTGGGCAGCGCGAGCGCTCCGCCGAGATCGAACAGATCATTCTGTACCCGCAACAATACTGCGCGGATGTCGGGCTGCAGATCTTCGGCAAGCAACACACCCAGCTGACTGTTCAGTTCGTCAACACTGCCCAGCACGGCGAAGCGTGCATGGTCTTTACCAAGACGCGTGCCGTCGGCCAGTCCGGTGCTGCCGGTATCGCCGGTGCGCGTCGTTATCTTCGACAATCTCACGATTTCACCTTTTTCTATTCATTGTTGTTCCAGACAGGCAAAGTATACCGCCGCATCCGGTTGGGTACGACTGCGCTGTGCCTGCCAGATCATTTCGCTGAGACACTCCATCATGCGATGCTGTGCATCGTGTTCGGATTCCAGCTTCCGGGTCAGGCGCACAAATTGCGCCCGTATCCCCGCAGGCTGGTCGATGGATATCTGTTCCTCGATGGTCAGGTGCATCATCAGGTGCAGGAATGGATTGGTTTCGCCCTGTTCCGGCTGATAGTCCCGATCCTGATGGTGATCCGGATCTTCCAGCACGGAAAAGTATTCCGAATGTTTAGCGATGAGCTGTGCAGCAAGGTCTTCCAGTGGCGTGAGCAATTCCTTGGCCCGGTGCTTGCGCCAGGATTCAAACAGGAAGTTTCTTGCTTCGTCGCGCGATGGATTGAATAACATAATCTGACCTAAAACATCATTGCAGAAGCACGCCCTGCGTGCGATGGTTTTTCCGTTCGCCCTGAGCTTGTCGAAGGGTCGCACGCAGGGCGTGCTCCTGCATAACCGGCGCACATTATCGACTCTTCTGTTTGCATTCGCACAGGTCTTCAATGATACACGCGCCGCATTTCGGTTTGCGCGCCTGACACACGTAACGCCCGTGCAGGATCAGCCAATGGTGCGCATCGTGCTTGAATTCGCCCGGCACGAACTTGATCAGCTTCTTTTCCACTTCCAGCACATCCTTGCCAGGGGCAATGCCAGTGCGGTTGGAGACGCGAAAAATGTGCGTGTCCACCGCGATGGTCGGCTGGCCGAACGCGGTATTGAGGATCACGTTGGCAGTCTTGCGCCCCACGCCGGGCAGGGCTTCCAGCGCCTCGCGCGTCTGCGGCACTTGCCCATCGTGGTGCTCCAGCAACAATCGGCACATCTGGATGATGTGTTTGGCTTTAGTCTTGTACAGTCCGATGCGTTGCACATGATCGCGCAGCTTTTCTTCGCCCAATTTCAGCAACGCCTGCGGCGTATTCGCGACCGGGAACAAATGACGCGTCGCGGCATTCACGCTGACATCGGTGGCCTGTGCCGACAAAATCACCGCGACCAGCAACTCGAATGGCGTCTTATATTCCAGCTCGGTGGTGGGGTGCGGGTTAGCGGCTTGCAGGCGCTGGAAAATTTCGCGGCGTTTGGCGGGGTTCATGGAATATTGGTCAATGTAGGTTGGGTTGAGCGTAGCGATACCCAACGAGCAGTGTGTTTAAATGATGGGATCGCTACGCTCAACCCATCCTACGCGGGCTGGGTTAGAAATTTTTGCACTTCCTCTACGCTGGAGAAGAAAGAGTTTTTCTCGATCCCTACTGTGGAGTCCAAGACTTCGGATAACCAAGGAAGGCTTGCAGACTCAGCGGCGATAAGGCGATAATTGCCAGAGACTACCCAGCCAAACACACCGAAAATCTTTCTTGTTTTGTTCGGTTTCACAAATTCCGCCACTAGTGGAGCTCCTGTTTCATCAAAAAATCTATAAATTCCCTCTTCAACATCTATTCCCTCAAACGCCCCCTGTGACTCTGATTCAGAGTTCAGCACATGAAGCGTATTGTCGTCCGCCAATATGAAAATCATTTGCGTTTCTAACGTAGAAAGAATAGCAAAATCGTCTACTCAATGCGCCGCAGGCGCACACCCGCCATCCACCGGTGTGATAGTCGCGCTGCTGCCCTTCAGTTTTTGTTCGGCGCGCAAATTCAGCCAGTTCTTGCCGGCGATCAACATGCCCAGGGTGATGAATGCGCCGGGCGGCAATATCGCGAGCAGGAAGCCGTGATAGTTCGGCACCACGGTGATCACCCAGGGTTTCGCCGCCTCGCCGAACACCATATCGATACCGGACAATAACGTGCCATGCCCGAGGATTTCACGGACACTGCCCAAGATGGTCAGCACCGCCGTCAACCCCAGACCCATCGCGATGCCGTCCAACGCCGAGGCACGGATACCGTTCTTGGAGGCGAAGGCTTCCGCGCGCGCCAGCACGATACAGTTGGTAACGATCAGCGGAATGAAGATGCCCAGCACCAGATACAGTGAATAGATATAGGCGTTCATCAGGAATTGCACCACGGTGACCAGTACCGCGATGATCAGCACATACACCGGGATACGCGCCTCGTTGGGGATGATCTCGCGGATCGCGGCCACCGCGCTGCCCGACAAGGCCATCACCAGCGTGGTGGCCAGACCCAGGCTGAGCGCATTCACCACCGAGCTGCTGATCGCCAGCAACGGGCATAGCCCGAGCAACTGCACCACGCCGGTGTTCTGTTTCCACACACCGTTGTATAAGATGTCTTTGAATTCCCGGGATGTCATTGCTGTTCTCCTTTACCCTTCACGGCTGGCCCGGCTGGCTGCTGCTTGAACAGCGACTCGCCATGCAGCGCATAATATTGCAGCGCCTTGTGCACCGCCTTCACCACCGCACGCGGGGTGATGGTGGCACCGGCCATGTAGTCGAACCGGCCGCCATCCTTTTTGACTTTCCAGTCGCCGTCCTTGGGTTCATCCAGCGATGTCCCGTCGAAAGTGGTGATCCATTTGTTCTTGGCGATCTCGATGTAATCGCCCAGGCCCGGCGTTTCCTTGTGCGATACCACGCGTACACCGCCGATTCTACCATCGCGGCGGATGGCGATGAGCAGATGGATCTTGCCGCCATAGCCGTCGGGGGCGATGGCCTGTATCACTGCAATGGAAGGCTGGCCCTTCATCAGGCCAAGGTAGGCGATGGTCGCATCGTCATTGCCGAGCAGGTCATCTGCTTCCAGCTGCACGGTGTCCTTGATGATGTCGTTGTCGTAATTCGAGGTCGGCGCGATCTGCGTGATCAATTTCAGTTTTTCGTTTTCCTCGCTGCGCGCGATCGGCTCGTGCGTCAGATCGTACGTCAGCGCGAGCAGTGCCGTGCCGATCAGCGCAAAGAACAGCAGGTTGAGCGCGGTGTACGCGGAAGCCTTCGCCATACTGCGTCTCATGGCTTGCCCTTACTGGCTTTTTTGCCAAAAACAGCGGGCTGGGTATACTGCACGATCAACGGCACACTCATGTTCATCAGCAAAGTGGCGAACGCGACGCCATCCGGAAAACCGCCGAACACGCGGATCAGGTATGTCAGCAGGGCCGCCCCCGCCGCAAAGATCAAGCGCCCCCTGTTGGTGGTGGGACTGCTGACTGGATCGGTGAGAATGAAGAACGCGCCCAACATCGCCGCACCCGAGTACCAGTGAAACAGCGGCGCGACATAGTGCGCGGGGTCGGCCAGATGGAAGATCCCGGCGATAGCGAACAAACTGCCGAGATAAGCGACGGGGATATGCCAGCTGATGATGCGCGTGGCGAGCAGATACAGTCCGCCGAACAGGAATCCCCATGCCACCATCTCGCCGCCGTGTCCCCCCAATTGGCCATAGATCGGCATATCGAGTATCTCCCCGACCGGCTGGCCGAGGTGCAGGTGTGTCTTCAGATTGTCCAGCGGCGTGGCCATCGTCACGGCATCCAGCGAGACGTCGTTCGGTAACATGCCCAGAAAAATATATTCCAGCTGTTCGAAAAAGCCGGGTTCGATCTGCCCCAGTCCGTGCGGGGCGATCCAGTGCGTCATCTGCAGCGGGAACGAAATGATCAGGACCGCGTAACCGACCATCGCGGGGTTGAACAGGTTGTTGCCCAGCCCGCCATACAGATGTTTGGCAATCGCGATCGCGAAAGCCGTGCCAACCACCACCAGCCACCAGGGCGCCAGCGGCGGAATGGAAAGCGCCAGCAACCAGGCTGTCAGCAGTGCGCTGTTGTCTTTCAGGAACGGCATGATCGGACGGTTGCGCAAGCGCAGCATGAGCGCCTCGGTGCCCAGCGCGGTGAGGCTGGCCAGTGCGATCGACACCAGTATCGCCGGACCGAAATACCACACGTACAGTGCGATGCCGGGGATCAACGCCAGCAAGACCTGGAGCATGATCTGCGAGACATTGCCCGGTTTGCTGATGAAGGGGGAAAAGAACATGGTTAGCAATACCTGAAAAAAGATTTACACATCAAAATCACTTCGTCGCTCCTTCATCGGGATGTTCAACTTCGGATTGCGCGACCGCGTGGATATGCGCGCGACTTGTTTCAATATCCGCGAGCTCCTCCAGTTGCCGTGGCGTCAGCGACTGGGTACTGTTGCGCTTGGCTTCCTGTGCGGCCTTTTCCCTGGCGGCCAGCTTTTCCGTCTTTTCCCGTTTCTCGCGCTCTATCCTGTGCTCGCGATAATCGTGGCGTTCGCGCGCCTGGTCAGCCAGCTGCTTGTCGTGCTCGCGCGCACGGATCTCGCTCTTGGCGTAACGGTAAAACTGCACCAGCGGAATGTGGCTGGGGCAGACATAACTGCACGCGCCGCATTCGATACAATCGAACAGGCTGAAAGTCTGCGCCCTGCCGAATTCCTTTGATTGGGCGAACCAGAACAGCTCCTGCGGTTGCAGATCTGCCGGACACACTTCGACACAGCGTGTGCAACGGATGCACGGCATCACCGGCGGAGGCGGCGCAAATATTTTGGCCGATGCGGCGATGATGCAGTTGGTCGCCTTCACCATCGGCACATGCGGGCCGGGTAACGGGAAACCCATCATCGGGCCGCCCATGATATAGCGGTCGGTGCCCGGTAGCGTCCCGCTCAGCGCAACCAGTTCGTCGATGGGCGTGCCGATCAATGCTTCATAATTTTGCGCAGCACTGACGTTGCCGGTGATCGTGACGATACGCGACAGCAGTGGTTCGCCATGTACCAGCGCGCGATAAACCGTATATGCCGTGGCGACATTGAAGCATTGCACGCCGATGTCGGTGGGCAGTTTTCCGGACGGGACTTCCAGCCCGGTGAGCACGCGAATCAGTTGTTTTGCACTGCCGCCCGGATAGATTGTCGGGATTGGCACAACTTCATGCTTCAAACGACTATCGGTGATCGCCTGCTGCAATGCAGCGATCGCTCCGGGTTTGTTGTCCTCGACGCCATACAGCACTTCATCCGCATCCAGCATGCTACGCAGTATCTCCGCGCCCTGCACGATCTCGCCGGCCCGTTCGCGCATCAGCATATCGTCGCAGCTGATATACGGTTCGCACTCCGCTCCGTTCAGGACCAGCGTGGTGATTTTTTGTTTGCCGAGGCGCAGCTTGATATCGGATGGGAATGCCGCACCCCCGAGACCCACCACACCGGCCATGCGCAACAGGTGTTGCAATTCGGCGGGGCTATGGTTGAGGTGATCGACAGGCTTGAGCGGCACCCATTCTTCCTTGCCGTCCGGTATCAGTGTGGCACACAGATTCGGCAGACCGGAAGGATGCGCGATGAGTTGCATGTCGATGGCAGTGACGGTTCCCGATGTCGGTGCGTGTACCGCGCTCGACACAAAACCGTCCGGCATGCCGATCAGTTGTCCTTTCAACACATGATCGCCCGCTTGTACGACCGGCTTCGCCGCCTCTCCGGCATGCTGGTGCAACGGAACGATCAACCTGGAAGGCAGTGGCGCACGCGCGATCGCGGTTCGTGTGGATAGCGTTTTGTTGCTGGGCGGATGGATGCCGCCGTGAAAATGGTAAAGCGTTCTCATTCGGGTGCCCGGCCATAACCAGCTTCTTGGCTGTCGTCTTTTGACGGCCTAGTAGCATGGCTAGTAGTTTCATCTGAAGGTTTTTGGGGCGTCGCCGCCAGCGAGTTCACGGGATATTTCCATTTCCAGTTGGTGATCTTTTCCTCGATGACCGGCATGCTGATGCAATCCACCGGGCAAGGTGCGACGCACAATTCGCAGCCGGTGCATTCGGAAGCGATGATGGTGTGCATCTGCTTGGCTGCGCCGGCGATGGCATCCACCGGACAGGCCTGGATGCATAGTGTGCAGCCTATGCAGGTGTTCTCGTCGATGTAGGCGACCGACTTGGGCTTGGGTGCGGCGGTGTCGCTGCCGAAGGGTTTGAAATCCACCCCGAGCAGATCGGCCAGTTTCTGTATGCCCTCTTCGCCGCCCGGCGGGCAGCGGTTGATGTCCGCCTCCCCCGCAGCGATCGCAGTCGCATACGGCTTGCAGCCGGGGAAACTGCACTGACCGCACTGCGTTTGCGGCAGGATGGCATCGATCTTGTCCACCATCGGATTGCCTTCCGTGTGGAATTTGATCGCGGCGAATCCCAGCACCGCACCCAGCACGATGGCAATCGCTGCCATCACCAGCAACGCACTTAACACCTGTTTTTTTCCATTACTTGATCAGCCCCGAGAACCCCATGAACGACAAACTCATCAGTCCTGCGGTGACCATCGCGATCGCCGAGCCTTTAAAAACCGGCGGGACATCGGCACCTTCCATGCGTTCGCGCATGGCAGCGAACAATACCATCACCAGCGTGAAGCCCAACGCGCCGCCCATGCCGAAAAATATGGATTCCATGAAATTGTGTTTTGCCTGCACATTCAGCAACGGGATGCCGAGCACCGCGCAGTTGGTGGTGATCAGCGGCAGGTAGATGCCCAGCACCTGGTGCAACACCGGACTGGTCTTCTGCACCACTACCTCGGTGAACTGCACGATGCCCGCGATCACCACGATGAACGACAGCGTGGTGAGGTAAGACAACTCCGGCCCGAGCAGATAGTGGTTGATCAGGTAACTCGAACCCGAGGCCAGGGTCAGCACGAAAGTAGTGGCCGCACCCATGCCGATGGCGGTCTCCAGTTTTTTGGAGACCCCCATGAACGGGCACAGTCCGAGAATTTTGACCATCACGATGTTATTCACGAACACCGCACTAATCAGGATCAACAGATATTCAGTCATTACGATACCTTATCAAACAGGCGCGGATTATCCCCTGATTCATATACCGCTTCAACCGCATTGGCGGCATATGATTATTCCGAAAAGTTTGAATTTAATTGCAAACTCCGGATACACATCAAATTCCGGGCTGTAAAGTCGTGCAGCATCAACTCCGGGATCGCAGGCGTCATGACCAGAACGATTGCCCACAGCCTGAGTTGGTATGGTTCCGAAGAACCCGTGTCGACGATCCGAGGAGACCGTACGCATTTCTTCTTGCGCCGCTCTCGTGTAACTCAGTACAATCGCGCGTCAGGGCACGTCCAATATAATGTAACGGCTAACTACGCCATTCCGAACCCTTATGAAATTGATCCCGACGATACTTTGCGGAGGCGCAGGCTCCAGGCTCTGGCCGGTTTCCCGCGAATTGCACCCCAAACCATTCATTCGCCTTGCAGATGGGCAAAGCCTGCTGCAAAAAGCCTGGCTACGCGGCGCAACCCTTGCCGACGTCGTTGAAACGCTGACCGTCACCAACCGTGAACTTTATTTCAAAACCGAAGACGAGTACCGAGAAATCGCCGACGCTACGGGTAATGAGCTTGTCAACAGTTTCATCCTTGAACCGTTTGGCCGCAACACCGCACCCGCCATTGCTGCAGCGGCTTTGCATGTGGCTGCCCAGCATGGAGTTGAAGCGATCATGCTGGTGCTGGCCGCCGACCACCTGATCACCGATCAACCCGCATTTGCTCACGCCGTGTCCAAGGCGATGAAACTTGCCGAACAAGGCAAACTGGTCACCTTCGGCATCCAGCCGGAGGCGCCCGAAACGGGCTATGGATATATCGAATCAGACGGCAACAGAGTACTGCGTTTCGTCGAAAAACCCAGCCTGGAGCTGGCACACGAATATGTGGAATCCGGCAACTATTTATGGAATTCCGGCATGTTCTGTTTTTCCGCCGGCACGCTGCTGAGCGAAATGCAACTGCATTGCCCGGAGATCGTGAGCGCGATCCGCACTTGTCTGGACCAATCACACCGCGTACAGGGTAAACAACATACCCAGATCGAACTCGATCCGGAAACGTTCGGGCGCGTTCCCGACGATTCCATCGATTATGCCCTGATGGAAAAGTCCAAAAATGTCGCCGTCGTGCCCTGCAGTATCGGCTGGAGCGACATTGGGTCCTGGAACGCCGTAGGAGAACTCACGCCGGCGGACGCCAACGGCAACCGCATCGCAGGCGAAGTGATGCTGCACGACGTCAGCAACTGTTACATCGAGAGCCGGCAGCGCATCGTCGGTGCCGTGGGCGTTGATAATCTGATCGTGATCGACACCGCGGATGCGTTATTGGTTGCCGACCGCAGCCGTGCCCAGGATGTAAAACTGCTGTACGCACAGCTCAAGGCCGAAGGTCATGAAACGCACAAACTGCATACTACCGTGCATCGCCCCTGGGGAACGTATACCGTACTCGAGGAAGGCCCGCGCTTCAAGATCAAACGCATCGTGGTCAAACCGGGAGGCCGACTCAGTCTGCAAATGCATCACCATCGCAGCGAGCACTGGGTCGTGGTGAACGGTATGGCCAGAGTCGTCAATGGCGAGCAGGAACTGTTCATCAACACCGACGAATCCACCTACATCCCAGCCGGCCACAAACACCGCCTGGAAAATCCCGGGGTTGTCGATCTGGTCATGATCGAAGTGCAAAGCGGTGAATACCTCGGCGAAGACGACATCGTGCGCTTCGAGGACATATATGGGCGCTAATACCACACTGGTGAATTATCCGCGCCGGCTTGCCGCGGCGCCAATCGACTGGAAATGCAATGACGCAAGCTAAATCAAGCAACGTGGTCTGGCACCATGCCACCGTAACGCGCGAACGCCGAGAAACACAGAATGGGCATGGCAGTGTGATGTTGTGGTTCACGGGTCTATCTGGCGCCGGCAAATCCACCCTGGCTCACGCCGTCGAAGAACACCTGCACCAGCTCGGCTGCCGCACGTTCACCTTCGATGGTGACAACGTGCGGCACGGGCTTTGTTCCGACCTGGGCTTTTCGGCAGAAGATCGCGTCGAGAATATTCGTCGCGTCGGTGAAATGGCCAAACTGTTTCTTGAGGCCGGTGTGATTGCATTGACCGCTTTTATATCCCCGTTCCGTTCCGACCGGGAAAAAGTGCGTTCGCTGGTACCGCATGGCGAATTCCTCGAAATCTATTGTCGCTGTCCACTGGAGATATGCGAAGAGCGCGATATCAAGGGGCTCTACAAACGCGCACGCGCTGGAGAGATCAAAAACTTTACCGGGATCTCTTCCCCATACGAGGAACCGCTAGATCCCGGGCTGGTCGTTGATACCGGCGGCTTGTCCCTGGAAGATTCCGTGTCCAAAGTTGTCGAATTGTTGCGTGAACGCGGTATCATTGAGCTGCACCCGCACGAATGAAGCATCCGCTCAGCAGCTTGCTCGATGAAGTCGAAGCGGTCGCGCAGGAAGCCGGTGCTGCCATTATGGCCGTGTATGCCCGGGATTTTTCCGTTTTGCAGAAGCACGACAAATCTCCGTTGACTGAAGCCGATATGGCTGCGCATGAAGTCATAACCGGTCGATTGTCAAACTTGCTACCGGCGCTGCCGATACTTTCCGAGGAAGCCGTCGATGATTTTTCCGGGACTGCTCTTTCAGGACGATATTGGCTGGTTGATCCGCTGGACGGCACCAAGGAATTCGTCAAGCGCAACGGGGAATTTACCGTCAACATCGCCCTGATCGAAAATGGACGCTCCATATTGGGCGTGGTTTATGCGCCTGCGTTGAACGTAGCCTACCTTGCGGCAGAAGGATTGGGCGCGTTCAAGGAACAGTCCGGCAAGCCGCGCGTTCCCATCCATGTTGCTGAACACGCTGACGGCTATCCCTGGCGCGTTGTCGGAAGCCGATCCCATGCGGGGGATAGTCTGGCTGCATTTTTGCATCAGCTTGGCTCGCACGAATTGATTTCAATGGGCAGTTCGCTTAAATTCTGTCTGGTGGCAGAAGGCCATGCCGACGTTTATCCGCGCTTGGGGCTCACCTCCCTGTGGGATACTGCGGCTGCCCAGTGCGTGGTGGAACAAGCAGGTGGCAAAGTGATTCAACTGAACGGAGTGCCACTGTCATATGCCGAGCCCGGCGTAATCCTCAACCCTTATTTTGTGGTTCACGGCCAGAGCAATCTTATATGGACTGATTTGGCTCGCGACCAAAAGCTACTGCCAGCGTCCACCTCTGCGTGATTCCGACTTCTGACCGCTATTGTGGCTGAAACGAGCTTTCCCATGCCTTCCCCGGATATGTTTACTTTCGTCATCCTTGTTCAATGCCATAACGGGTTCCTTCGTTACATTTGTCCGTCCGCAATAAGATCGGATTTGAAACGATGAAGCCTTCCAGCCAGCACTTACCGGAACGCAGCTCTGCACATGAGCCCGGCACGCAGGAAATCGATCAAGTGTTGACGCTGTTCCAACAGGGTCGATATGCAGAAACTGAATCTCTCGCACGACAGTTGACCGAGCGGTACGCAAAGCACGTGTTTGGCTGGAAGGCGATGGGCACTGCGCTCCTGCTGCAAGGACGCACTGCGGATGCAGTTTTGCCTTTGCAAAAGGCAGTCGAGCTAACCACGGGAGATGCACAGCTTTGCATCAACCTGGGAAATGCGCTTGCACAACTTGGACGTCTAACCGAGGCTGAGCAGTGTTACCGACAGGTGTTGTGTATTGATTCTGGCTTCGTTGATGCACATCACAACCTCGGCAACACGCTCTCGAAACTGAATCGCCTGACTGAGGCGGAAGCAAGTTACCGCAATGCACTCGCGCTCAAGCCGGATTTTGCTGAACTGCATAACTACCTTGGTAGCACACTTCAAAAACTGGGGCGACATACCGAAGCGGAGGCCTGCTACCAGCGCGCAATTGACCTGAAACCGGACTTCGCCAAAGCGCATCGCAATCTGGGCTTACTCCTTACTGAGCAAGAGCGACTCCCGGAAGCCGAAGCAAGCTATCGCAGCGCACTAGCGGCCGAACCCGCTTTCACCGAAGCTCACTACAACCTGGGAAACACACTCAAAAAGCAGGGGAAACCAGATGCCGCAGCCGCAAGCTTCAGAACATGCCTGTCTCTGGATCCGCAAGATCGCCTCGGCGCAAGGTTATTGCTTACCTCACTGGGTTTTGAACCCATGCCGTTGAGAGCTCCCGATTCTCATCTTGAAGCCTTTTATGCCATGAAGGCTGCGGTATGGGACAAGAACCTGGACAGTGGGCAGAAATATTATGGGGCGAAGCTGGTGGCCCAGGCACTAAAGCACCATGTGGACAAATCTGGAAAACTGGTCATTCTTGATGCAGGATGCGGCACCGGACAGGTCGGTTTGCTGATTCGCGATATCGCGGGCAGACTGGACGGTGTCGATATGTCAGCCAGCATGCTGGAGAAAATCCGCGAAAAAGCTGTCTATGACAACATATACCAGAGCGACCTGGAGTCACTGATGGCAAACAATCCCGATCATTATGACGCGATTACCTGCGCTGCCACACTGATACATTTCGGCGATCTGTCACCTGTTTTCAACGCTGCGGCAATCTGCCTGAAGAAAGGCGGATTGTTCATATTTACGGTGTTTCAGAACGATCATGAGCAGGGCGGACAGGAAGTGATCGTTTCACCGCTGGATGGCCTTGCCAAAAGCGGCTGCTATGCGCACGGCAGAAACTATATCATCCGCCAGGCCGAAGCTTCCGGTTTCGTTGTTGAAAGGCTGGATAGCGAGATACATGAATACCGTCCGGATAACGGATTACCCATTATGTGCTTTGTAGTGGTACTGCGCCTGAGTCCTGACCGCACGGCATGATTATTTCGAGCCTCATATACCCGTTGGCATAGTCTATCTAGTCGGTGAACGTTAGCATTCCCGCACTCGCATATCGTGGTATGTGCCTAATCCCACGATCAAAATATCATTGAATATACGATCAGGCTTGACCAAGCGGCAATCGTCGCCAAGAAGATGACGGAAAGGGGGAAGTCGATTTCAAACTGGCTTTGCTCTTGCGATTCCGTACGCGAGGCTAATTTTGCGGATCGTTCACTCATGCCAACCTCCTGTTGTAAGTTGAAAATGTATTCAATTCTCGATGCGGATTTGTGTTTCTTTAGTAGAGCCCGTTGACGCCATACAGATAATTGCGCAGCTCTCTGAACTGGTGATTCATGCTATGCAGGATTTCACGGCCGCCGCGTACCGTACCGCGAATCACATGACACATCATTTCTGACTGGGATTCGATCAGGTATTCAATTTTTTCCCGCCCCATACTTAGCACGGTTGTCTCACCCAACGCATACATTCTGGTACGGGTCTGCGGTACATCGCTCCTGTTGATAACAGATATATCCACCAGATCACCTGGGTTGAGTATCTGTATGGTTGATTCCCCGGCACTACGCACAACCCTCACTTTGATTCTACCTTCAGCCAGCATAGCCATATTTTCGGTTTGCCTGCATTCCGGCAGGTCAATTCGCGCGCCCGATCTGTAGTCTCTGATTCCACAGGACTCCCCAGTATCTTTCATTTTATTTGGAGGATACATCGCAGCATTATTGCTGGGCATTCAACTCTCCTTGCTCGGTTCATATGAATTTGGCATTGCGAACTATTGAATCCGTATGACCTGATTTGGAAACAGCGGGTATTGAAAAGCTTTCTGAAAAGATAAAAAAATATGTAGTCATCGCTAATATCAGTCCTACAATTAACACCGAGACTGTTGGCAAATCTCTCATATCGTTCTCCTGTACTGATGTTCGGGTCAATCATTATTACGTGTGTAATATACACACGATGTGCAGAATATTACGTGTGAATATTGCACACGTCAAGTGATATTTATGCTATTGTTCGCCACAATAGACAAGGACCGGAGTACCAAGGTATGCATGAGACAAAACGACTGTCCGGTGAATTACCGACGCCCCTTGTGGCTGCGTTGCGTCGTGTATTAAGGCCTCTGATTCGCATGATGCTGTCGCATGGGATACGCTTCCAGACGTTTTGCGATCTGGTGAAATCGACATATATTCAGGTTGCCGAGGTCGAATTCGCGATCGAAAACAAGGCGCAGACTGACAGCAGGATCAGCCTGCTTACCGGCGTGCATAGACGAGATGTCAAACGACTGCGCAGTGAATCCCTGGCTGCAAGCAGTCTGTCCCTGCAGGCCTCGCTAAGCGCCCAACTCCTGGCTAAGTGGAGTGGCCGGTCGGAGAGTCTTGATTCGCAGGGAGTACCGCTTCCCTTGCCCCGACTGGCCAGTAAGGGGGGTGAGAACTCATTCGAAGCGCTGGTGCAATCGATAAGCAAGGATTTCCGCGCCCGAGTGGTCCTGGACGAATGGCTACGTCAGGGTATCGCCACGCTGGATGAGGAAGACTATGTGCATCTGGCCCCTGACGCCTTTGTCTCCCCGCAGGGAATGGAAGAAAAGGCATTCTATTTCGGGCAAAACATTCACGATCACCTTGCCGCCACCGTGCACAATCTTTCCGGGGAATCACCTCCACTCCTTGAGCGTTGCGTTTACTACGACAAGCTGACAACCGAGTCGATCAAAGAGTATGAACGAATTGCCAGGACAGCTGGTATGCGGGCTTTACATACTGTCAACCGCCATGCCATAGAATTGCAAAAGCGCGATGAAGGAAAAGCGGATGCGGTGTATCGGACCAATTTTGGCATTTACAATTACAGCGAGGTAGATCATGGCGATGACGATCTTGCGTAACAGATCAGCAATTTTCCCGGCACTGCTGCTGGGGATATTGGTTGCCTGCAATGTCAACGCGGCGGTCGACTCGCCCAAGGAAGGAGGCATCGGCGGAACAGGTGCACCGGCTATGCATGGCGGGATCGGGGGGACTGGCGTGCAGCCGAATGGAGAAACCGACAAGCAAACAATTGCCGGGAAGGTATTGTTTATCGTCGGCGAAGTCGAGGCAAATAATTTGGGTAAGAACAGGAAGCTATCCAAGGGGGATCCGGTACGCGCGGGCGATACTTTGATTTCCGGCAAAAATGCCGCGTTACAGCTACGCATGGAAGATGGCGGAACGATCGTACTTCGCCCGGAAAGCCAACTGCTGATCGAATCATACGCTTACAAGGGCACCCAGGACGGGAGCGAACACATCGCTCTGGAACTGTTAACCGGCGGGTTCCGCGCCATCACCGGCAATATCGGCAAGCTTCACAAGGATAATTACGTCATACGAACTCCGAACGCAACGGTCGGAATTCGCGGTACAGATCACGAAACGGTTTTTGTACCCATGACTCTGCCCGGACAGGCGGCTGTGGTCGAACCGGGCACCTATAATCATGTCATCTCCGGCGCAACGGTGTTGCAAAGCAATCAGCGGAAATTGCTGATCGAACCGAACCAAACTGGTTTTGCGGCGCTAAACGGAACCAGCCCGATCATACTGGATAAACCCCTGCCGATATTTGGCGATACACATTCCAGATCGGACGGGCAAGGAGAACATTATGATGATTTCAACCATAACAGTGATGGGCATCACTCGGGTTCCGGTCCGGGCGAATCGAAATCAGATTCAGAACAGCATCTGACCCAGACCTATTTTTTGGGAAACAGCTCGGTGGATCTGAACAATTTTGAGACAGACTCTACACCGGCAGACCCTGGTAGTGCCGTCGTCGGTGCACATATGTCGCAGAAAAGTGTTGGCAGTGCCCAAGTTGACACAGCGGGTGAAAAATTGCTCATCGAATATAATTCGCCCAGTGCCTATTCCAATGACGCGACCGGTTTCAACTACATAGACCACAATGCGACCCTGATCAATTACGATACAGCAGTGGTAGACGGGGTCGATGTGAATTGGGGCATCTATGCCGGTGGCATCGCTTTCGATGCGGCCGGGAACGCGGCCGCGATAAATTTTCATTCTTTCGCCTACACCGAAGGCGGAGTCACGCCGCCTTCGGTTATGTCCTCCCTGATGGGTTCCTTCACTTTCTCCCCGGTTGGATCCACATCGGTTACAGAGTCAGGCAACCGCAGCAACAGCGGTGTAACGCTTAATGTGGCTATTGATTTCGCAACGGCCAAGATAACCAACTACACGCTGGGTGTCACGGATGCCAATACACGATACTGGACTGGCACTTTAAGCAGCCCGGCAACACTTTCCACTTTTGCGAATGGCATACCGCTAAATGTAAACTGTCCTAGTTGCTCCGGTATGGCAACCGGTAGTGCTGCTGGTATCGTGATTGGGCAAACCGCCAAAGGCCTGATCTCTTCCTACCAGTTAAGCACGACAACTGGTCAGGCGGTAACCGGTGCAGTGGTATTATCCCGACCCTGATAACAATGCTAGGAATATCATCAAGTCCGTATTCCACTTTTTTTCCGCCCTGCTGATAATTGGCCTGGGCTGGGTTCCGTCCATAGCACTGGCTGCCGACCCCGACCTTGAGCTGGCTCAAAAGCTGATCGCCAAAGGCCAGCCCGCAGAAGCCTATAACCTGCTTGAGCCCTACGAATTTGAACAGGCCGGAAACGCCAATTTCGATTATCTGCTGGGTTTGGCGGCGCTGAACAGCGGCCAGGCAGATACGGCCAGTATCATCCTTGAACGGGTATTGATAGTAGATCCTTTGCATGCGGCTGCGCATCTGGATCTGGGGAAGGCATATTTCCTGCTGGGCGATATCAGGCATGCGCGTACCGAATTTTTGCGCGCACAGTCATTGAAGCCGCCACCGTCAGCACAGGAAACGATCCGGCATTATCTTGACTCAATCGATACGACTGACGAAGCTCCGGAGAACCGCTCCAGTGGATATATCGAGGTTGGCATCGGCCACAACAACAATGTCAACAATGCCACGACGCAAAACCAGATTGCCATACCTGCCCTGCTGGATATCGTGTTCACTTTAAATTCTGCGAACGTCAAAACAGCCGACAACTATATTGGATTGGCTACAGGCGGTGAAGTCATCCACCCGATCTCGCGGGATTTCTCAGTGTATGCCGGCATCGATTTGCACGATCGCAGCGGTTTAAAATACCCCGCTTTCGACTATTTCTCGCTGGATGGCCGGGTTGGCGCAATCTACAGTAAAAACGCGGAGCAGTTTCAGGGCGGCATGGTGGCCGGAAAATTTTATCAGGGTGGCGGTTCTGTGAACCGCAATTCCAGCGGTTTCAATGCAGAATGGCGACACAGTTACAGCAATGCAAATCAGGCCGTATTGTTCGGCCAGTATCTCCGATACCGCTATCCGGATCCGGCATTGATATCAAATGACTTCAATCAGGCTGTTGCCGGCCTGGGATGGCTGCATGTTTTTTCTGATGGGCGCTCCTCTGTTTATGGCAGCATATTTGCGGGCAAAGAACGCGACACCAATTTGCGTATTGACGGTGGAAAATCCATTCGAGGGACACGCCTGTCCTGGCAAGCGTCATTAGCAGAAGGTCTGTATTTATTCGCTGCTGGTGGAGTTCAAAAGGGAATGTATGATCATTCCAACAGCGCTTTCCTAGTCAAGCGCGATGACCGCCAGGAAGACTTGACGGTTGGGTTAACTTATCGCTACCGACCCGATTGGCTTGTGCGCCCACAAATCACATATGTCCGAAATTATTCCAATATCATCGTCAATCGATACGACCAGGTCGATTTTTCAGTGACACTGCGCAGAGATTTCAAATGATCACTTGGGCAATGCTAGTTATCAGGTAACTTTTCGCAGGTTTATATTTCAGCGGTTGGAGTTAAGTGACATTTTGTTGGAACATACAAAAAACAAAGGCCTGCATCGTTGCAGGCCTTTGTTTTGTTGGTGGGCCCTCGCGGACTTGAACCGCGGACCAAAGGATTATGAGTCCTCTGCTCTAACCAACTGAGCTAAGGGCCCGAAAAAAATTACTCGAAGGCAGTTTAATTTTCGCTGTCCAAAAAGCTCTTCAGCTTTTCGGACCGCGATGGATGACGCAGCTTGCGAAGTGCCTTGGCTTCAATCTGGCGGATACGTTCCCGGGTGACATCGAATTGCTTGCCCACTTCTTCCAGTGTATGGTCGGTATTCATTTCGATACCGAAGCGCATCCTCAATACTTTGGCTTCGCGCTGTGTCAGACTATCCAGAATATCGGATGTCGCGCCGCGCAGGCTCTCGTAAATCGCCGCGTCGATTGGCACCGCAGTATGCGAGTCTTCGATAAAGTCGCCCAAATGAGAATCGTCGTCGTCACCGACCGGCGTTTCCATGGAGATCGGTTCTTTGGCGATCTTGAAGATCTTGCGAATCTTGTCTTCCGGCATTTCCATCTTCGACACAAGCGTGGCAACATCCGGCTCCTGCCCGGTCTCTTGCATGATCTGGCGTGATATGCGATTCATCTTGTTGATGGTTTCAATCATGTGTACCGGGATACGGATTGTACGCGCCTGGTCGGCAATGGAGCGGGTGATTGCCTGGCGTATCCACCAAGTGGCGTAGGTCGAAAATTTGTAGCCACGCCGATATTCAAACTTGTCCACCGCTTTCATCAGACCAATGTTGCCTTCCTGGATCAAGTCAAGGAATTGCAAACCGCGATTGGTGTATTTTTTGGCGATTGAAATCACCAAGCGCAGGTTGGCCTCGATCATGTCGCGCTTGGCCCGGCGTGCCTTGGCCTCGCCGTTGGTCATCTGCCGGTTGATTTCCTTCAGGTCCCGGATAGGAATGCCGACGCGTTGTTGCAATTCCAGCAACCGATTTTGCTGCTCTATGATCGGGTGCCTGAACCGCTCGAGTGATTCGCTGTAAGGTTTTTTTGTTTTCAGTTCATTCGCAACCCAGTCCAGGTTATCTTCATTCCCTGGAAAGGTCTTGATGAAATGGGTGCGCGGCATCCTGCCTTTGGTCACGCACATGTCCTGAATACTGCGTTCGCTGCGACGCACCTCTTCCACCAAACCGCGCATGGTGTCGCACAACGCATCCACCTGCTTCGCGGTGAAACGGAATTTCATCAGTTCATCGGAGATCCCATTCTGCAATTTGTCGTACTGCTTGCTGCGGTATCCGTATTTTTCGTAAGCCTTGCCCAGTTTGATGAACAAGTCGGTGATCACGGCAAAACGCTCCAACGCATCCGCTCTCAACTGTGCCAGATTGGCGGCAGCGGCAGCAGCAGCGGCTTCCTCGTCTTCTTCTTCATCGTCGCTGTCATTGGCTGAACTAGCGTCTTCAACTTCGTCATCCGTGTCATCTGAAATGACTGCCTCATCCACCACATCCACAAAACCATCAATCAGCTCATCAATGCGCATCTGATTGGCTTCGATCTTGGCTGATATCGAAAGGATCTCGGCGATCGTCGCCGGGCACGCCGAAATCGCCTGGATCATGTGCTTCAGGCCTTCTTCGATTCGTTTGGCGATCTCGATTTCTTTTTCTCGGGTAAGCAATCCGACCGTGCCCATTTCACGCATATACATGCGTACCGGGTCGGTGGTCCGGCCGAATTCCGAGTCCACCGTGGAGAGTGCAGCTTCAGCTTCTTCTACCGCGTCTTCATCAGCTACCGCTGGGGCGACATCCGTCATGATCAGTGTTTCTGCATCCGGCGCAACATCACATACCGACACGCCCATCTCGTTGATCATGCTGACTACACCTTCGATCTGCTCGACTTCGAGCATATCCGGCAAATGATCGTTGATCTCCGCGTAAGTAAGATAGCCGCGGTCTTTGCCCAGCACGATCAGGGCTTTCAAGCGCGTGCGCCTAGCCTCGATATCCTGCAGTTGATCAATCACTGGCTGCTCAATTACGGCAGCCAGTTTCTTGATTGGCTTTTTCTTATCTCTTACTTTTACCATGTCCATATTCCCGATTGCGTCAAACCCAACCCAATAATCACATTAGGGCCGCAGAAAAGCGGCGGATTATACCTGATTACATCATTTTTTCCTAATCTGCCAGATGCTTACCCCCTTTGCAGCAGCTGCCGATATTGTTCACGCTCCGAGTCGGTCAGGTTGAGCAGCCCTTTTGCCTGGAGGACTTGGAATTGCCTGCGGCGCTGCCCTTCGTTGAACTTGTTGACCAGCCCGGAAAATTCGGCCGTCACATCGAAGTTTTCGCCCCATTCCAGCATGTCCGTCTGCGCGGCAGCCAGCGCTTTTTCGTGGGCCGTACCTTGAAAAAGCTGCGTCAGCGTAGGGCCTTTCAATGTGAAATCAGTTTCACGCAACACCATCAACACGGCCAGAACCGCTTCGGCTTCGATACCCTGTTCGTGCCATTGCGCAGGCAACTGCTGTCCCAGTTCAGGCTGAGCGATCAGACATTGCAACAGCAGGCGATGCGCGGATGGCGGCGTGCGCCCGGCTTTCTGGAAAGCGATGCGCGGTCCGCGCGCAATCGGCTTGATCTCATACAAAGCCTCCAGCTCGGCCTGGCTAACACCCGAAAGCGCGGCAACTTCCTTGCGCAACAACAGTGAAGTAGCGGGTGCGATGATCGCTGCCAACAACGGTTTGGCTCGCTGCAATAACTGGTTGCGTCCTTCCTGAGTACGCAAGTCCAATCCCGCGCTGGACTCACGCAGAAAATAAGCCGACAAAGGCGTAGCTTCCTGCAGACTCTGTTCGAATGCAGCCTTGCCGAGCTCACGAATGAAACTGTCAGGGTCGTGCTCGGCAGGCAGGAATAAAAAGCTGATACGCTTATCATCCTGCAGGTAGGGCAATGCGTTCTCCAATGCACGCCATGCCGCGCGTTGCCCGGCCTTGTCGCCATCGAAGCAAAACACGATGTGTTCGGTAAGGCGCAATAATTTTTGCACATGATACGGCGTGGTCGCCGTACCCAAAGTTGCGACTGCATACTCGACGTCGTGTTGTGCCAGCGCCACCACGTCCATATAGCCCTCCACCACCAGCGCCCGTTTCTCGGCACGAATGGCTTTTTGTGCCTGGAACAGGCCATACAACTCACGGCCTTTCTCAAACAACGGCGTTTCCGGCGAGTTCAGATATTTGGGCTCGCCCTTGTCCAATACCCGTCCGCCGAAACCGATTACTTGGCCACGCACATTGATGATAGGGAACATGATGCGGTCGCGGAACCGGTCGTAGCGCTTTTCCTCGCCGCTACTGATCACCAAACCGGTTTCGTTCAGCGTTTCATCTTGATAATTCGGGAATGCCGCAGATAGATTTTGCCATGCATCCGGCGCGTAACCAATGCCGAATTTGGCCGCGACTTCACCGCTCAGGCCGCGCTGCTTCAAATAGTCGACTGCACGCGTAGAAAGTTTTAGTTGTTCACGATAAAAACGCGTGGCGGCTTGCATCACCTCATACAGGTCCGGAGCGATTTTCTGGTGTGCGTCACCCGTTGCAGACCGCTCATGCGGAACTTCCAAACCCACGCCTCGCGCCAGCTCCTCGATAGCATCGACATAGCCGAGTCCGGCATGTTCCATGACAAAACCGATTGCTGTGCCATGAGCTCCGCAACCGAAACAGTGATAGAACTGCTTGGTCTGACTGACGGTAAAGGAAGGAGATTTTTCGTTGTGGAACGGGCAACAGGCCACATAATTTCCACCTGCCTTCTTGAGCGGGACATAACGCTCCACGACATCAACAATATCGAGACGATTAAGCAGATCCTGTATGAAGTTTTTTGGTATCACCCCAACACCGCCCTTTCATCAAGATCGACACTCTATCCACATCGGAATCGATGCCCATGAGTGCGCAGCGTGGATTTACCGGTGAATACTATTTTTGTAACTGCGCCTTGATCAGGGCAGAAACTTTGCCCATGTCCGCACGACCGGCCAGTTTGGGTTTGAGCATACCCATCACTTTACCCATATCTTGCTGGCTGGCGGCACCCGATGCGGCTATCGCCTCGGCCACAGCCGTGCTGATTTCGGATTCACTGAGTTGTTGCGGCATGTAGGTTGCCAGCACGTTCATTTCGAACTTTTCGACATCCGCCAGATCCTGACGTTTCGCCGCCTCGTATTGACTGATGGAATCGCGTCGCTGTTTGTTCATCTTCTCGATGATTGCGACCACGTCCGCATCCGACAACTCGATGCGTTCATCCACCTCGCGCTGTTTCATTGCGGCGAGCAACAGGCGTATCGCCCCGAGACGCGCCGTATCCTTGGCACGCATCGCGGCTTTCATGTCTTCGGTGATTTGCTGCTTGAGACTCATGACAAGACAGCCGCTGCGTCGCAGACGCGCGGCAGCATGATCAATAGAGCTTGGGGGGGAGAACTTGGCTGAGCAGGCGCTTGTAGTGGCGCTTTACGGCCGCCGCCAGCTTGCGCTTACGTTCTGCGGTCGGCTTCTCGTAAAATTCGCGAGCACGTAAATCGGTCAGCAGCCCGGTTTTTTCCACCGAACGTTTGAAACGGCGCATCGCTACTTCAAACGGCTCATTTTCTTTAACACGTACTGTTGTCATGAACAAACTACCTTCTACTAAAAAATTGAGGGCGCAATTCTAGCAAATCAGGCCGTTGCCCACAACCACAATTTACCGCACCGTGATTCGGGCGAATTTCCGTTTGCCGACCTGCGCCACGACCACCGTGCCAGCCTTGATTACGACTGATTTGTCATTAATTCGCTCGCCGTCAAGTTTGACCGCACCTTGCAGGATCATGCGCATCGCTTCGGAGGTGCCATCCACCAAACCGGCCAGCTTCAGCAGTTGCGGCACGACGATGTTGCCATCCGGTGCCGAAACGTTTATCTCTGGCATGTCATCCGGCAACAACCCCTGACGGAAGCGTGCTTCGAATTCCGCCAGCGCCGCCTCCGCGGCCCTCGTAGTATAAAAGCGCGCCACAATTTCCTGTGCCAGGGATACCTTGATGTCACGCGGATTGCGCCCGGCCACCACTTCCGCCTGCCAGCCAGCAATTTCGTCCAGGTTGCGGAATGACAACAATTCCAGATAGCGCCACATCAGGGTGTCAGAAATCGACATCAGCTTGCCGAACATATCCTGCGGAGAATCGGTGATACCGATGTAGTTGCCCAGTGACTTGGACATCTTGTTCACCCCGTCCAGACCTTCCAGCAAGGGCATGGTCAGTACACATTGGGCCGGCTGTCCATAATGCTTTTGCAACTCACGGCCCATCAACAGATTGAATTTCTGGTCCGTGCCACCCAACTCGATGTCCGACTTGAGCGCCACCGAATCATAGCCCTGCACCAGCGGATAGATGAACTCGTGAATAGCGATAGGCTGATTGCCTTTGTAGCGTTTGGAAAAATCGTCGCGCTCCAGCATCTGGGCCACAGTATGCGTGGCGGCCAATTTGATCAGATCGACCGCGCTGAACTTATCCATCCAGGCAGAATTGAACACGATCTCGGTCTTTTCCGGATCCAGCACCTTGAATACCTGGTCGCGGTAGGACTGCGCATTATCCAACACCTGCTCGCGCGATAGCGGAGGGCGAGTGGCATTCTTGCCGCTGGGATCGCCGATCATCCCGGTGAAGTCACCGATCAAGAACAGCGCATGATGACCCAGATCCTGCAGTTGGCGCATCTTGTTTAGCAACACAGTATGTCCCAGATGCAAATCCGGCGCGGTCGGATCGAAGCCCGCCTTGACACGCAACGGACGGCCCTGGGCGAGCTTCTGTTGCAATTCATCTTCGAGCAACAGCTCGTGCGCGCCGCGCTTGATTTGTGCCAGAGCGACCGCATGTGTCAATTCAGAGCGTGCCATTTCAGTCATAATTCTTATCAACTCAGCATTCAAAATGTAATGAACCGTTCACATCAAACCTGAAAACCTTTCATCGGTCGGGTTTTGCCACCCATCAGTTCAGTTTTGAGGTGATGCTTGTTTCTGGTAAAGTGCGCACCGTTCACCAACTCAACAGGTTGCCGGCACAATGTATCGCAACTCAAGGAATCATGAATGTTAACCCAAAACCAGTTCAACCAAGGACGCAAAATGCCGGATAGCAAAAAAAGGCTGCGCTGGTTCGTGGCCCTGTCTGCATTGCCCCTGCTGGGCGTGGTAACCGCCTTTGGGCTGGTTCCGCAAAGTGATTTTGACCTGACTTCAAGCTCTGTTGCCATCGAAGATATTAGTCTACCCAAAATCACCGTTGACGCAGCCAGTGCTGACAGCTACTGGCGCAGCGAACGTGTGCAGCGCGGCGATACTGTGGATGAGTTGTTGCGTCGCCTGAGTATCGAGGATACGTCCGCCAGTGACTATTTGCGCAAATCTGCCGATGCCGCCTCGTTCCGCAAACTTTCCGCCGGCACGGAGATACAAGCGGAGACCACCGCAACCGGTGCTTTGATCGCTTTACGTTATCTTGACGGTGATAGCACCCAGATCCTGTTTGAAATGCACGGTGGCGTACTTCAAAGCAAGGTGCTGCCAGCGCAACTTGAGACACGCTTGTTCGTGCGCACCGGTGAAATCAAAACCAACTTGTATGCTGCAACCGACGAGGCGGATTTGCCTGATGCGGCCGCAAATCAAATCAGCGAGTTGTTCAGCGGAGACATCGACTTCCATCACGATCTGCGCAAAGGCGACAAATTCACCGTGGTTTATGAAATGACCTACAACAACGGCGCGTTGCTTCATACCGGGCGCATACAGGCTGCGGAGTTCGTCAACCAGGGTCATACCTACCGCGCCCTGTATTTCCAGAAGGACGCCCAGCACGGCGATTATTACACACCGGAAGGCAAGAGCGTGCATAAGGCCTTTCTGCGTTCTCCCATCGCGTTTTCACGCGTAAGTTCGAGCTTCTCGCTGTCCCGCTTCCATCCGATACTCAACAAGTGGCGCTCGCACAAAGGTACTGATTTTGCCGCGCCTATGGGCACCAAGGTAAAAGTTACCGCTGACGGGATCGTTTCCGTGGTCGGCAAACAAGGCGGCTATGGCAATGTGATTATGGTCAACCATCAGGGTCACTACACCACGGTGTACGGTCATTTGTCGCACTTCGCCCTGGGTGTGCACAAGGGGCAGCATGTCGCGCAGGGTGATGTCATCGGATATGTCGGCATGAGCGGATTGGCGACCGGGCCGCACCTGCATTATGAGTTCAGGGTAAACGGAAGGCAGGTAGACGCGTTGCGTATTGCCTTGCCCGACGCAAAGCCCATCGACAGCAGCTATCTGGCCGCTTTTCAACCGGTGGCGAAAGATCTGGTCGCGCGCCTGGATATGCTGCGTAACACCAACCTCGCGAAACTCGATTAAGCGCTCCGTGGCACAGCCTGAGTTATATATCGGGTTGATGTCGGGAACCAGCCTGGACGGCATAGACGCCGTGCTGGTTGATTTGAACGGGGCCAAACCGCAGCAACTTGCAAAATCCTATCTGCCCTTCGACGACGAATTTAAAAACGCCTTGCTGGCCTTGCACCTGCCCGCTCACAATGAACTGCATCAGGCGCAGCTGATAGGCAACAGATTATCCAGAAAGTATGCTGACGCGGTTGCGTCACTGCTTGCTCAAGCCAAATCATCCCGCACTCAAATCAAAGCGATAGGCTGCCACGGCCAAACCATACGCCATCGTCCGGAGCACGGCTATACTTTGCAAATCGGTAATGCCGCACTGCTCGTTGAATTGACCGGCATCACCGTGGTCAGTGACTTTCGCAGCCGCGACATCGCTGCTGGAGGACAAGGTGCGCCGCTGGTACCTGCGTTTCACGACAGGGTGTTGCGCCATCCCGAGACACACCGGGTCATCGTCAACATCGGCGGTATCAGCAATTTGACCAACCTGTCACCGCACGCCTCCACCACCGGCTTTGACTGCGGGCCCGGCAATCTGCTGATGGACAGTTGGTGCGAACTGCATCTGGGCAAGCCATACGATGGCAACGGCGCATGGGCGGCTTCCGGAAAAGTATTGCCCGCTGTGCTGGAGAAGTTGTTCGCTGAACCTTATTTTGCATTGCCGTCACCCAAAAGTACTGGGCGGGATCTGTTCAACATTGCCTGGCTGAAAAGCAAACTGCAAGGCGATGAAGTCGCCGCTAACGTGCAGGCCACCTTGCTGGAACTGACCTGTCGCAGTATCGCGCAGTCTATCCAGATACATTGTCCGGGCGCTCAGGAAATTTACCTGTGTGGCGGCGGTGCGCACAATCAAGCACTGCTGGATCGTCTGCTGGCATTGTTGCCGGACTGTATTGTGACCACGACAGACACGCTCGGTGTGAATGGGGATTTTCTGGAAGCCATCGCATTCGCCTGGCTGTCGCAACAAACCATGCTCGGCAAACCTGCCAATCTGCCACAGGTCACCGGCGCAAAACACCCCTGCATACTCGGCGCCGTATATCGCAGCCATTAGACCATACAGCGACAGGTAACGCTAAGTCTTGGCAGTATGGTCACGATATGCAAACTCGCGCGCTGCAACAGTGCCCTACAGCATTTTACTGACCTTCATGATGCTTTGATCCTCTTCGCTGGTTTTTGTAGAAAATCCCAAGCGCGTCATAAGTTTGATCATGTTGTGATTATTGCTCAACACCTCCCCCTCTATGGTCAGCAAACCCTTGTCGCGCGCGGCCTCCATCAACGATACCATGAGCTTCTGTCCCAAGCCTTTGCCCTGTATATGATCCGCAATCACCAATGCGAACTCGCAGGAATCACCGTCCGGATTAATGGCAAAACGTGCGACGCCCAGCTCGACTTCATTGTCCTGTAACAACGTCACCGCGATCAGCGCCATCTCCCTGCTGTAATCGATCTGCGTAAAGCGCACCAGCATGGTTTCGGTGAGTTCCTGCATGCTGTTCATGAAGCGAAAGTACTTCGATTCTTCGGATAAACCACGCACAAATGCCTGTACCAGTTCGGCATCTTCCGGACGGATCGGACGGATGGTGATGTCGGTGCCGTCGGCAAGCTGCCACTGGCTGACCAGCTGGGCGGGGTAAGGGTAGATGGCCATATGCGCGTAACGATCGGCACTTGGTTGGCGATACTCCACCACTACGCGTGCATCGGCGGCCAATGCCCCGTTCTCATCCAGGATCAACGGGTTGATGTCCATCTCTTTCAACAAGGGCAGTTCACAGGCCATTTCGGACACGCGCAACAGCACATCTTCCAACGCGTTCATATTGGCCGGGGTCATGTTGCGGAAGGCGCCCAGCATCTTGGCGACATGTGTTTCCTGAATCAGCTCTCGTACCAGGAAGCTGTTCAGTGGCGGCAGGGCAACCGCGCGATCGCCCATGATCTCCACGGTCGTTCCACCCGCGCCGAACGTGATCACCGGGCCGAATACCGGATCGCTGGTCAATCCTATCATCAGCTCACGGCCATTCGGTTTGACGATCATCGGTTCGATGGAAATACCATCCATCTTCGCGTTGGGTCGATTGCGACGAATATTGTCGTGGATATGTTGGTAGGCTGCGCGTACTTCATGCGCATTGCCCAGATTGAGGAGCACACCCCCGGCGTCGCTCTTGTGCGTGATGTCCGGCGAATTGACTTTCATCGCCACCGGGAATCCCAGTTGTTGGGCGATCAGCAGCGCTTCATTGGGCGAGTGTGCGACCATGGTTCTCGCGACGGGAATATTGAACGCCGCCAGCAAAGCTTTGGATTCCATTTCCGTCAGCACCTTGCGATGTTCCTGCATCGCACCTTCGATGATCAGCCTTGCGCTCTCCACATCCGGTTCGACGTGGTGCGAGAACGGACCCGGCATCTGCATCAATAGCTTCTGGTTGCGGTAATAAGCAGAAAGGTGGGAGAACACTTCCACCGCCGGCTCGGGCGTGCGGAAGTAAGGTTTGTGTGCCCGGGCAAATGCCTGGCGTGCTTCCGCGACTTGCGAATCGCCCATCCAGCAGGTCAGCAACGGTTTGCTGTGCGTGTTGGAGAGCTCGATCATCGCTTGGGCCGACTCCAGCGGTTTGGTCATCGCCTGCGGCGTGAGTATGGCCAGCACGCCATCGACATTATCATCTTCCAGACAGGCTTTGACGGCGTGATGATAGCGATCCGCCTGCGCATCCCCGATGATGTCGACCGGATTGCCGTGCGGCCAATTCGGCGGCAGGTGCTTGTTGAGTTCTTCAATGGTGGCTTCGGACAATGTGGCCATCGTCAGTCCCAGGTCGGCGGCACGATCCGCCGCCATCACTCCGGGACCTCCCCCATTGGTAACGACGGCTAGGCGACTGCCGACCGGGCGAAATCCGCACGACAAGGCCTTGGCTGCGGAGAACAATTGCGTGATGGTCTGTACCCGCACCACGCCGGCACGACTGAAAGCCGCGTCGAACACATCGTCAGCACCAACCAGCGAAGCGGTGTGCGACATCGCCGCTTTGGAACCGGCCTCATGGCGGCCCACTTTGACCAGGATTACCGGTTTAAAGCGGGCGGCGGCACGCAGCGCACTCATGAAGCGACGCGCATTGCGTATGCCCTCGATGTACATCAGGATGCTGTGTGTACTGGCATCTGACACCAGGTAATCGAGGATCTCGCCGAAATCCACATCGGTCGAGGAACCCATCGACACGACACTGGAAAAGCCTACATCGTTGTGCTGAGCCCAATCCAGGATCGCGGTACACAATGCGCCAGACTGTGACACGAATGCGATATTGCCGATGTTCGCACCGCCCTTGTTGAAGGTAGCGTTCAATCCGATTGACGGCCGCATGATGCCCAGACAGTTCGGGCCGATCAGGCGGATTCCATAGCGATGCGCGGTTTCCAGCATTTGTTTCTCCAGCGCTTCCCCTTCCTGGCCGGCCTCTCCGAAACCGGCTGTGATGATGACAGCCGATTTAACACCGCGGATACCGCAACTTGCGATGATGCCCGGAACGGAACGGGGCGGTGTGGCGATGACCACCAGTTCGACCGTTTCGGCTATTTCCTCGATCGAAGCATAGGCGCGCACGCCCTGCACCTCGGGACTTTTCGTGTTGATCGGATAAAGCGCTCCCTTGTATCCGCTTTCCAGCATGTTCTTGAACACGATCTGACCGACCGAATCCGTCCGGTCGCTCGCGCCGAATACCGCAACGGATTTAGGCGAAAACAGGGTGCTGAGATAGTGCTTGCCCATGACTTAGCCTTCTACTTTGACACTGGTTAGGTATGATAGCACTGTCACATTACCCTGCCCGACCATGCAAACCGCATACATCAGCCATCCGCTTTGTCTAAAACACGACATGGGCGCGCTTCATCCGGAATCCCCGGCACGCATCCATGCCATCGAAGACCAGCTGATCGCATCCGGGTTGCTGCACTATTTACAGCATCATGATGCGCCCGAGGCAACGCGTGCGCAGTTGCTGCGTGTACATGACGAAGACTATATAGCGATGATCGAGTCCAGCGTACCGCCGCGGGGAATCGTGCGTCTGGATGGGGACACCGCGCTGAATCCCTACAGTTATCAAGCAGCATTGCGAGCTGCCGGGGCGGTGGTACTGGGTGTGGATCTGGTGATGTCCGGACAGGTGGAGAATACGTTCTGCAATGTGAGACCGCCCGGCCATCACGCCGAGCGGGCTCGCGCCATGGGCTTTTGCATTTTTAATAATGTCGCAGTCGGAGCGGCACATGCACTCGAATATCACGGTATACAACGCGTAGCGATCGCGGATTTCGATGTGCATCACGGCAACGGAACTGAAACCATTTTTTACAATGACCCGCGAGTGCTGTTGTGTTCCACCTTCCAGCATCCGTTCTATCCCCATGTAGGCGCGGATAGCGGCAATGGACATATCATCAACGTGCCGCTTGCCGCCGGAACAGGTAGCCGTGAATTTCGCGACGCCGTCACGCAGCATTGGCTACCCGCTCTGGAACGATTTCAACCTGAATTACTGTTGATCTCGGCGGGATTCGATGCACATCGCGACGACGACATGGCGATGCTGAATCTGACCGAACCTGACTATGCCTGGGTGACTGGTGAATTAAAGAATATTGCGGGCAAATATGCGCACAGCCGCATCGTCTCGACGCTGGAGGGCGGTTACGATCTGCATGCACTGGGGCGTAGCGTTCTGGCTCATATCAAGATACTCAGCGGACTCTGAAACACAAGTCACCATACTTTCACTGTGCTGGCCAAAAAATACGGGGCGCATCGCACCCCGTATTTTGATTGCCTGCAAAACTAACGCTGCCTATCTGCAGACGGCCATACCTGGGTTGTGCCTCAAGCAGAAAAGGAAGAACCGCAACCGCAGGTGGTCGTTGCGTTCGGGTTCTTGATCACGAACTGTGAGCCTTCAAGGCTTTCCTGGTAATCGATCTCAGCGCCGACCAGATACTGGAAGCTCATCGGATCAATCAGCAACTGCACACCGTTTTTGCTCATCACGGTGTCGTCCTCGTTGGTCACTTCATCGAATGTGAATCCGTATTGAAAACCCGAACAGCCGCCGCCGCTGACAAACACGCGCAATTTTAGGTCGGCGTTGCCCTCTTCCTCGATCAATTGTTTTACCTTGTTGGCCGCATTGTCGGTGAACAACAGAGGATCTTGCACTTCAGTCATTGCATTCAATTTATGCTCCTTAAAAAGTTATTCGCCACTACTCGCCTTGAACTCGCCGGTACTCGATTTAAACGCCACCACTTTGTCATGTGCCGCAGAATTGCTGTGTATCAATCGCCCGTCAACAATCGCGCCCAACTGGATTTCCAGCGTAGTGTAATGCACATCACCATTGACCTTGGCTTTGCTCTGCAGTTCCATATATTCGCTGACATATACCGGGCCACTGATCGCGCCGTTGATCACCAGGTGGGTGACGTTGACTTCGCCATTCACCTGCGCGTGTTCGCTTAACACCAGCGTGCTCGGTTTATCCGGCACCGCCACGACATTGCCGTTCACCAGGCCGTCGATGCGCATCCCGCCGCTGAAATTCAAATTACCTTCAACGGTGGTTCCTGCTCCGATCAGCGTATCAATCTGGGTTTGTGGTTTGCTGTGTTTTTTCTTGAACATTATTCCTCCTTGCCTTATGAGAGACTCACGCTTTGTCGTACCTTAGGCTCGGCTGCTCCCTGTTCAAAAATGCGCACCTGCACACTTTCCAACTTGGCGTCGGGCGGCAACAGGATGCTTTGCTCGATACGCCGATAATACCTGAAGCTCAGCTTGAATTGGGCATTCCCCGGCTCATCCTGCGGGAATACGTGAGTGGTCGATTGCCCGTTTTCCATTACCGTCGCGACCAGTTGATAATTCCCGCTGAACACTTTGGCGCGTTGTCCGCTCTGCACCAACAGCATACGCAAACGATATTCGCCGGGTATTATATCCCTTTCCAGCGTCAAACGATGCACACCCAGCTCACCCTCTTTTCCCCCGGTTGCGGTCAGGTTTTGAAAAAAAACCAGGTCTTCCTGGAGATGGACATTTTCATCCGCCATGCTTTTGAGCTGCTCGGACGTTGCCTGATTGCTGGCCTGCTCGATCTGGATCGCCCGCTCGAATTGCGCGACCTTGTCGCTAAGTTGGGCATTCGCTTCCACCAGTTTGGCAACCTGATCATGCAGCCTGGTCAACTCCTGTTCGGCTTGGCCACGATGAAACCCGGCGAATTCCAGCCCGCTGTCGTATGCCCACCAGGCCAACAAACCCGAACCCAGCACGAATGGCGCCATCATACCCCAGCGCAAATACCACGCGATGTGCGGTCGCACCGACATATGCGGCGCGGAGATGCTGAATCTGCGTTTGACTCTTCGTTCGACTCCGCGCCACATATCAGGGTAACAAGGGAATGCTATTCAATGCGGTATCTTCCGGCAATCCGGACATGATATTCATGTTTTGCACCGCCTGGCCCGCCGCACCCTTGACCAGGTTATCGATCACCGACAGCACCACCACCGTATCGCCGCCCTGGGGTCTGTGTACGGCGATTCTGCAATGATTCGCGCCGCGCACCGTTCTCGTTTCTGGAAGGCTGCCGGCCGGCATCACATCCACGAAAGGTTCGTTCGCATAGCGCTGTTCGAACAATGCTTGCAGGTCCAGCTCGCGGTTCAACCTGCCATACAGCGTGGCATGAATGCCGCGTATCATCGGTGTCAGATGTGGAACGAACGTCAAACCGACCGCTCTGCCCTGCACCCGCGACAAACCCTGTCTGATCTCCGGCAGGTGGCGATGTCCGGCCACGCCATAAGCCTTGAAGTTGTCCGATGCTTCGGAAAACAGGATCGACATCTCCGCTTTGCGCCCGGCACCCGACACGCCTGACTTGGCGTCGGCGATTAAATTGCCCGTCTCGATCGCACCGGCTTCCAATAACGGGATGAAGCCCAATTGCACCGCGGTCGGATAACAACCGGGATTGGCCACCAGGCGGGCGTCCTTGATCTGCGCACGGTTCACTTCAGGCAAGCCGTACACCGCCTCTGCCACCAGCTCCGGGCAGGCGTGGCTCATGCCATACCATTTTTCCCACTCGGCAATATCCTGCAGACGAAAGTCTGCGGCAAGATCGATCACCTTGACTCCAGCGTCCAGCAGCACGCGCACCTGCTGCATCGCGATGCCATTGGGAGTTGCAAAGAACACCAGGTCACATTGTTCGAGATGCGCCTTGTCGGGATGCGTGAACGGCAGACCCACATATCCGCGCAGACTGGGAAACATCTGGCTTACTGAAGTGCCGGCTTCAGCACGTGAAGTAATCACCTGCAAATCAACCTGCGGATGTACCGCCAACAGCCGCAGCAGTTCGACCCCGGTGTAGCCTGTTCCGCCAACGATACCAACTTTGATCATCATGAGTCCCAATAGAAACGCAGGTTATTCTACAACAAAATGAAAAGCCGCCCGAAGGCGGCTTTTGCAGTCCATCCAAAGCGTGTTAACGCTTGGAGAATTGTTTCCTGCGGCGCGCCTTGCGCAGACCGACCTTTTTGCGTTCCACTTCGCGTGCATCGCGTGTTACCAGACCCGCTTGCTTCAGCACGGCTTTGAACGTCGCGTCGTAGTCGATCAATGCACGGGTGATGCCGTGACGCACCGCACCGGCCTGACCCGACTCACCGCCGCCGGTGACATTCACCATGATATCGAACTTGCCCAGTGTCTCGGTCAGGGTTAACGGCTGGCGCACGACCATACGTCCGGTCTCGCGGGAAAAAAATACATCCACCGGCTTATCGTTCACCACGATATCGCCTTTGCCTGCTTTCATGAACACGCGCGCCACCGCACTCTTGCGACGACCGGTTCCGTAGTTATAAGTTACGCTCATAATTGATTATGCCTTCAACAGATTGACTGGTTTCGGTTGCTGTGCTTCATGCGGATGCGCAGCGCCGGCATAGACCTTCATCTTGCGCAACATCGCGTAGCCCAGCGGGCCTTTTGGCAACATGCCCTTGACCGCTTTTTCCAGCACACGACTGGGATGGCGCGCTTGCATCTTGGCAAAATTGGTGGTGTACAAACCGCCCGGATATGTCGTGTGGCGATGATACAGCTTGGCTTCCGCCTTGTTGCCGGTCACGCGCAGCTTTTCCGCATTGACCACGACAACGAAATCGCCGGTATCCACGTGCGGGGTGTAGATCGCTTTGTGCTTGCCACGCAGACGCGAAGCGATCTGTGCGGCCAAACGGCCCAGCACCTGATCGGCTGCGTCAACCAGAAGCCAGTCGTGCTGGACTTCCTCGGCTTTAGCGGAAAATGTTTTCATAGCCACAATTCCTAAAAATTCAATAAGTAAACACTCGAAGGGCGCGCATTCTATTGCAGTCAACCGGCCACTGTCAAACGCTATTTCAGTGGGCCTGACAATTGCCGGAGCAGGATTGCCGCGCATACTTCAGAAAAACTGGTGTAACCCAGCTAATATGGGCACTATCGGAATTTCAGCATATTGCCATGTCCTGGTTCATCACCAACCTCATTGCCGTTTTTTTGCTGCCGCCGCTCAGTCTGCTTTGCCTGCTGGCGCTCGGCGTTTTCCTGCTTTATCGCAGCCCCAAGCTGGCCCGGACCCTGATATATAGCGTGCTGGTCCTGCTCTGGGTCCTGTCCACGCCTTATCTGTCCGAAGCTGCACTGCACTGGCTGGAGGCCAAGACGATGCCCCTTGATAGCGGCCGACAGCATGCCGACGCGATCGTGATCCTGGGTGGCGGCACCTATTTCCAGGCACCGGAATACACCGGGCAGGATACGATAGGGGAAGCCACGCTGGCTCGCTTGCGCTACGGCGCCAAACTTCAGCGTGAAACTGCCAAACCGATCCTCGTGACCGGCGGCAAGCCGTTGGGCAACAGCCTTTCGGAGGCCAGCCAGATGCGCATGTCGCTGCAACAGGATTTTCATGCCGAGGTGCGCTGGAGTGAAGACGAGTCAGACAATACCTACGAAAACGCCTTCCACTCGTATCGCATCCTGCAACAGGCGGGCATACACAAAATCTATCTTGTCACCCATGCCTGGCACATGCCGCGTGCGGCGGCCGTGTTCCGGCGCGCCGGATTCGAGGTCATCGAAGCGCCCACCGCCTTCACCACCCGTTACCGGACTGATCTGCTGACCTTTCTGCCCCGCACCGAAGCGCTTCAGGGCAGCAAGATTTTTATTCACGAGCTGATCGGATCGCTCTGGTATCGGTTAAAGTTGGCAATCTCGGACAGCTAGGCCATCAACAAGGAGCATCATGAAAGCACGCGTCAAATGGGTGGAACAGGTCGCTTTTCTGGGCGAAACCGAAAGCAATCACGCGGTACTGATGGACGGATCGCCGGCTGCAGGTGGGCGCAATCTTGGCCCGCGCCCGATGGAAATGCTGCTGCTCGGTGCGGGCGGTTGCACCAGCTTCGATGTGATCACGATACTGAAGAAGAGCCGTCAGGCAGTTTCAGATTGTTATGTGGAACTGGAAGCGGAACGTGCAGAGACCGACCCCAAGGTGTTCACTAAAATACACATGCACTTTGTCGTGACCGGTATGAACATCAAATCGGACGTCGTCGAAAAAGCCATCAAGTTATCGGCCGAGAAATACTGCTCGGCATCCATCATGCTCGGCCAGACCGCACAGATCACACACGATTTTGAAGTGATACAGGGTTAAAAAGATCACAGGCACATTTGTTGCGCCTTGCTCTTGCCCGTTCTTATACCCAGTAAGCAGTCGTTGTCATCACTTTGCCGTTCAGCTTCATCGCAAGCTGGACCGGCACCGGTAATTCGGCGCCGCCCAGCCCGGTCGCCATCTCGGCGTGAGCCACTTCATCGCTGTACATTTGCGACACGATCGCGCGGCTTTTCCCGTCCTGTTGCGGCAATCTATCCAGATGGCTCTGCAGATGGTTCCCGACCTGCCGTTCAGTCTCGGCGAGGAAACCCAGGTTCCATTTGTCGCCCAACAGGCCCGCAACCGCTCCGATCGCCAGCGAACCGGTATACCAGAACGGGTTCAACAAGCTCAAATGTCCGCCCAACTCGTGCACGCGTCTGGCCGTCCAGGCAAGATGTTCGGTCTCTTCCTGCGCGGCACGTTGCAGCGTCTGCTGCACCTCCGGATCACGCGCTGTCATTGCCTGGCCCTGATACAGAGCCTGTGCGCAGATCTCGCCGCTGTGGTTGACGCGCATCAGCGCGGCGGCATTTCTCCGCTCGGCTTCGTCCATGGGCGTTTCGGGTAGATTCGCGTCGGGATAGGGACGCACGCTGTGCGCCTCGCTAAACAGGGTACGCAAGCCCTTGTCGAATTCAACGATCAAATTATCCAGATTAAACATGTCACCTCCCGATTTAGCGGTCAAACAGTATCATCAAGCGAACAACGCAGCCAATTCTACACCCGGATCGCCCGCGCGCATGAACGCCTCGCCGACCAGGAACGAATGCACCTGGTGGGCGCGCATCAGACTCACGTCCCCGGCTTTGAGGATTCCGCTTTCGGTCACGACGATGCGCTCGACGGGGATGCGCGGCAGCAAGTCCAGCGTGGTTTG
>JBBRDZ010000006.1:0-37576 GCA_038203435.1 Burkholderiales bacterium
TTCAATAGCCTGAGCAGGATGGAGCGGGCCATGCCCGCTATTGTCATTTTGTTCGCGGGCATGGCCCGCTCCTGCATCACGATAGGCGCAAAGCGTGTGTTTCACAATTGTTCCGCTAACGTTAAGATGTACTCATGAGCCATTTCCTTCCCCTTTCACGTGTTACCAAACTGGTCGGGATATCGCGTCATGCGCTGCAGGAGATGATACGCGGCGGCGCGCTGGACACCTTCGACGGCATGGTGGAGCTGAACGAATTGCTGCGCGCCTTTCCCTCGGCCGCTTGGGATGATGATGCGGAATACCGCCGTGTCACCGAGATCAAGGAGAAGGCGTTCGGCAAGCGCGTGTTCGAGCGCGCCATGCCGGACAAGGAGGTATTGTCGGCGCGGCTGCTGGAACTTGGCAAAGAGTATGCGTCCACGAAAGCGCTGCTGATGCATTACAGCCAGGTGTTGTCCTGGCTGGACGAGAAGATCGACGAGCTCGAGGAAGGTCAAAGCGCCGAGACGCGCCATGCGCTGCATACGTTGCGCGCCTTCATCGTGCGCCATTTGGCCGAAGTGCCTTCCGACGTTGCAAGAATACAGGCGGTGATCGCCCAGGAAAGGATACAGAAAATCATGTCTGCCCATGTCACCATCCAGCCCAGCGGCCACGAGTTCTTGGTCGAAAGCAACGATACGCTGCTGGAAGCCGCGCTGCGTGCCGGCGTGTCGCTCAATTACGGCTGCAGCAACGGCAACTGCGGCGAGTGCCGGGCGCGGCTGATCTCCGGTGAGGTCAAAAAGATACATGCCCATGACTTTGTGTTGAGTCAGGCCGAGAAAGATGCCGGCGTGATCCTGTTGTGTTCCTGCGCGGCGGTGAACGATGTGGTGATCGAAGCCAGTGTGGCCGGTGCCCAGGACATTCAAGTGCAGCTAATGGATGCCAGGGTCAAATCGGTGGAGGTATTCAACCCTCAGGTGGCCGCACTGCATCTGCTGGCGCCGCGCAGCCAGCGCCTGCGTTTTCTGGCCGGACAATCGCTGCGCTTGTCGGCACAGGGTGCCAGCGGGCAGTACGCCATCGCCAGTTGTCCGTGCGAGGAACGGCATATCGAAATCCAGGTACTGCGCGATCCGGACGATGCATTTTCGGAGTTGCTGTTCACTGCGCTGAAAGCGAATGATAGCATCGAGGTGGAAGGCCCTTACGGTGAGTTTGTGCTGCAGGACGATTCACCACGACCGGTCATCTTCCTCGCGTTCGGTACCGGCTTCGCGCCGATCAAAAGCCTGATCCAGCATTGCATGTCGCTGGACCTGGCCGAAGTGATGGATCTGCACAGGCTGGCGGACAGTACCGGACAATACCAGGACAACCTGTGCCGGGCCTGGGCCGATGCGCTGGACAATTTCACTTATGTCCCTCATCCGCACACCGATGATGTGGCGACTACGCTGGCTTCTATCGCCAACGATTACCCCGATCTGCACCGCTTCGATGTCTATGCAGCCGGTACCGAGTCACAACTGCGGATCGCACGGGGTCTATTCCTGGAACACGGCTTGCCCGAACTGCACTGGCGGGACAGCGCTCACTGACCCGGCCCGACAAATTCTCCGTCCACATAAAACCATTTCTCATCTTCGCGCACGAAGCGGCTGACTTCGTGCAAGCGTGTCGCGCGTCCGCCGATCTTGTAGCGTGCGACGAATTCCACGGTGGCGCGCTGTTCGGATTCCGGCGTGTGTTTCTTCACTTCCAGCCCCAGCCATTTTGTTTCATCGGATGCAATATCCAAGGTGGCGGGGCGGGTGTCGGGGTGCCAGGTGAAAAGCAGATAGGCTTCCAGCTTGAGCACATAGGCGCTGTAACGGGAACGCATCAGGGTAGCGGCATCCGGTGCCGCCATGCCGTTGTGGTAACGGCCGCAGCAAACGGCATAATCGTCCCCACCGCAGGGACAGGGCTGCGCGACCTTTTTCACGCGGGGCGCAAACTGCCCTGCAATATTTTCGGCTCGACCTCGATCATGCCGGCAGCGCTGGTCATCATGATGTGCCCTTCCTGTATGCTGCACTGCAGCTGCATGTTGCGGCTGGTCAATGCGGCAAGCGCCTGCGTGGTTTCGTTGTGCAGGCGGATCACGGTGAGATTGTTCAGGCGCTGCAATTTGTCACGGCATTCATTCCACCAGATGTCCGCGGCACGGCCATAGCTGATCACCACGACCTGGTCGGCGCGGCCGCTGGCTTTGCGGATCACGCGCTCATCCGGCAGACCGACCTCGATCCAGCGCTCGATCGCACCGGTCAGATCCCTGTGCCACAGGTCGGGCTCGTCGTCGCTGCTCAGGCCTTTGCCGAACGTCAGTCCCGCGTCGGCATACAGCGCGAATGCCAGCAGACGCACCATCATGCGCTCGTCGGTTTCCGATGGGTGCCGGGCCAGCGTCAATGCGTGTTCAGCATAGTAATGACGGTCCATGTCAGCGACCTGGAGCGTGGCCTTGAATACGGTTGCCTTGATGGCCATAGGGTGTCGCAGTTTGGGATATTTTGCTGGCGCGCATTCTAGCCCGAATGTGCCATGAAGGCTCTCGGGATGCCAAATCCGTGCGGATGGCATTACGACGCCGTTCCGACTATAATCTGCTGCAATTTTGGAACTTATTGTTCGGCATACATAAATATGCAGTTATTCACCTTTGGCATCAACCATCAAACCGCGCCGCTAGCTGTGCGCGAGCAGGTCGCGTTCAATGCGGACGGGATGGAGAATGCGCTGCGCGACCTGGTGGAAAACGGTGCGGCAAAAGAGGCGGCGATCCTGTCCACCTGCAACCGTATGGAACTGTATTGCAATGCCGCGCAGCCCGACCATGCCATCGACTGGCTGGCGCAATACCACAACATGCCCCGCAAGGACATCGAACCCTATCTTTACACCTTGCCGCGCGAACAGGCGATCAAGCATTCGTTCCGCGTCGCCAGCGGCCTTGATTCGATGGTGTTGGGCGAACCGCAGATCCTCGGCCAGATGAAGCAGGCAGTGCGTCAGGCCGAACAGGCCGGCACGCTGGGTTTCCTGTTGCACAAATTATTCCAGCGCACTTTCTCTGTGGCCAAAGACGTGCGCACCCAGACCGAGATCGGTGCGAACCTGGTGTCGATGGCCGCTGCCGCGGTAAAAATGGCCGAGCGTATTTTCCCCAGCATCGCCGAACAGAGCGTGCTGTTCATCGGCGCGGGCGAAATGATCGAACTTAATGCGGTGCATTTCGCGGCGCGTTCGCCGAAGCGCATCACCGTCGCCAACCGTACACTGGAACGCGCACAGACATTGGCGCGGCGCATCAACGGCCACGCAATCACACTGACCGACCTGCCGGAACAACTGGCTCATCACGACATCATCGTCACCTGTACCGCCAGCCCGCTGCCCATCCTCGGCAAGGGCATGGTGGAAAGCGCGCTCAAGGCGCGCAAGCACCGCCCGCTGTTCATCGTCGATCTGGCCGTGCCGCGCGATGTGGAAACCGAAGTCGCCGAACTGAATGATGTGTTCCTGTACACCGTGGACGATATCGCCGAGGTGGTGAAAGACGGGCTGGATGCGCGCCAGGGCGCGGTCAAGGAAGCCGAAGTCATCATCGATTCCTGCGTGTCCGACTTCCTGCACTGGATGGAATCGCGCGAAGCGGTGCCGACCATACGCGCGCTGCGCGACCATGCCGAACGCAACCGCCGCCAGGAACTGGAAAAGGCCCTGCGCCTGCTGGCCAAGGGCGAGAGCCCGGAAAAGGTGCTGGAAGCCATGAGCAGCGGCCTGACCAACAAATTCCTGCACGCGCCCACCCACGCGCTGAACCAGGTGCAAAGCGGTGACCGTGAAGCCTTTCTCGAGGTGATCCATCGTCTGTATCACCTCCACACCGACGAGTAAACCCCGACCGAATGAACCCCAGTATCAGCACCAAGCTCGCTCAGCTGAGCGAGCGCCTGCTCGAAGTCAATCAACTGCTGAGTACCGAAGAAGCCACCAAAAACATGGATACGTTCCGCAAGCTCAACCGCGAGCGTGCCGAACTGGAACCGGTGGTGGAGTTGTATCACGCCTATCAATCGTGCCAGTCCGACATCGAGGCCGCACAGGAGATGGCGGGTGATGCGGATATGCGCGAGTTTGCCGAAGCCGAGATGCGATCGGGAGAAGAGCGCCTGGTGCAACTCGATGCCGATTTGCAAAAACAATTATTGCCCAAAGATCCCAACGACGAGCGCAGTGTATTCCTGGAGATACGCGCCGGCACCGGCGGCGACGAAGCGGCCTTGTTCGCCGGCGACCTGTTCCGCATGTATACACGTTACGCCGAGCGCAAACGCTGGCAGGTCGAGGTGATTTCGGAGAGCCCCGGCGAGATGGGCGGCTACAAGGAGGTCATCGCGCGCATCGTCGGCCAGGGTGCGTACTCGGTGCTTAAATTCGAATCCGGCGCGCATCGCGTGCAGCGTGTGCCGACCACCGAGACGCAGGGGCGCGTTCATACCTCCGCGTGCACCGTGGCGATCATGCCGGAAGTGGACGAGGTCGACGACGTGGTGTTGAATCCCTCCGATCTGCGCATCGACACCTTCCGCGCTTCCGGTGCCGTCGGCCAGCTCATCAACAAGACCGATTCTGCATTGCGCATCACCCACCTGCCGACCGGCGTGGTGGTGGAATGCCAGGACGGACGATCACAGCACCAGAACAAGGCACAGGCGATGCGCGTGTTGGCAGCACGCATCAAGGACGCCCAGGTGCGCGCGCAGAACGCCACGACCGCCGCGACGCGCAAGAGTCTGGTGGGCAGCGGCGACCGTTCGGAACGCATCCGCACCTACAATTTTCCGCAAGGGCGTGTCACCGATCACCGCATCAACCTCACGCTGTACAAGATGGATGCGATCATGGATGGCGACATCGGCGAGCTGACCGGCGCGCTGATGGCTGAACACCAGGCCGAACAACTTGCCGCGATGGCGGAAGATGTCCTCAATTAGCATACAGACGATACTGCAACAACACAGCCGGCATCTGAAGGATGTGCTGGACCTTGAATACAGCAGCGCGCGCATCGAAGTGCAGTGTCTGTTGCAGTCAGTGCTGCAGGTGAACCGGGCCTGGCTGCTCACCCACCCGGAGCAATCCCTGGACGCAGATCAACATGCGCGCTACATGGCGCTGCTGGAGCGGCGCATGGCCGGCGAGCCGGTCGCCTACCTGCTCGGAGAACGCGAATTTTACGGGCTGCTTTTCAACGTGACTCCGGCGACATTGATACCGCGTCCCGAAACCGAATTGCTGGTCGATCTGGCCTTGCAGCGCATCCCCCGCCAGGGCGCTTGCCGGGTGCTTGACCTGGGCACCGGCAGCGGCGCGATCGCCTTGAGCATCGCCCATGCGCGCCCGGATGCCGAAGTGGTCGCCGTGGACGCGTCGGCTGCCGCGCTGGAAGTGGCGCAACACAACGCACAGCGGTTGCAACTCGACAATGTGCGCTTGCTGCACAGCGACTGGTACGGCGCGTTGCCGGACGAAAGATTCGATCTCATCGTTTCCAATCCGCCCTACATCGCTGCGGACGATATCCACCTGACGCGCGGCGACGTGCGCTTTGAACCGCCTGCCGCGCTGGTTTCCGAAGCGCATGGATTGGGCGACATCGAGTGTATCTGCGCACAAGCCAAAGCACATCTGCACCCCCTGGGCTGGCTGTTGTTCGAGCACGGCCACGACCAGGCAGTGCAGGCGCGCGCGCTGTTGCAGCATCATGCATTCGAAGAAGTCTTCTCCGCCCGCGACCTTGCCGGTATCGAAAGGGTGAGCGGCGGACGCTGAATTGCCCGATTGAAATACTACGGTATTACTGTATCTTCCCGCGTGTTGTCATCTCACCGTGAAGGCGTAGAATGAAACGGTCAGTTTTGTATATCAACCACACCGGGAGAACATCATGGCACACATCGTAATCATGGGCGCGGGGATAGGCGGCATGCCGGCGGCTTACCAGATGCAGGAAAAGATCGGCAAAGGCGACAAGGTCACGGTCATTTCGGACAGCGAGACTTTCCAGTTCACACCGTCCAATCCCTGGGTGGGTGTCAAGTGGCGCAGCCGCAAGGATATCGAGTTTCCGGTGCGCACCTATCTTGAACGCAAAGGCATCAGCTTCATCTCCTGCGGCGTGAAGCGCGTCCATCCGGAAAAGAACCAGCTCGAACTCAACGACGGGCTGACAGTCGATTACGATTACCTGATCATTGCCACCGGGCCGAAGCTGGCTTTCGAAGAAGTCGAGGGACTCGGTCCGCACGGCGGACACACCCACTCGGTGTGCAATGTGAACCACGCGATGAAGTCGAATGACGAGTGGGAAAACTTCACCAAGAATCCCGGGCCTATCGTGGTGGGCGCAGTGCAGGGTGCTTCCTGTTTCGGACCGGCGTACGAATACGCCTTCATCATGGAAACCGATCTGCGCCGCCGCAAGATACGCACCAAGGTGCCGATGACCTTCGTCACCTCGGAGCCCTACATCGGCCACCTCGGCCTCGGCGGTGTGGGCGACTCCAAAGGCATCCTCGAATCCGGCATGCGCGACAAGCATATCAAATGGATATGCAATGCCAAGGTCACCAAGGTCGAGGCGGGCAAGATGTTCGTCACCGAATTTGACGAAATGGGCGTGGAGAAAAAGCAACATGAATTGCCGTTCACCTACAGCATGATGCTGCCGGCGTTCAAAGGTGTCGACGCGGTGTTCGGTATCGAAGGGCTGACCCAGGCGCGCGGCTTCGTCATCGTCGACAAGCACCAGCGCAACAGTAAATACAAGAACATCTTTGCGGTGGGCGTGTGCGTGGCGATCCCGCCGGTGGAAGCGACGCCGGTGCCGACCGGCACACCCAAGACCGGCTACATGATCGAATCCATGGTCACTGCGACGGTAGACAACATCCATGCCGAATTGAACGGGCAGCCGGCGGACAAGGAAGCCACCTGGAACGCGGTCTGCCTGGCCGACTTCGGCGACAGCGGCGTGGCGTTCGTCGCGATACCGCAGATCCCGCCGCGCAATGTGAACTGGTTCTCCGAAGGCACCTGGGTACATCTCGCCAAGATCGCGTTCGAGAAGTATTTCATCCGCAAGATGAAGAAGGGCTCCACCGAACCGTTCTATGAGAAGAGCATCATGAAAATGCTGGGTATCGAAAAATTGAAATAGTTCGTCGCGCACCTGTCATGCGGACACGAGCAACAAAAGGCGGCCCGGTGATTTCACCGGGCCGCCTTGTTTTATACATAGCTGGCGCGTTGAAACGCGCCGCAGCCTGACGACAGGATAGTCAGGCCGATCGATACTCAAATCCGATTTTGTCAGCAGGCGATCCGGCAGCATACAGGTCAGTGTCTGAATTCAGCCAATGCTCGCAACCGCATAAATGTTCGGCTTGCTTGCAGGGCTGACGTCGTTCAGCGCTTTCGCGCGGGAGATATGACTGGAAAATATTAATGGCCACCCTTTACCAGCCCGGACTCATACCACCCCTTGGAACGGTTCACCGCCTTGACCACCAGCAACATGACCGGCACCTCGATCAGCACACCGACCACGGTCGCGAGCGCCGCGCCGGATTCGAACCCGAACAGACTGATGGCCGCCGCAACTGCCAGTTCGAAAAAATTGGATGCGCCGATGAGCGCCGAAGGACAGGCGATATTATGTTGTTCACCCACCAGGCGATTCAGCCAATAGGCCAGCGCCGAGTTGAAGAAGGCCTGGATCAGGATGGGTACGGCCAACAGGGCAATGATCACCGGCTGCTGCAATATGGCCGCGCCCTGAAACGCGAACAGCAACACCAGCGTGAGCAACAATGCCGAGATGGATCAGGGTCCGGTTTTCTGCATGGCACGCTCAAAATGTTCCCGGCCTTTGCGTAACAACATGCTGCGCCAGAGTTGGGCCAGGGCGACCGGAATGACGATATAGAGCAGCACCGAGGTCAACAAGGTGTCCCAAGGCACGGAGATCGAGGAGATGCCCAGCAACAAGGCGACGATAGGGGCAAAGGCAAACACCATGATAGCGTCGTTCAATGCCACCTGCGTCAGCGTAAACAGGGATCACCGTTCGAGAGCCGGCTCCAGACAAACACCATCGCCGTGCATGGTGCCGCCGCCAGCAAAATCAATCCCGCGATATAGCTGTCCAGCTGCGCGGCGGGCAGCATCGGTGCGAACAGATTGCGTATGAACAACCAGCTCAGGAAGGCCATCGTGAACGGCTTCACCAGCCAGTTCACGAACAGCGTGCCCCCTATTCCCCTGATATGCTGCCTGACTTCATGAAGCGCACCGAAATCGACCTTCGCCAACATCGGGATGATCATCACCCAGATCAGTATTCCGACCGGAAGATTAACCCTGGCCAACTCCATGCGACCGATGGTTTGAAACAGCTGGGGCGCTGCTTGTCCGAACCCGATGCCGGCCAGAATACACAGGAATACCCAGACCGTGAGGTAGCGCTCGAAAATGCTCATCGGCGCTCCCGCTGCGACTTTGGATGCCACTTCACACTGTACCGACATGGTCAGACTCCCAACGCTGCGCGCACAGCCGGGACCAGGCGCGCGCGTATGTCTTCGCGAACCTGCACAAAGCTGTCGAGCGGCTCGCCGTGCGGATCGTGAAACGGCAGGTGCATGCTTTTAACCGGGCGCGGAAAGATCGGGCATGACTCCTTGGCGTTGTCGCAAACGGTCACGACCAGATCGATGTCTTCATGCATGACCGCTTCCACATCTTTGGGATAGAGCCCATCGACTGTCAAGCCGGCGAGGATCAGTGCTTGCAAAGCGCCTTCGGCTACCCTGGTTTGCGGTCTGGTTCCTGCGGACAGCACCCTGACTCGCCCTTGCAGATCATGATTCAAGATGACCTCTGCCATCTGGGAGCGGCAGGAATTTCCGGTGCAGAGTATCAAAACGGTTTTAGGATTGATCATGTTGGATGGGTCGGATATGGCTTTCATGATTTTGTTCTCTTCAGTGTTGGTCTCTTCCGGATTCGCGCCCAAGGGCGGCGAGCGGTTCGGAATCATCACGTGCTTTCATAGTGCGAATAATAGCGAATTGATATTACAAGACTATGACGGCGAAACTAGGCACTGACCGCAAATGATTTGCCGCCGGCCCTGTGCATGGCATCTTCAGCCCGATCAAAAACTTCCGATATCGATACGGGCGGCTTGTCAAATGTCGCGTAACCGATATTGATCGACAAAGGGAGCGAGGCATCTTCCATCCGCTTCGAGATCCCCAAAAAAAGCTGTTTGCAAAACGACTCGCATTCCGCCGCAGTCGTATCCGGCATCAGGATCGCGAACTTGTCCCCTCCTATCCGTGCAGGCGTGTCGGATTGCCGTACATTTTCTCTGATCACAAGCGCGACAAGCCTGATCGCATTATCACCGGCTGCGTAGCCTCTGGTTTCGTTCAACTCCTTCAGTTTGTGGAGCTCGATATACGCAAACGAAAAGACGGCCCTTTTGAGTCTTTCCCTGTCAATTTCAATATCCGTGATGACCTCGAAACTCAGTCGATTGCGCAGACCGGTCAGACTATCGAAGGAAGAGAGCTGCTCGACCTCTATAAAATTTATTCGCGCGAGTCTCGACACAAAAACGATCATGATATTCGACACCAATATCATGATCGCGAGAACAATTTTTGAGGAGATCGGGATGGGGTCCATTATCAGGTGTATGCCCTGGAGCAGCAGCGCCAACATGACAGCACCGCTGATCAGTCTGATTTGCTCACAATGCAGGCTGATCACGATCAGGGGAAATATGTACAGCAGCTGCATCTGAATCGTATAGGGTGCAAAGATATCGGCAATGAAAATCGCAACCATGGCAAAGATTGCAAAATAACTGCCGTTGGCATTTATTTCCCTTGAGAACCCGCGTGGGGTTACCACACTCTTCAAACGTTTGAATTTGGTGCCCGACATGAAAGCTCGATCCGGTCCGGTATCGGTGTGTAACAAGATAGCAAGGCATGCGCGCAAATCATTTGCCAAGTCATTGGCGTTTTTGTACCGTGCATCGGGATTTTTCTCAAGGCACTTGAATACCACAGCATTTAACGCTTCCGGGATTCCGGGATTCAATGAACTGGGTTTTTCCGGGACGGCACCAATGATCTGGTCTTTGAGCAAATCGATATTTTCCTCGGGAAACGGAAATCGATCAGTCAGCATGTAATACAAAACAACCCCGAGCGAAAATATATCCGAACGGGCGTCAGTTGGTTTACCGAGGATTTGTTCGGGTGGCATGAACGGGGGGGTTCCGAAAATAGCGTCTTCTTGTTTGCGCTCTATTGAGGAAGCCATTCTTGCGATGCCGAAGTCGGCAATTTTCACAAGATTATTCCCAAGGATCATGATGTTCGAAGGTTTGATATCCCCATGCACGACCCCGTCCTGATGTGCAAAAGACAATCCCTCCGCGACTTGAATGGCAATGTTCAACGCTTCCGTAAGCAACAACCGGCTTTTGCCATCAATGATCTGCTGTAATTCCCGGCCCTCCATCAACTCCATGGCGATGTAGGCCACGTCGCCGCTTTCACCCAAGTCGTAAATGGTAACGATGTTGGGATGGTTCAAGCGACCCGCCGCCTTGGCTTCCTGGTAGAACCGCGTTGCGTATTCGGCTCTTTCCTGCTCAGAAAGGATTTGAAGATTGATGGTCTTGATCGCGACGAATCGCTCGATCAACGGGTCATAGGCTTTGTAAACGATGCCCATCGCACCCCGCCCTATCTCTTCGATAATTTCATAACGCCCGAAATGACTTATCACTTTTCAACTCCTGGATGTCCGGGAAGGCCGCACCTCAGCAATTTACCAATTTCTGCTTTGTAGTGCCCGGATTTATCTGCCGTGGTTGAATGAACAAAGCTTGCCTCTCTCAAGAAACGAGCCTGTTCAAAATGATGGTGCGCCCGACACGATGAGTGTTGGCACGGGAAGAGCGAAAAACTCTGCTCAAGCCATCTCAACAGCCACAGCAATCGAGGTGGAGTCCCTATACGGACCAACCCATTGACGCCGTAGAGTGATACGAAGCAAAACCCCACTGATTTTCGCAGATCAGGAATTGATCTGCGTTTTTATATTATCGTACCCATTTCCAAATTTAAAGTGCAGATATACGACACCGCTCAATATTGCGGCAAAAAAGCACCACACGGAAAAAAAGGCGACAGTGTAGAACCAGTAAGCCACCATAAAAAGCAGCAATGCCAAAACACCAAAGATATTGATTATCCTGTGGCTTGAAAAAAACGGGGCAACACAAGTTGCGGCAAGATAGAACTCCAGCACCGGCTGTTCCTTGACATAGGGTAATACATACACCATGTGCCCATGCGCTTCGGAAGTGACCGGAAATCTGACGATGAAGTACAGAAGGTAAAGACCAGCCGCGATCCCGGTAATCTGGAATGCCGATATTACCTTTTTGCGCCAGGCTATCGCTTCCATCAAGCCGATTGAGAATGGCAAAAATATTGGCCACAGTACGTGCGAGAACATTACAAACAAATATGTCATGGTCACATTAAGCACCTGGTCATCAAACCGAAACGACAACCATAGCATTCCCTCGACGATTTGCTGAACCCCGAACAAAAGCGGGATCATCGCAAACGGTATATCTGCCTTGCGTTTCGCCTTTTTCACGGTTGCCACACCGAGTACGGACAATGAAACTCCGGCTATAAAACTTGCTGTTGCTGAATAACACATCTTGCCTGATTCCTTTCATACCGGACGGGATCAGCCTGGCACATTGCAGAGGGCGCCTCCCAGGCCGTCGGCCTGACGAGATAATGGCCGCTGTGAGCGGCCATTATCGCTAATTGGTAACTGATCGAGGAATGTTATTTCGCATCCTTGACGGCTTTCTTGACATCGCCATAGGCTTTCTCGGCCTTTCCGGATATTTGTTTGCCCAGTCCTTTGACTTGCTGTTCTTTGTTGCCGACCAGTTGGCCAACCTTTTCCTGCACTTTACCGGCGATGTCTTTTGCAACACCTTTAACTTGGTCTTTGTTCATATTTAACTCCTTACTTATAGGTTTTGATATCCAAAGTCGGAACCAGATTCGGCCCGAATCACACAAGCGTATTGTTGTGTCGATATGCAGAGATTAATAACAATCGAAAAGTACTTCTGTGCGCTAACCAACACACTGAATTACGTAACACGCGGGCAAGACTCGCTTGCCGGGGGTGAAAGACATGCAGATTTATGCATTGAGTCAGTTCAGGCATATAACCCCGCTGAGCAATGAATATCTTCCCGGTCTACACCACCGACTCATGCAGAAAATTCAGCACCACCTGCTCGTCGCGCCGCAACGAGGCATGCGACATTTCATGGTGAGCGTTTAGCGTCTCCGGCACCTCCGAGTGTGGCGCCGTGTGTCCCAGGTGATAGGCATTCAGCAGCGCAGGATGCACATAATACTTGCGGCACACGGCACGCGTGTTGCCTAGCCGCACTGCTACGGTGTCGAGCGCCTGCAGGATATTGCGTTCCGCCTCGCCACGGCTGGCCGCAGGTCCCAGCGTTCGCAATTTCACCGCGGCCACCATGGTGCCGCCCCAGGTACGAAAATCCTTGGCCGTGATATCACGACCGCTGACCTCGCGCATATATTCGTTCACATCGTTTGCCAATATCGGCCTATGCTGGCCAAGCTCGTCGAGATACTGAAATATTTCCTGCCCGTGCATATCCAGGCTGCGCTGCACGATACGGGAGAGCCGCAGGTCGTCAACCGCCACGATATGATCGACTCCGCTCTTGCCGCGGAAGCTGAAGCACAGCTGCGTGCCTACGACCTTCGCATGCTTTTTCAGCATCGTCGTCAGGCCATAGGAATGGTTAGCGCGTGCGTATTCGTCGTGACCAACGCGGATCAGCGTCTTGTCCAGCAACCATACCACCGACGCCAACAGTTGCCGCCGGGTCTGCTCTCCGGCGCGCAGGTCGCGATCCACCCGCTCACGCAACATAGGCAAAATCTCGCTGAATACAAACATGTGACGAAACTTCGATTGGTCACGCGCTTCACGGTACACTGGATGATAATGATACTGTTTGCGGCCGCGTGCATCGCGTGCCGTAGCCTGGATGTGGCCGTCAGGATCGGGACATATCCACACATCGATCCATGCCGGAGGGATCGCCAGCGCATTGAGCCGCTTGCGCGTGGTCGTGTCACCTATGCGTGTGCCCTCGGCATCGTAGTAGCTCCACCCCTTGCCGGAACGGCGCCGGCTGATGCCTGCAAGGTTATCGGTGACGTATTTCAAGCCGGCACGGGTCGCCGCCTTGCAATATTCCATATGTTTCATTGAACTCATTCTGCACCTCCATTTCTTGCAAACAACAGGCGGTGCATTTGTATGTCAGCGCCGGCTGAAAGATTGTCTTCATGATTTGGTTCAAACAATTAAAAGGTCAGAGTCGAAATGTTTCTGAGCCACTCAAAACCACTTCAATTATTCTCGCTGCAAACAAGTTTCCACAATGCAACAGACGCGGCTGTTATTCCGTTCGCCAACGTACACACACTGTTCATTTTTATATGTTGCTGGGGCAGCGTTCCGATTTCTGCTCAGAATCACATCAGCCTGAGGCGTATAGCGGGTTTTGCAGATTCACGCAGCCCTCAGGTTAGGGGGTTGCTTGACATTGGGTGGTCTGAAATGGGTTATTAAGCACCCGGAAAACAGAACAGGTTGCCTTCTGAAGGTTCAGACAGGGCGAAGCGGACTGTCCTTAATTCTAAAGACGAAAGGGATCAATGAAACAAAAGCCTCATTTCTTCAATAGTAATAAGGCATTTTTGATGGTGCGCCCGAAGAGATAAAACTGGGCACTGGGAAGTTAAGATGGAGATCGCTTAATGCCAGTAAAAATCAACAGAACCTCACACAAGAACTTCAAGGCCGTGTTTTTCAACAATACTCAAAAGTCTCAGCGCCATCCCGCTTGGTTTTTTCTGCCCCGTCTCCCATTTTTGTATCGTAGATTCGCTGGTGTTCAGGTAGCGGGCAAATACAGGTTGACTGACATGAGCGTGTTCGCGAATGCGCTTGATGTCCTTGGCATTCAATTCAGGAATTGCATCCAGGCACAATTCGTCATATTCGCGCATCGTCGTTTTGTTGATTGCACCCACACTGTGAAGTCCTTTGGCAGCGCTATGAATAGCCGCAAAAGCATCATTCTTTGGTTTCGCAGTAGCAATTTTAGTTTTCATGGCAAATCTCCAGCAATTCCTTGTCATTCAAAAGTGATGCAATTTTCGCATCACTCGCACTACCGTAATCTTTCGCAAGCCTTTTGAATACAGCCAGTTCGTCAGGTGCAATATTTTCTCGATCCTTCTTTGCATAGAGGTAGGTATATATCCAATACCGCCCAGCCTTAGCCAAAATAATTGAACGGTGCATATTGTCGTTCAAGCGTTTTTTGTATACGCCACCACCAAGGTCATCAGCCTGTCCTTGTATGACTTGGCTGATTGCTCGACAAAGTTCCACATCGCTAATTTTTGCCTTACGTGCTTCTTTTGCAAACCATGCGGTTTTGAATGTTCGATCCGCTCCAACTGGCTTTGCCCTAGCAGGCCTATCTAATTTTTTCATCGTGACGAATCGTAGCACTGAGTGCAACTAACATCAACTCCATTCAATTACCTTTGCGCCAAGATTTATCTGTTCGGGTGAAAATAAATAGGGCTTATTTCCCTTGAGAAATAAGCCCTTTCAGAATGGTGGTGCGCCCGACTGGAGTCGAACCAGTGACCCTTGGCTTCGGAAGAGGGAAATTTGACGGGCGCTTCTATATTTATCAATGCCTTACCAGTGTTCGCCACACTCAAAAGCAGTCCAAAACAACTACAGGCAGGGTCAAAAAGTGTGAAAGTGGGACGTTTTTTACTACAGCATTTTTCTAATGCAATATTTTTGATCAGTGTCAATCGACACCGTATGGAGCTATTTAAGAATAGTAGCAATAAGGACCATTTTCGGCCAAAGCCGCCATTATGCTTAGCAAAGAAATGGGCAGTCCAAGATTGTTTCGTGCCCCCACTTTATTTCTGAGGTGCAGTAGCATTGGTCATTGCTTGCGCAAACTCTTGTGTCTTCGTGTATTCCGTGACCCACTTGTCATAAGGAGTACTGGTTAGCGTACCAGCTTTGGCATCAATGATGATAACTTCACCTAACATCTCAGGGACCGAAAAACCGGATGCCGGAGTAATGCAGATGCCAGTGATAGAACCAAAAAGAATTACCGCAGAGATGATTGAGTCGTTCGTTCTAAAACAGGTGAGTGCATGTTCGTTATGCTTCGCAGTCGCCAGCCCTGGAAAGCGGTCAAGGTTTGTACCACCGCGCAGACCGGTGGCTTGAATCTCTTCTTCGTTTCCGGCGTGGATGGCTGCACGATAGATTGCACCGCTATGAGACTGAATTGCGTGGTCGCCAAAGACACGGACGGTCATCAGGTAAGCGATCTTCCTTACCTCTTTGTGGATTACCTTCATGTCCCCTTTCAAATTGAGCAAAAGGTCTGGGCTTTGTTCTGACACCATTTCGCCGACTTCCACCTGGCGGCCTTTTCGGGCGTTGTCTCGCTGAATTTGCTTCACGAGTTTTTCGGCTGCGTCACCGAAGCCACGAACGCCTTTAATGTTACCGCTCTCATCGATATCAACTGGTTTCGTAAAATGGATATCGAGCCCAGCTTGACTAAGGGTCGCGATGACATCCTCGCAGCTGCCGGTGACCATTCCCTCGATCTTCGCGCTGACGTAGCCGGAGCGCGATTTGACAGCCTGCGTTGTGGCAAGCATTCGCATAAGTGGATCATTAATAGCGGGGGCATCAATGAGTTCGTTCATCCGCGCGTTCTCAGCTTCGTCGGAGGGGATTGTGAAACTATCTGGGGCACCGAATGCGCGGGGCAGGATGTGTTCACCATTAGTGATGGCGATCATGTCAAGCGGCTTAACGGTGTATGGACAGAGAGTCTGTTTCATTGAATATGTGGAGAGAAGACCAAGCAGCTTTCTTATCAAGAAATAAGCCAACATTGTGGCATAGGCTGTAGGTGTTTAAAACTTGCGATTCTACTTTTCTGACGTGAATTCTGACTCATCAAGGTTTCATTAAACATGGAAGAACGGATTGAGCCGATACATAATTCAACGTCCTTAGGCCTAGCAGTGGCTTTTCGGAAAAATTCCTTAAATAGTCCTCTCTTTTGATAATGCAAGCTTCGGCAAGGTATTACGACATATCTGCGCTATATAGTTAAGCTGGCCTCTGTTCACTATATTGTGGCTGAGATAATAACGCCTCAAACAGAATATTGATTCACAACGATATTTAGCCATTTACCTATTTATTATCCAAGGCATTAGATAATAAATCCGGTTGCTCGGCGGGTTGAGCAGGCTTGGTATAAGCCATATTCCGCTTAGCGCGGTTGGGTAATGGTTCCAGCACACCTTGGTCTACCCAAGCCCTGAGCATTCTTGAGGCTGCCAACGTATCAATCTCGGCTATATGGCAAAGATCGGAATTGGCGATAGCGCCATGCGCATCTATCCAATGGCTTACCTCGTCCCACACCGTTGGGCGTTCATGATTCAATAGCGTCACTGTTACACTCTCCACCGCCGCCTCGGTATTCTGGCGATATTGAGGAGGATAAAGTTTTGCATGTGCCATTTCTGCAAACATCATCTTCACCCCTTCGCCTGCATCAATATTCGGTGGAATCGGAAACTCGCGCAGGTTTTGAGCAATCAGTGGATTGCGTGCTTTTGAGCCTGCCCTCCCAACGTTGGCAGGCGTAATATTTCCAGGAAACACTCCGGGGCTTTCCACTTCGATGCGATCATCAAACAATCGAACAAAAATATCCCGATTGAGGCGATAGTCGCGATGGATCACTGCATTAACAATCGCTTCTTTCACCACCCGTTCAGGATATAGATGTCGAGTCCTAAAACCGCTACCGGAAAGCGTTAACCCTTGTGCAAGCTCATCCAACACGGCCTTTACCGCTAAATCAATCTGAGCAATCAACGGGCCGCGTATCGTCTTTGGCGACTTGCGCAAGTTTGGCGTAGCGCCCGGCACTGCCAGCTTGCCGTCGTAAATCATCATGCGAACATCGGCGCGCGATCCATGTGCAGCCAGCAAACCTCCCGGCTCCTCTGCGAACAATAACACTGCCGCACGGGTAGGCAGCACGTTACTGCCCACCTGCACAGCCAAACCTATGCGCTGCAACTGCTCCGCAAAGCTGCCACTTCTTAATCCACGTGCCGCCACAAAACTGCGCCAGGTATCTGTTTCCAGCAACTCCAGCGGCACTTCCACCGGTTCGCTCTCTGCACTGCGCACCCCGCGCCGATATGAAAGCTCAGTACTTTCTGCCGCGGTCATTGCGCGGTTGCCTGCATCGAGCCGCATCCAGGTTCCGTCATCTACAATCGAATGCACCTTGTCGCTCTTCGACACCTGCACCATCACCAAATGTCCAGCGTTTCCATCACGCAAGGAACACGGCAAACGAACAAAGCGAATCGCCTCGATCGGAGGATGAAACTGGGTTCGCACTTTCCGGGTAAGATCATCCAGGGCTTCAGGATTTTCCTGAATACCAAAGAACCGTGCGTTGCCTTTCTCTTGCTTTTCATCCGCCACACCCAACACCAGAATGCCACCTTCCGTGTTGGCGAAAGCACAAAGCGTTTCCAACGCTTTGCCCACCATCTTGCCTGACACACGCTTGAAATCGAGCGTGCGGCTTTCGCGAGCCGTGAGTAACGTCTTGATGCGCGGCGCGGCTTGCTCTTCGGTGAGGTCTATCATGGTCATGGCTGTCATTGTATTGTTGGTTTGGATACACGCAGCCAATCTTGCACCGGCAACAAATCATCCCAATCGACTGCTTCACCCAAGCTGCCGTCATCATTTACCACACGCAAACGGCTTTGGTCTTTGGTAAGAAATAACACCTTCCCGTAACACTTCGGAATGCGCCTTGCTTTACGCGCCGCATCCTTGGTGTTTTCCTTGGTTTCGATCAAACGTATCTCAGGCTCATCGTTTGGCAGATGTGATAAGCAAACCACAAAGTCCGGGTGAAAATAATTTTGGTGTTCACCACGCACCAACCGAACGGCGTAAGGCTTGCGGTCCGGGTTGCGATGCCACCATTCCACAAAATCCGCTCGGTCAAGCGCCTTGGCGAATTCACGCTCCTCGCCGTTCAGCTTGAGCAAGTTATCGTATTTGCCAATATTTAACGGCCCACCTGCCAACAGCATCTTGCGATCAGCCAGCCACTCGCGCTCATCCACCATCAACAGGGTTTCGATTTTTGCCAGATCATCTTCAGAAGGCGGCATGACTCCGTAGATATTTTTGCGCGAAGCCGCCAGACTCAAATCCGCAGGGAATACCATCAAATCTGGCAACGGCGCGGCATCTTCAAGCGTGGTGAATTCGGCGACGATACCTTGCATCAACTCCGCGATGTTCTGTGCCTCACGGCGGATCACCCAATGTGCGGCATCACGCGCGTGCCGCTTCAGTTCAGATTCCGGCGGCCGCACTTCTTCATCAAGTTGCTCAAACTCATCTTCGATCAATCCAAGCAAACGGCTCGACAACACATCGACGATGATGCGCACATCCTCATCTTCAACTTGTGGCAAGTCGCGCAGGATGCCGATTGCTTCACGAGCCAGCGCGCTGCGGTCAGTTATCATCAGCACCTCTTCATCATGGCGTACGCCCTGAGTCAGTTCGGTATGCACCTCTTTTTCCTTGAGCCGGTTCAAGGCCGCTCGCACCGCATTTCGTTTCAATTCATCCGGTATCGGTAAGCGAGTCGCCACCGCCTCCGACACTTTGCTCATATCCTGCATCTGCGGGCGCAGTTCGCGCTTGAGTGCGCGCGGCAAATTGCGGACACTGGTATGGCGCGAGTATGCGCGTATGCCTTTCACCTTTAGCAATTCCAGCAAATCAGCTTCGGTACGTGGCGCCTCAGGTTTGCCCGGACTCGCGGCAGCCGCAGATGTACCAAGCGCCGCATCGAGATCGAACAATACTTCGTCCAACTTATAGCCATCATCGGCTTCGGTGGGTGCGCTTCCGAACAGAGACTGCTGCGGCCCTACTGTTGTAGGGATCAGCGGGGCTTGCGCCGGGATATCGGTTACCGTCTCCTCAGGCAAAGGCAAGTCATACATCAAAGGGGTTTGCGAGGTTTCGCGGTTGGTCAACACTACTGCACCAGATTCCATCTTGCGCACCAGCAGTTTTTCGGTCTGGCCTTCCAGTTGGCTCTTTACCGCACTGCTGGCTTGCACCGCCGCTTCATAGCCGCGTTGTGCTTCCGAGTTTGCCAGATAAACATAGGCGGTATCCAGGTCTGCCGGGATCGGCGTCGGCTTGGGGTACGCCTCGCGGATCGGGCGCGACACGCGCATCACCCTCCCGATGAATTGCATCGCGAAATCTGCATCGTTCACCGATTTTGTAGAAGCCAGCACGAAGGCGCGTGGCGCATCGAAACCGGTGCCCGCCGATTGTTTGAAGATCAGCACTTCCTTGCTGCCGTCGTTTGCGATCGCCGCCATCAACACCGGATCGGGATCATCCGAAGAATGCTTGCCTATCACTGCGGGATGCACCCCGCACAACTTGATCAAATCCTGCTCGGCTTCTTCCACTGTCTTGTCGCCGTTCGCCACCTGCACCAACAGTAGCGGCGTCAGCGGCACACCTGCCGCCTGCAACTGCTTCTTGATACGCTGCGAGCGCTTCCACGCTTGGCGCAACACGGTGCGCTTCAGATCGGCCACCGTCTGCACGCTCTGGCGCAAGTCGTACACCACCGCCTCGATATAGCGCTTGTTCAGCCGGGCGTTCACCACCTCGTCGCGGCTGGCGGCAAAATTTTCGAATGCTCTCTTTACTGCCTGCTGCAAAAATTCCAGCAGACGCTCATCCTTCGGCGTCGCCGTTGCCATGATTAAAAAATTCGCATTCAGCCATTGCGCGAATTTGCCGAATTCCGTGGTCTTGTCCAGCCCGATGTGCGCTTCATCTACCACCAGCCCGATGGACAAACCCCGCGCTTTTGCACGCGCCACAAACTCCGCCAGCGTGCGTGTATCGTCATCGGCATTCGAGTTATAGCCCGTCTTGCGGTCGGTCGCTTTTGCCACGCCTTGCGCGGTGGAAAGCAACACCATGCCGGGACGTGCTTCCTGATTGCGCCCGCGCGATAACATCACTGGTATCAGCCCGGCGCAATTCGCCGCCAGCGCATCTTCGGTTTGCTGCACCAGATTCACGAACGGCACGAACCACAACCACAGAGTGGGTCGTGCCGCACTCACCGATTCCAGCACACGCGAAATGACGAAGGTCTTGCCCGAACCGGTGGGGGCGCGCAACAGACAAGGCGGCGCGGAATCACGCAACAGCGCGCGCGTCATGCCTGCCACGAGTGCAGATTGAAAAGCCTCCGGCTCAATAGCTACCGACTGCGCGGCGATGATGTCGCGGACGCTCACGATGCATTCCCCGGCTGCCCGCTCAGCAGCGCATCCATCAAGCTATAGCAATTCGCCTCCACGCCGCGCGCGGCCAGTTGCTCGCGCAAGGTCTCGGGTCGCGTCGAATATACTGCCAGCCGCGCCGCGTTGTGCTGTGCGGGCCACGCAGCGAGGGCGGCTATCGTCTCGGCATTGACCTCATTGCACACCAGCAACTCGCAATCCTCCACGCGCCCGAGGCGCTGCACTACGCCATCGGAGGTAGTGCACACCATGCCCAGCCGCTTCAACGCCAGCAGTTGAAAGGCATGCGCCGCGTCGATTTCAAAATGCGCATCGGCAGCTTCAACCTTGTCCAGTTGCAGATAGCCGAACTCGCCGCCCTGTTCCAGCGTATAGCCCGGCTTGCCGCCATAACCCTGCATCACGCGACGCATCCGTTCCGCGCACACATCGCGGCACAGGTTCTTGTCAGGTTCTTTCGCGGTGGCTTCGGTGCTGGAACAGAGAATGAAACGGCGCTGCCCGCCATCCTCGGCATTCAACTCCAACAGCGCCTGCCCGGTGGTGCCGGAACCAGCGAAGAAGTCGAGCACGATGTCGGTGGGGTAGGCAGCTTGTTTCAACAATTCTAGAATAAGGCCTGGTGGCTTGGGATAACTGAAAGCTCGTGACCCAAGCAACTCTTGAATTGCTTCTGTTCCAGCACCAGCGTTTGGAGAAATCATGACATGCAGATCGTCTTCATCTGGCTGCTCATTCGACCTTGATATCCACGAACTAACAGGATTTACATGACTGTTTAACTCATTCCAATGCTTTTTAAATCCGGGCCTACCAAATCCGACCGGCCTTCCAACCCAGTAATCGAGGTCAGGTGTATCTTCTGTTAAAAGCGGCTTCTTTCGTTTTGGTGTAACTGGTATATCTCCCGTACGAATAGCCTCTTTTAATTCCTCTATGGATTGCCAAGTAACAACCCGCTCTTCCCCTGCTTTAGGAAATACAATTTTTTCTTCACGAATCCAATGCTCCATAGAACCCGAGCGAATCCGATCAATATTTTTGATTCGCGTCTCCGATGCGTAGGCCCATACACGATCAGGGTCGCATGGATACCAAACGCCAGTTCGTGGATTTTGAAGGGGATAGTAAAAACCGGAACGCTCAAAACGGTCAGCATTCACAGTGAGTGGATCAACATTCCAAGGCCCACGTGGATCATTGTCAGGGTTTTTATATTTTTTCGTCGATTTTGATGATCCAATAAACGAGAAGCCCTCTCTTCCATACACGAGAATGTGTTCGTGAACCTCACTCAAATTACTTTCAGTTCTACTAGTTGAATCTTTTGTTCTCCATACAAGCGAACCGACCCTCATCCCTGGAAACACTTCGTCCATCAGCAGCTCCAGCCGCGAGCGATTTTCGTCGTTGATGGACACCAGAATCACGCCGTCCGTAGAGAGCAGGTCGCGCGCAAGTGTCAGGCGGCGATACAAAAACTCCAGCCACTGCGAATGCCGCCAGCGGTCGTTCGCACCGACATAGTGGTCGTTGTAAACCCAGTCCTTGTTGCCGGTGTTGTACGGCGGGTCTATGTAGATGACGCGAATTTTTCCGGCATGGGTAGCTTTGAGCAAGCGCAATGAATCGAAGTTGTCGCCTTCGATGATGAGGTTGCGGTGCGCATGAGCCTCGCCCATGTTTTCAGGCCGGCAACTCCACTCTTCCACCAGACGCGGCAATACCAGGTCGGCATTCAGCGCCGCATCGCGTTCAATGGCATTCGCTTCCCAGTACAACCCAAGCTTTTGTTTGGTCAGATGCTCAACCAGCAGACGGCGCAGTTGCTGCTCATTCAAGTGCTCTAGTTGGGCAAGCAAATTAGCAGCGCGTGTAGTGTCTGTCATATGTTGGCGTTAAAATTATATTCGGTTTATTTTCCATCTCATTACGAAATGACAGCATGTCGGCCGACCGGGAATCCTAACAGATTTCTGCACACGAAAGGACTGGCCCATTTTTCAAAGTCATCCACTTCACTGTATAGGGCACATTAATGCTGCTTTGAATATTGGTTAGTTACAAATACCAATACAGTCAGCAAATATATCGTACTGTTACCGTTACCGTTACCGTTACCGTTACCGTTACAGTAACGGTTACATTACTGAATAAAATTGCTGTATCGATACAATTACCGCAAAAAATATTTTTATCTTTTTTCTGCCCTCTCACAGTACTGTAACAGTAACGGTTACTGCCCTTTCCCCCTTTTCCAAAACTAGTGCATTGTGTCTCCTCCGATCAACAACCAAGGAAGAGCAATGCAAAACAAATCGCCAACAAGGCATCTACAAGCCTCCCTGAGAGCCTCCGCATGCGTCGTGGTCATCACGGCATATACGAAGTCCCTGAGGGACGGTACGCATGCGTATTGCACGCAATCGGGTGAGCACGATGGAGACGCTTGATCTTGAACAAGCCGCCGCATTCCTCAAGATGCACCCCGTTACAGTACAAGCCAAGGCTCGCGCCGGCGAGATTCCAGCTGCCAAGCCTGGCAAGTGCTGGGCCTTCATCAAAGATGACCTTGTGTCCTACCTGCGTTCGCTCTATGCTCCTCAGTGGCGAACGCTGGAAGGTGACACACAGGAGAAATCACTATGTCACTCTACAAGCGTAAGGACTCCACCGTCTGGTGGGTCCGTTTCACCCTCAAGGGACGGCGAATACAGCAAAGCTCTGGGACTTCCGAGCGTATCAAGGCGGAAGAGTTTGAAGCCAAGCTGAAATCATCCTTGTGGGAGCAGCAAAGGCTGGGCGTCAAGCCGATCTACAAGTGGAACGAGGCCGTTGTACGGTATTTGAAAGAGACACAGCACAAGGTATCGAGGGAGAGCGACACATCCCGACTACGCTGGCTGGACAAATATCTGAACGGTATGGAGTTGCAGAAGATCAATCGGGATTTGCTGGACAAGATTCTGACTATCAAGAAGGCCGAAGAGGTGGCAAATGCGACGGCCAACCGCGTGGTGGAAATTGTCCGGATGATTCTGACGAAGGCCTGCAACGAATGGGAATGGATCGATCGTGTTCCTTCGATCAGGTTGCTGAAGGAGCCGACCCGACGAGTGCGCTGGTTGACTCGGAATGAAGCCGACAGGGTGATGGCTGAGTTACCGGAGCACTTGGCCGACATGATGCACTTCAGTCTGGAGACAGGCTTGCGACGTAACAATGTCACTGGCTTGCAATGGTCGCAAGTGGATCTGGCGCGCAGGATGGCGTGGATACACCCCGATCAGGCGAAGTCCAGAAAAGCGATTCCCGTTCCATTGTCGAGCGTAGCGGTAGCAGTGATGCGCAAGCAGATCGGCAAGCATCAAGTCAACGTGTTCAGCTACAAAGGCAAGCCTGTGTATCAGGTGAACACCAAGGCATGGCACAAAGCATTAGTGCGGGTAGGCATCGAGAATTTCCGCTGGCATGACCTCAGACACACCTGGGCAAGCTGGCACATTCAAGATGGCACCCCTGTACATGTCTTGCAGGAATTGGGCGGATGGTCAGGGCCGGAAATGGTGCAGCGGTATGCACACTTGTCCAGTGAACATCTTGCACAATGGGTTGACCGCAGGAATGGTACGTTTGTTACTACAGGTAACACAGAAGGAGTAAGGCGCTTAGCCTAAACCCTTTGTTTTATTGGTGCGCCCGACTGGAGTCGAACCAGTGACCCTTGGCTTCGGAAGCCAATACTCTATCCAGCTGAGCTACGGGCGCGTGACAGAAACATGGAGGACGCGCATTCTACCCCAGAATGCAACTGCTGCGACTCGATACAGCCATGCAAACGATAAGCACTGCGAGGCTTTTTTTATTTCGGTTTACTGTTCAGGCTAATCGGATGGGCGTGGCGACTTAAAATGAAATCGGCAATCAGCTTCAGCCAGATGGTGACGCCGGCAACCGAGCTCCAGGTGGCATAATCGAAATAGGCCGCCAGCACGCCGATGATCAGTATCACCACGATCACCCCCGCCAGCAGATTGATAGCCGCTGCATAGGGTGCGAATTTCTGCGGGTCGTCCGGCGGCAGACCTTTTCTCAGGGCGACTTCCGAAAAATCCCGTCTTACCGCGATACGCCATGCGCGTCGTAACCAGAAAAATGAAAGCGGGAATAGCGCGAAGAACAACAGCCAAGTCATCGCGACACTGATATCAAATACCATCTAGTTTTCTCCAAGGAAAAACCCCGCCGGAGCGCGGCGGGGTCGGTGTTGCATGCAGATCAAACCGGTTTAGGCGTGAGCACCGTCTACCGCTTTGGATCCGCGAGGAGTACGCACGTTTTCCACCAGGTGCTGGATGTGCTCCGGTGGTTCCGGAGTGAACCTGTCGACCACGAAGGCAACGGTGAAGTTGACCAAAGCACCGACCGCACCGAACGCTTCAGGTGTGATGCCGAAGAAGCTGTTCGGTCCGCCGATCAGGTCCAGATACTCGGTACCCTTGATAAAGAACAAGCCCTTGTGCGCGAACACGTAAAACAGGGTGATGGTCAAACCCGCCAACATACCGGCGATCGCACCTTCCTTGTTCATCTTCTTGCTGAAGATACCCATCATGATGGCCGGGAACAACGAGCTGGCGGCAATACCGAATGCCAGTGCCACCGTTCCCGCCGCGAAACCGGGCGGATTCAATCCCAGGTAACCGGCGACCAGGATGGAACATGCCATGGCGATCTTGCCGGCCATGAGTTCACCTTTTTCGCTGATCTTTGGATTGAACACGTTTTTGACCAGGTCATGCGAGATAGCCGAGGAAATCGCCAGCAACAGACCCGCCGCAGTAGACAACGCGGCAGCCAAACCGCCCGCCGCAACCAGGGCGATCACCCAGTTGGGTAACAGCGCGATCTCGGGATTGGCCAGCACGATGATGTCGGCGTTGACCGTCAACTCGTTGCCTTTCCAGCCGGCAGCCTCAGCTTTCTGAAGCACCTCCGGATCCTTGGTCTTGTCGTTGTAATACTGGATGCGTCCATCGCCGTTCTTGTCCTCGAATTTCAACAAGCCGGTCTTTTCCCAGCGATTTATCCAGTCGGGACGGTCAGCGTACTTGAGACTGGCATCCGCCGCGAATACGTCAGTGTTTGGCTGAACTGCGGCATTGACCGTACGCATCAGATTGACCCTCGCCATCGCCGCAACCGCCGGAGCAGTCGTATAAAGGATCGCGATGAACACCAGCGCCCAACCGGCTGACGAACGGGCGGCCTTGACGGTCGGAACGGTGAAGAATCTCATGATGACGTGGGGTAGCCCGGCGGTACCGATCATCAGCGACAGTGTGTAGACGAACATGTTGAGGGTGCTGCCCGCCGTTGTCGTGGTGTACTTGCCGAAGCCCAGTTCGGTCACGACGTGATCAAGCTTGGCCAGCAACGACATGTCAGTGCCCGACATGTTTGCGCCCAGACCCAATTGCGGGATGGGGTTGCCGGTCAACTGCATCGAGATGAAGATCGCCGGAATCGTGTAAGCAAAAATCAGCACCACATACTGCGCTACTTGCGTGTAGGTAATACCTTTCATGCCGCCCAATACCGCATACACGAACACGATGCCCATGCCGACGTATACACCCACCTCTTTGGAAACGCCCAGGAAGCGCGAGAATGCCACACCGACACCGGTCATCTGGCCGATCACATAGGTGAGTGAGGCGACCAGCAGGCAGAGTACTGCGACCGTGGAGGCAGACTTGGAGTAATAGCGGTCACCGATGAATTGCGGCACGGTGAACTTGCCGAACTTGCGCAAGTAAGGTGCCAGCAGCACGGCCAGCAACACGTAGCCGCCGGTCCATCCCATCAGGAACAGGCCGCCACCATAACCCATGTTGGAGATCAACCCCGCCATGGAGATGAAAGAAGCGGCGGACATCCAGTCTGCCGCCGTGGCCATACCGTTCAAGCGCGGATTGATGGCACCGCCGGCCGCATAAAAGTCACTGGTGGTGGATGCTCTCGCCCAGAAGGCGATGCCGATATAGAGCGCGAAAGTCGCCCCCACTACCAGATAGATGGTTGTTTGCAGATCCATGATATCCCCTTATTCGTGAACGTCGAATTTGCGATCGATCGCATCCATCTTCTTGGCGTAGATGAAAATCAATGCGACGAAAACGTAAATGGAACCCTGTTGGGCGAACCAGAAGCCCAATGGGTAACCGCCCAGATGAAAATTGTTAAGCCAGTCGGCAAACAGAATGCCTGCACCGAAAGAAACCAGGAACCAGACTGCCAGAATCTTGGTCAACAAACTCAACGTTGCCTTCCAATAGGCTGCGCCGCTTTTATCCATAACTATTCTCCTCTTTGTCGTTGATGCGGTTGGATCGAAGTAGTTATCTCGGACTGCTCTGCGTGTGACTGGCAGCTTGCATGAGATTGCAGGATTGTATAGAAACTGAAGCTAAATACAAGCAAAGCGATAATCGTATTTCTGTTTACAGGGTAGCGCCTCAACCCTTGCCGCTGGCATAACGATAATTGCGTTCCAGACAGCGCAGGCCGGCGTAGCTGGGATCCAGGCCCTGTTGCCGCGCCGTATCGATTGCGACCAGCAACAATTGTGCCGTGACCAGCGCATCCGCCGCGGCATTGTGGCGATCTTCGTTATGTAGCGCGAAACATTCCGCCCAGTCGTCCAGCGAGCGATGGCTATGCATCCGTTCGGAATACAGCGATGGCATCACGTACGCCAGATCCAGCCAGGCGTGTTTTAAAGTGAAGCCCAGATATTGGCGCAGTGCTCGCCGTATCATGGTTTCGTCAAAGGTGACATGAAACGCGACCAGCGGATCCTTGCCAAGGTATTCCAGAAATGCCAGCAATGCATCGCCCGGTGACGCACCGTCGCGTTGTTCAGACCCGGAAATGCCGTGCACCAGAATATTCGCTTTGTGGCTGCTCTCGCGTTGCTGCAACACCACGTTGAAACTGTCACCCAAAGCGATGCGGCCGTTCACCACCGCGATCGCACCGATGGAGATAAGCGTATCGGTCATCAGATTCAGCCCGCTGGTCTCGACATCCAGCACTACACAGCGCGATTGCACTATGCTCGCCTGCCGAATGCCATCCGGCAACGCATGCCACGCCGACAAGCGGGCCTGTTGCTGTGAACTCAGGGGCGCAGTGGTTGCAAACCAGCGTCGCAGCAGATTGATCAAAGCTGATAATCCAGTGCCAATTTGGACTGCACCTTGCGCGCCTGACGAAACGCCTCTTTGAGGATGCGCCTGTCCAGCTCGTTCAACTGCTCCGGATCTATCAAGTTATCCAGGGGCTGCGCCCGTGCATCCTCCTGATGGGTGTTCGCTTCGTAGTGATGGCGCAGCCGCAGCATCTGGATATACAGGAAAGCATTGATCCACGCTTCCACTTCGCTGCCGGGAACATGCATGCTTGCCGCGCTCTGACGCAAGCGCTGGAGGGTGCTGGTGTGGCTGCCCCCGCTCGCCAGGCTGAAGATGCGCGCGGCATCGACGAAAGGCGTAATGCCGCTCAACTTGAGATCCAGGGTATTGTCCTTGCCCAACACGAAGTCCCGTATCAGGCCCAGCGGCGGACGGTTGCGCAACGCATTGGCGGCCATCTGATGCAGAAAGCGCTCGTTGCTGCGCGCCAATCGCGCCAGCCAACTGCGCAATTCATCCGCCAGCTGTTGTGCGCCGTACAGCGTGCGGAAATCGAAAAATATCGACGCGTGCAGCAATGCCTCCGGCGCGCCCTGGTCCACCCATTTGCCGAACACCTGCTTCCATTCGTCGAGTGACAAACACCATTTCGGATTGGATGCCATCACCTCGCCTGTGCACAATGGAAAGCCGCACAGGTCGAGCGCCTCATTGATCCTCCGCGCCACCGGCAGCAACCGGGCACGCACCTGGTCGGCCGACATGCCCGGCGGCACGGTGAAGATCAGCGCATTATCCTGGTCGGTTTTCAGCGTCTGTTCGAAACGCCCCTCCGAGCCCAATGCCATCCAGCACAGTCCTTCCAGCAGGGGTGTATCGAGCAGGCCGCTGGCTGCGCACTCCAGTTCGATCACGCGCACGGTGAGCAGATCGTTGAAGGTTGAGATGAATTGCGTGAGCTGTTCCGGCGCGACACCTTGCGCCATCATGTTGTGCGCCATGCGGCGGGTGTCGGCGGCGGATTGCTGCAACACTTTGATGCTGTCGGCTGCGCGTATGTTGGTGCCAACCTGACGCAGCCCGACCCGCTGCAACGCGAACAGATCTTTTTCCGAGACCAGCCCGACCAGCCGCTGATGCTCCACCACCAGCACATGGCGGAAGCCGTGTTTGGCCATCACCAGTGCCGCCTCATGAGCCAGCGCCTGCGGCGGCAGCGAGGTCAGTTGCGTGGTCATGACGGAGAGCGCCGGCTGGTCGAGATCGAGCTGCGGCAACACGATGCGTTCCAGTACATCCGGCAGCGTGAGTATGCCGAGCGGGCGCTGCTGTTCATCCACGGCAATCATCGAGCCGACCCTGGATTCATGCATGAGTTCCAGTGCCCGGCGCACACTGGTTTCCGGCCCGCAGGTCACCGGGGTGCGGCGAATAATCGCGGACAACGGACTGGTCAACGACTGTTGTTCCGCGCTCGACTGGGTGTACTGCGCCTGTATCAATTGTTTGGAATGTTCGAGCAGACTGGCGATGCGGCGCGTGCAGAAATCGCGGAACGGCGCACTCATGCCGAGCAGGGCATCGAAATCGGCGGCCGCCAGCTCAAAGCAGAACGTATCGCTGTCGGCGCGATAAACACTGGCGACCGGACGATTCGCCAGCAGCGCGCCGAGCGGGAAGCATTCCCCCTCGACCAGTTCCAGCCAAGCATCGCTATCGCTGACCTGCGCCACAGCCTGCTCACCCAGCACCCTGCCCTGCTTGATGACCAGGAAGCGCTCCACATTGCCCTGCTCCGGGGAGATGATCACCTCGCCCTGCGCGTAATAGGCCAGACTCATGCGTTCCAGCATCCACAGCAGATGCGCCGGCTCCATGCGATCGAACGGTGCGTGGACGGCAAAGAACGACAACTGGGAAGCGTGGATCGCACTCACGGCGTGGCCTCTTCAATTTGCATTGCGATGGTATATTATAGACTCACTATGTCTCCCGACTTCACCATGCCGTCCACCAACCCAAATTCCGACGAACTCCGCCAGCTGTTAAACGGGGTGCGCAGCATCGCCGTTGTCGGCCTGTCACCCAATCCGGCGCGCCCCAGCTTTCGGGTTGCGCAGGGTTTGCAAAGTCTGGGCTACCGTATCATTCCGGTGCGCCCGCTGATCGAAGCAGTGCTGGGCGAAACAGCCTACCCGGATCTGCAAAGCCTGCCCGGGCTGCCGGACATCGTGGATGTGTTCCGCGCGGCGGAACATGTCCCCGCCATCGTGGAAAGTTGCATCCAGCTCGGCGTCAAAGTGCTCTGGCTGCAGGAAGGCGTGATACACGAAGCTGCCGCACAGCGCGCCCGTGAAGCCGGCATCACCGTGGTGATGGATGCCTGCATCTGGCGCGAGGCGGTCCGGCTGGGCGCGCATCCGTCATGAACAGGCAGCGCTGCGGCTGGCCGGGCGAAGATGCCCTGTACCAGCGTTATCACGACACGGAATGGGGGGTGCCGCTGCACGATGACCGTGCGTTGTTCGAATTCCTGATACTGGAAGGCGCGCAGGCCGGTTTGAGCTGGATCACCATTTTGCGCAAGCGCGAGAATTACCGTGCCGCATTCGACGGATTCGATGCACAGCGCATCGCCCGCTACGATGCGGGTAAAATAGCATCGCTGTTGCAGGATGCCGGTATCGTGCGCAATCGCCTGAAGCTGGCGGCCGCGGTCAGCAACGCGCAGAAGTTTCTCGAGGTGCAGGAAGAGTTCGGCAGTTTCGATTCCTTCATCTGGCGCTTCGTCGACGGCCTGCCGAAACAAAACAAATGGCGCAGGCTGGACCAGATACCGGCGAGCACGCCGCAATCGGATGCGATGAGCAAGGAGCTGAAGCGGCGCGGTTTCAAGTTTGTCGGCAGCACCATCTGCTACGCCCACATGCAGGCGACCGGCATGGTCAACGACCATACCACGGATTGTTTCAGGCATAAGGAATTGAGTTGATGCTTCTAAAATTCACAAAGATGCACGGCGCCGGCAACGACTTCGTGGTACTGGACGGCGTGCGGCAGACTGTCGAGCTCAGCCCGGAGCAGCTGCGCCTGTTGGCCAACCGCCATTTCGGCGTGGGCTGCGACCAGATCCTGATCGTCGAAAAGGCAGCGGAAAAAGAGGCCGATTTTCGCTACCGTATCTTCAATGCCGACGGTGGCGAAGTCGAACAGTGCGGCAACGGCGCGCGCTGCTTCATGCGTTTTTTGCACGAGCAGAAACTCACCGGCAAGCGCGAGATCGTGGTGGAGACGCGCGGTGGACTGATCAGTCCGCGTCTCGAGCAGGACGGGCGCGTGACGGTGAACATGGGCGTGCCGGTCTTCGAATCCGCACGGGTACCCTTCGATGGCGGCAGCGGCGCGGTCATCGAGCCGCTGGCGGTCGCCGGCGAGACGCTGCAGGTCAGTGTACTGTCGATGGGCAATCCGCATGCGGTGCAGGTGGTGGAAGATATCGAGCGTGCCCAGGTCGAAAAACTGGGGCCGCTGATCGAACATCACGCACGCTTCCCCAAGCGCGTCAATGCGGGCTTCATGCAGGTGATGGAGCGCCATTCCATCCGTTTGCGCGTGTATGAACGCGGCTCAGGGGAAACCCTGTCGTGCGGTACCGGCGCTTGCGCTGCTGCCGTGGCCGGCATCCGCCGCGGCTTGCTGGACAGCCCGGTGAGCGTCACGACGCGCGGCGGCGTGCTGACCGTCAACTGGGAGGGTGATGGTCAGCCGGTGCAGATGACCGGTCCGGCGATCACGGTGTTCACCGGCGAGATCAATATATAGGGACTATCCATGAGAGCTGAAGAAGTCGCACGATATTTGCAGGACAACCCGCAATTCTTTGAAGATCACCTGGAGACGCTGACGCAGATCTTCCTGCCGCACCCGCATGGCGGGCGCACTATCTCGTTGAGTGAACGGCAGCTGCTGGCGTTGCGCGAAAAGAACAAGGAGCTGGAAAAAAAGCTGCGCGAGATGATCGCGTTCGCGAAGGATAACGATGCGCTGCAGCACAAGGTGCATGAATTCGTGGTTGCACTGTTCGCCGCGCGCGACCTGGATACACTGCTGGAGATCATCCCGCATCTGCTGCGCGATATCTTTGCGATACCGCACGCCGCGCTGCGCCTGTGGCAGACCACTCCACCCAGCGCGGAGTTGTTGGCATTCACCGATGCGCAGCCGCAACCGGTCTGCCTGCACCATGCCACCCACGACAGTGCGGCATGGTTCGGCGAGCGCGCCGACCAATTGCATTCCTACGCCTATTTGCCGTTGCACGCGGGCAGCGAGACCATCGGCTTGCTGATACTCGCGAGCGAAGACAAGCAGCGTTTCTATCCCGAGATGGGCACGGTGTTCCTGCAACGCATCGCCGAAGCGGTAGCCAGCGCTTTGCATCCGCACCTGGATCATTGATGAAATGACCAGCGCCGCAATGCCGGGGCCAAACCAGCGATACCTGAGCGGCTATCTGGCCTGGATGCGCAATGAGAAGCAGTATTCCGAGCTGACCGCGGAAAACTATGCCCGCGACCTCGGCCATCTGTTCGAGCTGGCTGCCGACACGCCGCTGGCCGAACTGAAGATCCACCACATCCGTCGCTACATCGCTCAACTGCACAGCCGCGGTCTGGGCGGACGCTCGCTGGCGCGCATGCTGTCGGCATGGCGCGGTTTCTACACTTATCTGATGCGCGACCACGGTCTGGCCGACAATCCCTGCGTCGGCTTGCGCGCGCCCAAGTCGCCGAAGACTCTGCCGCAGGCCTTGTCGCCAGACGAAGCAACGCGCATGGTCGATCTGCCTACCGACACTACCGAAGCGATACGCGACAAGGCGATATTCGAGCTGTTCTATTCTTCCGGATTGCGCCTCGCGGAACTGGTCGGCCTGGATCCCGCTCAACTCGACTTGAGCAGCGGTGAAGTGCGCGTGACCGGCAAGGGCAGCAAGACGCGCATCGTGCCGCTCGGCCAGTTCGCAACCACCGCATTGAAAGCCTGGCTGGTGGTCCGCGATCAGCTGGCCAAACCGGACGAGACCGCACTGTTCGTCGGTCAGCGCGGCTCCCGCATTTCACCGCGCGTGGTGCAATTGCGCATGAAGCAGTGGGGTGTCAGGCAGGGCATCACCAGCAACGTGTATCCGCATTTGCTGCGCCACTCATTCGCCACCCATGTGCTGCAATCCTCCGGCGATCTGCGCGCGGTACAGGAGATGCTCGGCCACGCCAGCATCTCCACAACGCAGGTTTACACCCATCTCGATTTTCAATATCTGAGCAAGATCTACGACGCAGCCCATCCGCGCGCCAAGAAAAAATCCAAATAAAAAACATGCCCAAGCCAAAAATACAATCCACGCCGCACCGCCCCTCGCAAGGGAGCCGGGATTTCCGCAGCCGCACCAAACGCGGCGTGCAAGCTGCCGATAAGCCGAGTACCCGCAGCACGGCAATTGTCGGGGAAGCGAACGCAGCGCCCTGCATCATCCTAAGAGCAGGCCGCGAAAAATCCCTGCTGCGCCGCCACCCGTGGATATTCTCCGGTGCGGTCGAGCGCGTCGATGGCGCCCCCGCCAGCGGAGATACGTTGCCCGTGCGCGATGAGACAGGAAAATTTCTCGCGTGGGCGGCTTATAACCCCGATTCGCAGATCATTGCGCGGATGTGGTCATTTCGCGAAGAAGAGAAAATTGACGCGGGATTTTTTCGCAGCAAGATTTCCAGTGCAATTGCGGCGCGGAACACCCTCGCTTTATCCGCTCGACAAGATACATTTACTTCCGTTCGTCCCGAGCCTGTCGAAGGACTTGAGAGAGTGCCCTCCTTTGGTTTAGCGCAGGCTTCGACAAGCTCAGCCCGAACGGAGTCGTTATTGCTTAACGCAGACAGCACTGGCATGCGCCTGATCCACGCCGAGTCCGACGGACTGTCGGGTCTGATCGTCGACCGATACGGCGACGTGCTGGTGATGCAGATCGGCAGTGCGGGAGCAGAACATTGGCGCAAAACCATCGCCGACATCCTGCAAGAGCTCTGCAAACCTGCGTGCATTTACGAACGCTCCGATTCCGATTCGCGCGCACTGGAAGGGCTCGAGCTGCGTAATGGCGTGCTGCGCGGTGCGTTGCCGGACAACGTGGAAGTGATCGAGAACGGCCTGCATTTCAAAGTAGACGTGGCAGCCGGACAGAAGACCGGCTTCTATCTCGACCAGCGCGACAACCGCGCGCTGACCGAAACCTTGGCGCGCGATAAAGATGTGCTCAACTGTTTTTGCTACACCGGAGGATTTTCGCTTTATGCGCTGCGCGGCGGAGCGAAATCAGTGTTATCGATTGATGCATCCGCTGATGCGTTACACATCGCGCAGGAAAATCTTGCGCGCAACGGTTTGGATGCGGCAAGAGCAGATTGGCAAGACGCTGACGTGTTTCAGGCGCTGCGTACGCTGCGCGACCAGGGCCGCAAATTCGATCTCATCATCCTCGACCCGCCCAAGTTTGCCCCCACCGCTGCGTTCGCCGAAAAAGCCGCGCGCGGTTACAAAGACATCAACCTGCTAGGCTTCAAGCTGCTCAGGCCGGGCGGATTGCTGTGCACCTATTCCTGCTCCGGCGGCATCAGCGAAGATCTGTTCCAGAAGATCGTTGCCGGCGCGGCACTTGATGCCGGTGTGGATGCACAGATCATCCGCCATTTGCATGCCAGCGCAGACCATCCGGTGTTGCTGAGCTTTCCGGAGGGGGCGTATTTGAAGGGGTTGGTGGTGAGGGTGGCTTAGTTAGGCCGTTCGCCCTGAGCCTGTCGAAGGGTGAAAATCAAAAGACAAATTCGCCGGGGGTAGCCCGGCAACTAGTTACTTTCTTTTGCTTCGCCAAAAAGAAAGTAACCAAAGAAAAGGCGACCCCGGTTTACCGCCCCTGCGGGGTTCCCTCGATCAGCCGCAAGCAAGCGGGGCTGCGCAACTCGACCTGGCGGGGCGCACACCCCGCGCCCCGCTGCGGGACTCGAACAGTGCTCGCCTAAACCTCCGCCTGCTTGCAACTGATCGAGGCGGCGCACAGGGGAAGGAGCCGGTAATCATAAAAGTAAGCATCATGTATAACTTTCCGCTTGACTTATTGACTACCTTCGCTAAACTAGTCTAACTATGACAGACCCTCATAATCATGATGCAGAGATAGCAGCTATTTCTGCGATTAGCTCGGCACTTTCAAAACTTGCCGATTCAGAGGAGAGACGGCGGGTTCTCTCTTATGTTCTTGCCCGCTACCTCCCAGAGGGAAACGCACTTTCTGCGCTTCCGCCTGCTTTATCTGCGCAGCCCGTTTCTTCAATGGCGCCTTCTCCTGTGGCCGTTATAGAGCACACTCAGCGTGAACTGCCTGGAGTTGCGCGTCTTACGGACACTGGAGAACTTCGAATAACCGCGAGAGACCTTAAAGCAAAAAGCGGCCTTGACGCAGGAGTTCGATTGGCACACGTAGCTATCTACGCTCATGAGCGACTAACTGGACAACCTCTTTCCTCACGTAAAGGGCTTACCCCTCTCCTTAAGGAATGGAGATTGTATGACGGTAATGTCCGTCACCGCCTTGCAAATGAGCGGGGGATTATAAGAAGCGAAGACAGCCTTTCTTTAGACGCTCACGCGCGCCGAGATGCTGAACGATACATTGAAGAAATTCTTAATGATGAACTCCATGGGCAGTGGAAACCAAGATAGGTGAACAGGATTGAATGTATTGATTAAAAAAATTTAAGGATCGTAGCGCATCGCGCTAAAAGATAAAGGCCACCTGCGCTAACAGGCGGCCTTTAGGAGGAATGGGAAACCCACCCACCTTTGTGCTACAAACAAAGAATAGTGGATTCTTCTTCAAAAAACAATGCCCATTGTTGTTTCCCCAATGGGCAAAGGAGAAATCCATGGCTACTAAGCCACGAAAGGCACCTGCTGGGTGGCGCTGGGTCTTCTGCCGTTATCGCCGCGTTAAGAATAGCAATCGAATTCTTGATGCTCGCGAATATGGCTATGAAGCTTGGTACTTTCTTGTAAGGGCATAAAAATAAAGGGCTGGCTTTAACCAGCCCTTTATAACGGTTTTGGGTTTTGGGTTTCTGCCTTTCATCCCCTGTGCGCCGCCGAGTAGCGGAGGCTGGTCAGCGGATTTCGGCGAGGAAGCTTCGCATAGCCATTCGACTAAGCTGGCAAACGACGCCAGCCAAGTCGCTGGTTATGTTTGAGCGCGTAGGGCGAGTTCCGCAGCCGCCTGACCAGTCGAGCAACGCAGGGTACCCCGCAGGGGCGGCAAACCGGGGTCGCCTTTTCTTGGGTTACTTTCTTTTTGGCGAAGCAAAAGAAAGTAACTAGCTGCCGGGCTACCCCCGGCGAAGTTGGTTTTGATTGTTGGGTATCGCTATGCTCAACCCAACCTACGGCTATATTCCTACGGCAAGCTCACCATCGGTTTGAACCCCAGCTCTCCCTGCATCCCTTCCGCGTTGCTGCGCGCCTCGTCCAGATTTGCATAAGGCCCGATATTCACCCGTATCAATCCATCCTTGTTGGCAGCCAGTTTGACCTGTTTGCCGGTGCCGGACAGTGTCTTGCTCATTTTGTCGCGATACGCTTCCGCGCCCGCTTGCGAACTGAATGCACCTAGCTGCAGGAACACGCGGTTTTCCGGTGCGGCGACAGGGGCCATGGCAACCACCGCAACGGGTGCGGCAACGACGGCTGATGACGCGCCGGGTGACAACACAGCAACCGGGGCAACCGGCGCGTCGCTGTCGAGCGGCTGGATCTGCACGGTGCTGGCAGCGAGGGTATTGATGCTGACGTCAGGGTTCAGGCTTTCGACTTCGACTTGCGCGCTGCCGTCCGCGATGATGCCCAGTTTGTACGCGGCGGTATAGGACAGGTCGATCACCCGGTCATTCAGGAATGGCCCTCTGTCGTTGACGCGCACGATCACCGATTTGTGGTTGCCCAGATTCGTCACCCGAGCGTAACTGGGCAGCGGCAGGGTCGGATGGGCGGCGGTCATTGCGTACATGTCGTAGGTCTCGCCGCTGGAGGTCCGCTCGCCGTTGAATTTCTTTCCGTACCACGAGGCGATGCCGCGTTCCCGGAAATTACCGACCACGGTCAACGGCGTGTAGGTCTTGCCCAGTGCACTATAGGGACGATTGGCGTAGCGGTGCAACGGCTCGCTCTTCGGCACGGCATCCGGTATCGCATCAAGATTGACCGGGATATCCGTGCCCGGCCCGTCACCCGGGAGGTAACCGCCGCTCCCCGGCAGCGCAGTCGCAGCCGGTTTGTGTGTAGTGCCGCAGGCGGCGAGTAAAAGAGTGGTTGCGAGCAAAACGACGATTTTATGATTCATGCAATCTCCAGTAGGCAGCCGCAAGCCGGTTTTCGGCTGGCGGTTGTTCAAGTCTTGACCAGTTTCTTGTGCGTTTCTATACTCATCAGCATACCAAAACCGAGCATCAGGGTCAGCATGGATGTGCCGCCATAACTGACCAGCGGCAGCGGTACACCCACCACGGGCAGGATGCCGCTGACCATGCCCATGTTGAC